>NZ_CP031697.1:3073333-3380666 GCF_004136375.1 Xanthomonas oryzae pv. oryzae
TGTGGCCAGCGGCATCCTGGGCACCACCCGCATCGGCAACCTGGATGAAGTGCTGCAGACCCGCATACAGGCGCTGGACACCGCCCAACGGCAACGTCTGGTCGCCGCCTTCGGCGATGGCCGCGGCTCACCCAGTCACTGATCTTCACCTGCGGCAGCCGCAATTGCGGCAGTCTGGGCGCCATGAAAAAAGCCATCGGCATTCTCGTTGTTGTCTTGCTGGCCGTCACTGCGTGGTGGTTCGGCGGGCCTTACCTGACCATGCAGGGCCTGTCCAAGGCTATCGAGCAACGCGATACCGCCGCACTAGAACACTACGTCGACTTCCCGCGTGTGCGTAGCAGCCTGCGCGCCCAGCTCAACGATTATCTGGTGCGGCAAGCCGGTCCAGACATCGCCGCCAGTCCGTGGGGCACGTTGCTGTATGGCCTGGGGAACCAACTCGGTGGTGCGGCGGTGGATACGCTGGTGACGCCGATCGGCATCGGTGCACTGTTGCAGGGGCATGTCCTGTGGAAGCGCGGCCGCAATGAACTGCAGGGCGGCGATCCCTTCGGCCCCACCGAACCCGCGCGACCGTTGAAAAACGCCAAACACCGCTTCGAGGCGCTGGACCGCTTCGTGATCGACGTCGAACGCGCCCCCGGCGAACCGCCAATGAAGGTCGTACTGGAACCACAGGGGTTGCGCTGGAAGCTAGTGGACCTGCAGTTGGGGATATCACCGGTGCCAGATGCCGGTTGAATGACGCTATCGTTCTCGCATTACCCTTCGTTGGCCACGCCGTGCGGCACATGACCTGCGGCCACATGCTGATGTTGGCGCGCACTGTCGATGTTGTGCTGCGAATCGTCGAAGAAGATATCCGCGCCAAAGGCCTCCAGAAACGGCCCTTTATGGCGCCCGCCAAGGAACAGCGCCTCGTCCAGACGCACGCCCCACTCGCGCAATGTGCGGATCACTCGCTCGTGCGCCGGTGCCGAGCGCGCGGTGACTAGCGCCGTGCGGATCGGCGATGCCTCGCCGGGCGGAACCGCAGCCTGCAAGGCATGCAGTGCCGACAGGAAATTGCGGAAAGGCCCGACCGACAACGGCTCGCGTGCGCGTTCGCGCTCATGACGCCCGAAGGCTTCCACGCCCTGCTCGCGCGAGATGCGCTCGCTCTCGTCGCCGAAGATCACCGCGTCGCCATCGAAGGCGATCCGCAGCTGCGTGGACAGCCGGCTTTCGTCGTTATCTGCAATTGCTGCGGCAGCCTCGGCGCGTTCGCCGGGTGCGCGCGGCATGATGGTCGCCGCCGCGATGCCATGGCTCAGCGCGCGCCGTACCGATTCAGGATTGGCCGACAGGAACAGATCAGTGCCGAATGGCTTGACGTACGGCCAGGTCGGCTGGCCCGAGGTGAACGTGGCACGTACGATGCCCAGGCTGTAATGCTGGATCGAGTTGAAGATGCGCAAACCGGTATCGGCAGAATTGCGCGACAGCAGGATCACTTCCACGCGCGGCGCGTCTTCGGGCACATCGTGATTGAGCGCCAGCAGCTTGCGCACGACCGGAAACGCAACGCCCGGCTGCAAGACATCGTCCTCGTGCTCGCGCTGGAACGCCGAATACGCCTCCACCCCATCTGCCTCGAACAGCGCATGGCCTTCTTCAAGATCGAACAGGGCGCGCGAGGTCACCGCGACGGTCAATAATCTTGGGGAGTTGTCGGGCATTGGAGAGGCCGGGATGAGAGATTGGGAATTCGGGAGTGGTTTGGAGCAGTCATCGGGAACGTGAGATCAGGCGTTGAGTCACGTGCGCCGCATCGTAACCTGCAGGCGCAACCACGGGCGGACGGCATCGCGTGTGTCTGCCGTTGCCAATGCCCAATCCCGCCCCCTCACACCGCAAACTGCTCGCTGAAGATGCGCTCTTCCAGGTTGTGTTCGGGATCGAACAACAATGTGACCTGGCGCTGCGTGGATTCGCGGATGGTCACTTCGACCACGTCGCGGATTTCGTGCGAATCGGCAGTGACGCTGACCGGGCGCTTGTACGGGTCCAGCACACGGAAACGCACTGCGGTATCGGCTTTGAGGATGGCACCGCGCCAGCGTCGCGGGCGATACGGTGCGATCGGTGTCAGCGCCAGCGTGTGCGAGCCCAGCGGCAGGATCGGCCCGTGCGCCGAATAGTTGTATGCCGTGCTGCCGGCCGGCGTGGCCACCATCACGCCATCGCCGATCAGCTCGGCAATGCGGGTCTGGCCGTTGAGATCAATGCTGAGATGCGCCGCCTGCCGGGTCTGCCGCAGCAGCGACACCTCGTTGTACGCCAACGAACCGGCACTGGCCCCGGATTCGGTCTGCACCTGCATTTCCAGCGGCCGCAGATACGCCGGCTCGGCACGTTGCAGCCGCTCGAGCAGGTCGTCCTCGTCGTCGCGGTACTGGTTCATCAGGAAGCCGACCGAACCCAGCTTCATACCGAACACCGGCTTGTTGGAGGCGCCATGTCGGTGCAGCGTCTGCAGCATGAAGCCGTCGCCGCCCAATGCACAGACGATGTCCGCGCAGTCCAGCGCATGGTCGCCAAAGCGCTGCACAAGGCGTGCGCGCGCGGCCACCGCCGGCTCGGCGGGACTGGCAAGAAAGGCGATGCGAGGTGGTGCGGTCATCGTTGACTCCAAAGCATGCGAATCAGCATACCGCAGCCCTGTGCCGGGCTTGTTGCGGTCATGCCCTGTACGCGCATGGGCGGCCGCGATTGCGTCTGCGTGTCCAAGCGCGACGAACCAACGCCTGGGCAACCGCCAGGCAAGCGCGGCCGTTGCACGGCGCGGCATGTGCCCCCGTACACCGCAGCTCTGAGTGCACCTAACAAAACGTCGCGAGCAGCTGTCAGGTGGGCGCGGAGGGCGCGCTCACAACCGCAGTGGACGCGCGGTACATGAGTATTCCGAGCACCGGCCGCGCCCGCCTGGCGGATGAGCGCAGTCGTTCTGTTAGCCGCTCCACGTGCGCCTTCCACGCCCACCTGACGACTGCTTGCTACGTTCGGGTAGCCGCTTCAGGCGTCAGCCGCCTGCAACCGCGGCAACCACGCCTGCTGGCTGCATCGCGACACCGTGAAGCACGCCATCGCATGCAACCGGCGTGAACTCAGGCCGTCAACCGCCAGGCACGGTGAATCCGCGCATGCCGCTCGAAATCCGGGTCGATGGTACGCGGGCTGATGTCCTCGCACTGCGCGAACTCCGCCACCCCTTCCTCATCCAGCTTGAAGCGACGAAAGTTGTTGGAGAAATACAACACGCCGCCAGGCGCCAACCGTGCCACGGCCGCACGCAACAGACGCACATGCGCGCGCTGGATATCGAAATCTTCCGCGCGCGCAGAGTTGGAGAAGGTTGGCGGGTCGCAAAAAATGACGTCGAAATGCGCGCGTTCGGCTTCCAGCCAGGCCAATGCATCGGCCTGCACCAGCTTGTGCTTGCTGCCGGCCAGCCCGTTCAACGCGAGATTGTCGGCGCACCACTGCAGGTATGTTCCCGACAGATCCACGCTGGTGGTGGACGCCGCACCGGCCACGGCCGCTTCCACGCTGGCCACGCCGGTGTAGCAGAACAAATTGAGAAAGCGGCGCCCCCTGCTCTGCTGCGCCATGGTGCCACGCAGCGGGCGGTGGTCCAGGAACAGCCCGGTATCCAGATAATCGAACAGGTTCACGCGCAGCAACGCGCCGTGTTCGCGCACGTGGACGATTTCGTTGCGCTGTTCGAAGCGACCGTACTTGCTGCCGCCCTTGCCGCGTTCGCGCGACTTCAGCGCCACGCGCTCGGCCGGTACCTCGAAGACCTCGCGTGCGGCGGCCAGCAGTTCGTTGAGACGACGGCGCACATCGGCCTCGGGAATCGTCGCTGGCGCTGCGTATTCCTGCACATGCAGGAAGATGCGCCGGTCGCCGTCGGCTTGCTGGTACACGTCGATGGCGGCGGAATATTCCGGCAAATCGGCGTCGTAGGCGCGGAAGCATTCGACGCCTTCGCGCGCGCGCCACTTCTTGAATTTCTGCAGATTCTTGCGCAGCCGATTGGCCACCATCTGCGCGCCTTCGCTGAGCGCGGTGGGTGCCGCCAGCGGGGTGCGTCGCGGCACTGCGATCGGGTCGCAGACGATCAACGCGCATTCGATCGCGCCGTTGAACAGCTGGTATTTCTTGCCCGCGCGCAGGCCGGTGGCATACGCCAGCTCGGCATTGCCGCACAGCAGGCTCGCGCGCCATTGAGGCACGGCGCACTGCAAGGTATCGCCCAGGCGCCGATACAGCGCCGCATCGGCGGCCAAGCGCTCGTCATAGGGCGGATTGCACACCACCACGCCGGTGGCCTGCGGTGGCGTCTGCAACTCGCCGACCTCGCACACGCCGAACCAGATCGCCTCGGCCACGCCGGCCACTTGCGCATTCTCTTTCGCAGCGCGGATGGCATGCGGGTCCATGTCGCTGCCGTGGATCACCTGCTTGAGCGCGGCGCGGCCGACGCTGTCGCGTTCGCGCGCTTCGCTGACCAGTTGCTGCCAGCCGTTGCGGTCGAAGCCGCGCCAGCGGCTGGGCAGATCGCTGCCGTAACGCTGCAGACCGGGCGCGACGTCGGCGGCCATCAGCGCGCCTTCGATCAGCAGCGTGCCGCTGCCGCACATCGGATCCAGCAAGCCGCCGCCATCGGCATAGGCGCGCGGCCAGCCGCCGCGCATCAGCACCGCTGCGGCCAGGTTTTCCTTCAACGGCGCCTCGTTCTGCGCCATGCGCCAGCCGCGCCGGTGCAGCGGGCCTCCACCCAGGTCCACCGAGATGGTGGCGCGGCCTTTACGCAGCGACAAATTCAGGCGCAGGTCCGGGCTTTCCACGTCTACCGACGGGCGCTCCAGCCCCTGCCGGCGCATGGTGTCCACCACCGCGTCCTTGATGCGCTGCGCTGCGTAGCGGGCGTGCGTGATCGCGGTGCCGGACACATGCGCGTCCACCGACAGCGTGTGCCCCACCGACAGATGCGCGTCCCACGGCAGCTCGGCCACGCCGGCGTACAGCGCGTCTTCGTCCGGGCAATCGAACTCGCTCAGCGGCCACAGCACGCGGCTGGCCAGGCGCGACCACAGCACGGCGCGCTGGGCATCGCGCAGTTCGCCTTCGACGTTGACGCCGGAGATAGTGGCGGTGGCCTTGCTGGCACCGAGCGCAAGCAGTTCGTCGGCAAGCAGGTATTCCAGGCCCTTGGCGCAGGATGCGAAGAATTTCACTTGGGCAGGTATCGATAAAGACGCTGGCCGCGGCGGCGAGCGTGGGAGCAGGACAGCGGGCCGGCGCCCGGGTGGGCAATGCCGTGGCCGCCGTGGACGGGGTGCAAATGGTCGGCCATCGTGGCCGGCATTACCAGCCCGTGCGCCGGATCGCCCGCCGCACGGTTCACCACGGCGCCAGCCGCCACTGCACCTGCGCCGTATCCAGGCGCTGCTCAAGGCCCAGCCGTTGCGGGAAGGCGGCATCGTGCGAAGCGACGATCAGCGCCCCCTGGTAGCTGCGCAGCAGCGCCTCGATCGCTTCCACCGAGGGCAGATCCAGGTGATTGGTCGGCTCGTCCAGCAACAGCAGTTGCGCCGGCTTTGCCTGGTACAGCGCACAGGCCAGTACCGCCTTGAGCCGCTGGCCGCCGCTGAGCTGGCCGGTGGGCAGGTCGGCACGCGTCTGGTCCAGCCCCAGCAGCGGCCAGCCGCCGCCGCTGTGCATGCGTCGGCGCACCCGGGTCTGCCTCCTGCAGTTGCACAACGGCCGCGCGCATCGGGTCCAGCAGCCCCAGATCCTGATTCAGCTATGCCACCGGCACGTGCACCTGGCACTGCCCTGCGCTTGGCTGCAAACGCCCTGCCAGCAACTGCAGCAACGCAGACTTGCCACTGCCATTGGGACCGACCAGACCAATCCGCGGCTGTCCCTGCAGCAGCAACTCCACCCGCCGCCCGCCCAGCCGCCCGTCCAGTGCCACTTGTTTCAGCGTGGCCAGGCGCCGCGATCCGCCGGTTGATGCGGTCGGCGCCAGCACAGCGATCGCCTGATCGGCCTCCACCTGCGCTGCGGCCGGCCGCACCACTTCACTCAGCCGCGCCTGTTCGGCCTGACGTTGCTGTTGCAGCCGCCCCGCGCTGACGTCGCTGCGGTGCTTGTACCCGCCAAGCAGCATCGCGGCCTGATTCGCCTGCCCCGCAGCACGCGCGCCGCGCGCCTGGCCTTGCAGTTGACGCTGCAGTTGCGCGCGCAACGCCTGCTCGCCGCGTGCGCGCATGTGTTTGCGCTGTGCCAGCAGATCGCTGGCCGCCTGTGGCTCGATCGCGCGGCTGCGCATACAACGCGTCGTTGCCGCCGTAGCTGCGCAGCCCCTGCGCGGACAGCTCCAGGATGCACTACATCGCATCGAGCAAGCTGCGGTCGTGGCTCATCATCAGCAAGCCGCCGCTCCATGCCAGCAACTGATCCATCAGCCGCTGGCGTTGCGGACCATCCAGGTGATTGCTGAGCTCGTCCAGGATCAGCAGATCCGGTTGGGTCAGAAACGCGCCGGCGAGCGCCACGCGCATCGCTTCGCCGCCGCTCAATTGCGCGGCCGGTGCACGTGGATCGCGCCCACCCAGGCCTTGCCGTTCGAGTTCGGCGGCAAATTGCGCATTGGCGGTCCAGCGCTCGCCGACGCGTTCAAAATTGGCGGGCGCAACACCGCCAGCGGCGATGCGCTTCAGCGCATCCAGCAGCGGCGCGACACCGGCCAATTCGGCAATGCTTTGCTCCGGCGCAACGCTCACCCGCTGCGGCAGGTCATGCACGCTGCCGCTACGGACACAGCGCCCGGCACTGGGCAGCAGCTCACCGGCCAGCAGGCGCGCAAGCACGCTCTTGCCCACGCCGTTGCGCCCGACCAGGCCGGTAGCGCGCTGGTCGATATGGATGTTCAGATCGGAAAATAACGGGCTGCCATCGGGCAGCACATACGCAACGCTTTCCAGCGTCAGCGACGCACAGGTCATCCGGATCTCCATTGCATGCCAGCACACGCGCCGATCCAGGCGGACCAGCAGCGGGTAAGGCCGTCATCACGACGGCGGCATCAATGGCGCATTGGACCAATCCTCGAAAAGTTAAGCGCAGCCAGTCTGACCTGCGGCTCTACCGACGACACCCGCGCAGCACACCAGGCGCAGGCAGCCTGCGCTCAGCCCAGCCCGAACGCCGGGTGATACGCCACATCGGCCAGCGGCAGCAGCCGGTCGCCGAAGGCCAGCGCCTGCAGTTCCGAAGCAGGCACGTCGGGCAGCACCAGGCCGGGTTCGACCGCAAAGCCCAGGCGCCGGAAGAACGCTGGCTCGCCCAGCGCCAGACAACCCGCAGCACCACGCTCGCGCAAGGTGGCGAGCGCCGCCTGCGCCAGCCGCGTGCCCAGCCCTTGTCGTTGGTGGCCTGGCCCGACGGCGAGCGGGCCGAGTGCGAACCAGCCGGGCGAATCGTCCGACAGCGTCACCGGCGAGACGGCCAGATGGCCGACGACATAGCCATCGTGGTCGGCCACCAGCGACAACGCCAATGCGCCGTCCTGACGCAAGCTGGCAATCACCTGGTGCTCGTCATGCCGGCTGTGCTCGGCGCGCATGAAGGCCACCATCGTCAGCAGTTCGATGGCGGCGGCGTCGCCTTCGGTCGCTTCGCGGATCAACACCTTCATCGGTGGGTCCGCGCGCAGCCGTGGCGCAACAGGGTCCGCATCACAGGCGCTGCAACAGTTCTGCGAACGCACGTGCCGACGCGTCGACGTGCGAGGCCAGGCGATGGTCGTCGTCGACCAGTAACAAGCGCGCATGCCGTGCCTGGGCCCACGCGATCACGTCGGCGGCCGGAATCAGCTCGTCGCGCCAGGCATGCACGATCGAGATCGGCACTGGTGCGGCATCCAGCGCCGGCAGCGGGCCCATTTGGGTCGGCGGCACCATCAGAAACAAGCCGCGTGTGGGTACCTGCAACGACACCCGCCCGGCGATATACGAACCCAGGCTGGAACCGACCAGCACCAGCGGGCCCTTATCGGCGGCCGCACGTGCGATCTCCAGCAGCCGTTGCAGCCGGCCTTGCACGTCGCCGAGCGCGCTGACCTCGCGGCGTGCATCCAGGTCGGTGTACTCCGGGCGTTCGTGGGTCCAGCCCAACTGCTCGGCCACGTTGGCCAGCGCAGTCACCTTCAAGGCGTCCGGGCCGCTTTCGAAACCGTGCGAGAGGATGCAATGCCCGCGACTCATAGCGCCTGCACCGTATCGCCGATGCGCAGCACGCCACCGCGCAGGATGCGTGCGCACAGCCCGCCATGACCGCGCATGGCGCTGTAGCCGCCCGGGCCCAGCGCATCTTCCATGCGCGAACACGGATCGCACGGGTCGGTACCTTCCAGCTCCACCTCGCCAATGCGAAACCGCCGCCCCTTCAGCGCGATCAACGGAATGCCGGACACCACCACGTTGCGCCGCAGCGTGGCCGGCGCGATGGTCGCGTGTCCTGCCAACGCCGCAATCACCGGCAGATGCTCGGCCTGGATCAGGGTCACGCCGCGCTTGCCGCTGCCGCCCTTGTAGCGATCCCCCACCAGACCAATGCCGGTGGTGACCTGCGCCGCGTCCACTTCCAGCATTGCCACGTCGCGCGCCGGACGCACGCCGATCCAGGTCACCTGACCGGTCTGCGGCAGCGTCGCCATTAATTTGCCCAGAGGGCTGTCGGGATTCAAAGCCATCGCCGAATGCTAGCATCCGCTCCATGTCCGATGCCGTCCTGCCGTCGCCACCGATCACCTACGCGCCGCTGTCCTACGAATCGCGGTTGACAACACGCGCGCTCACCCAGATCGACATGGTGGTCATCCATTGCACCGAGTTGCCGGACATGGCGATGGCGCGCGAATACGGCGAGCGTGTGCTCTACGACAGCGGCACCGGCAACAGCGGGCATTACTACCTCGATCGCAACGGCAGCATCCAGCAATACGTCGCGCTGGAGCGCGTTGCGCACCATGTGCGTGGGCATAACCTACATACGCTGGGGATCGAACTGGTCAACCGCGGCCGCTATCCCCACTGGCTGGATTCGCGTCATCAAGAAATGACCGAACCGTATCCCGAAGCGCAGATCGCTGCGCTGATCAGCTTGTTGCAATGGCTGCAGCAGCAACTGCCTTCGGTGCGACGCATCGCCGGCCACCAAGCGCTGGATACCACCCAGGAAGCGGCCAGCGACGCCCCGGAGCGCAACATTCAGCGCAAACTCGATCCTGGCCCGTTGTTTCCGTGGCCGCGTATCGAGGCAGCGGTAAGCTGGTCGCACACGCCAGGTTAAACGGCATTTTTAGAAACCGCACGATGCGTACATGCGAGATGTCGTTGGTAGTTTTCGAAACTGCCCACTGGAACGCTCAACGCTCCGTCGCACGGTAGGTCTTCTCGCCTGCATTCACTGCCACGTCCAGTCGATTTTCGGGCGGCGCGATCGGACAGACCACATGCGGCGTCAGTGCACACGGCGGATTTTCGGCCAGATTGAAATCCAGCACGACACGGCCATCGCGCGGCAATGCGGTGTAGAGATAGCGCGCGCCGCCATAACTCTCCTTGCCACTGGTGCGGTCGACAAACAGGAAGAACAGGCCCTGGCCATCCTCCTGCAGCAGCGGCTGCAAGCGGTATTCGTGGGCATTCCACGAGAACACCGCTTCTCCCGGCACCTCCACCGTGAGTGGCGTGCCGATCGACGTCAGCAAGGTGGTCGTGCGCGGCGCTGGATAGGGTTGCCACTGCGCCTGGATGCGCCACTGTGGATCGGTGGGGAAATATTCCAACCCTCCGAACTGCCTCAGCGCCGGCGATGCCGGGTCGCGGAAGCGCCATCCGTACAAGGCGCCGGTCTGCACCAGATAGAACTGCCGGCCATCCACGTCCAGCCGATCGCCGCGCTGCCCTGCCCGCTCCGGTTCCAGGCGAACCTCGTCGATACGCTGCCCATTGAGCGTCACCGACGCGGTGGCATCCGCGCGAAAGCGTACCTGTCCCGCAGCATCCAACGTCAGTTGCCCCAGCTGCGCGGGGCCCGCAGGCAGCACGATATCGCCGTGCGGGTCGCTGCCCACACGGTATTGGCCGGCGCGCAAGCGCCCCGAACCGGTATAGCTCAGCCACCCGTCGGGCGCACGCAGTTGCGTCAATCGCTCCGCGCGCGCGCGGTCCAGCGCGAGCTGATAGACATCGTGCTGCGCCGCATTTCGATAACCGGCAGCAGGCGCATCGCTGACGTCGGCGGTCGATTCCGCCGAACAGGCAGCCAGCGTCCACACCGCGACGCACAACGCGCCAACCCGTAACTGCAACCGCATGGTTCACCCAGCACTGCAAGAAACTGCGCTCCGCGCAGCGAACCTGCGTCACCACAGGCCACCGTTCCTGCCGCTATTGTGCCTGCAATCAGGAGCCGGTCGCGACCGGACGCGACGCGTCTTGCAGCCAACCGCTCCAGGAACCGGCGTAAACGCGCGCTCCTGACAGCCCGGCCACTTCCAATGCCAGCAACAGATGGCATGCCGTGACGCCGGATCCGCACATCACCACCACCTGGTCGGGCTGATACGCGCCGAGTAATGCGGACAATTCGGCGCGCAACTCGGCGACCGGCTTGAAGCGGCCATCGCGAAGACTCAACCCCAACGGGCGACTGACCGCACCTGGCACATGCCCCGCCACCGGGTCGATCGGCTCGACGTCGCCACGAAAACGCTCGCCTGCGCGCGCGTCCAGCAACCAGCCCGGCGCCTGCTGCAGTCGCTCCACGATCTGCTCGGCATCCACGACCGCGGCGGTATCGAAGCTGCCGGGATACGCAGCGCCATCATGCACTGCAGGTAGCTCGGTGCTTTGTGCAAACCCGGCGGCGCGCCATGCGGCCAGACCGCCGTCCAGTACCGCCGCCCGACGATGCCCCATCAGCCGCAACATCCACCACGCGCGTGCGGCCGCCATGCTGCCATCGCCCGCGTCGTAGACCACCACCTGGCTGTGTGGATCGATACCCCATTCGCCCAGACGTTTGGCGAATGCCGCGCTGTGCGGCAACGGGTGCCGCCCGTGCGCCGGTCGCGACAGGTCGGCCAGATCGTGGTCGAGATCGGCGTAATGCGCGCCGGGCAGATGTCCCTGCGCGTACGCCTTGCCCGCGGCGTCCGGGTCTGGCGCGGTCGGTGGCGCGGCGCGCGCATCCAGCAGACGCAGCTGCGGATGCTGCAACGTGGCCGCCAGCGTGGCGGCATCGACCAGCGTGCTCCAGTTCGGATCGGCACTCATGCAACCTGCTCCAGGCGACGACGAAGATTGAGAAGGATGGCCGCAGTTGCGCCCCAGATGCGGTGGCCAGGCCAGTTGTATTCCAGTACGCGGCGCGGGCACCCGCGAAATTCCAGTTCCACGCTGCGCAGATTGTCCGGGTCCATCAGGTAGGCCAGCGGTACTTCGAAGACGTCCGCCACTTCATCCGGCTGCGGGACCGCCACGAACGCCGGGTCGATCACCGCCACCACCGGCGTCACCCGGAATCCGCTGACGGTCAGAAACGGATCCAGATACCCCAAGGCGTGCACCTGCTGTGCGCCCAGCGCGATTTCTTCGCAGCTCTCACGCAGCGCGGCTGCGGCGGCATCGGCATCGGATGGTTCCATGCGTCCGCCCGGGAAGCTGACCTGCCCGGCGTGATGGCGCAGGCTGTCGGTGCGACGCGTCAGCAGCACAGTGGTGCCCTGTTCGCGGGGCACCAGCCCGCAGAGCACTGCCGCCTCGGCAGACGCGTCGCCGTCGGTCAGATCGATCAGTTCGGCATGGTTCCAGCCCGGCCCTGCCGGCGCAGTGTCCAGCGGATACAACGCTCGCCTGAGCTGCGCGTACTCAGGCAGCTGCGCCGTCAGCGCGCGTGCGGGCAGCACCGTATGCAGATAGTTCTGGTGTTCGGCGTCGCTCATGCTCATCCAGCGTGCAATTTCATCCAGGCTGCGCAAACAGCCGACACAGTGCGACTGCGCATCCAGCGAACATACACCGATACACGGACTCGGCAGCCGGCCGGCCGCGAAATCGGGATCGGGATCTACATCGACATCGACATCGGTTTCGACATCGCTGCCGCTCATTGCCGGGTCTTACGGCCGCTGCATCGTTTCATTGTCATCTTCAGGCAATCGGTCGACCAAAACGACAACGCCGGCCTGGTGGCCGGCGTTGTCATCACAACATCGAATCACATCACTTGACGCTGACCAGCTTGATCTCGAACTGCACAGCCACGTTCGGCGGGAACGGGGTCCGCGGGTCGGCACCGTAGGCCTTTTCCGGCGGCAGGGTCACTTCCCACTTCGAGCCGGCCGGCATCTGCAGCAGCGTGTCGCGCATGGCCTGCATTTCGACTTCGCTGACCTTGATGGCCGGGATCTGCTGCGCTGGACGTGCCTTCTCGCGGTCGCCGAACGGGAACGGACCGGCCACTTCCAGCTGCACCGTGCTGGCCTGGGTCGGCTTGGCGCCCTTGCCGGCTTCGATCACGCGATACTGCACCCCGCTCGGCAGCGTCTGCACGCCAGCGGTGCCCTTGTTCTTTGCCAGGAACGCATCGCTCTTGGTCTTGTTGGCGGCAGCGGCCTTTTCGTACTCGGCCTTGGCCTGCTGGGCACGGCCCTGCTCGCGCTTCTGGAACGCTTCAACGGCCGGCTTCAGCTGGTCGGCAGTGATCGCCGGCTGCTTCTTGGCATAGGCGTCCTGCAGACCCTTTACCACCGAGTTGATGTCGAGCTGCTCGCCGCGACCGGTGAGCTCGGCAAGGTTATTGCCGTAGTCATAGCCGAAGTAGTAGCTCAACTTGCCCTTCTCGGACGTTGTGTCCTGGGCTAGTGCATTGCCCGTCAGGGCCAGGGCCGCCACAGCGACCGCGATAGAACGCAACTTCATCAAACAATTCTCCAGGGTGGTGGCACAGGACGGGTCTGCCGCCTGAGATGACGCGTTAGGATAGCGGCCGCGATACCGAACCGCTACTTATCGCGAAAGCTAGGACCAGCAAGGCTTTCAGAAGTTCCGTATTTACTAATTTTTTACGTCCGCAAGGGTTCACATGTCCAATCACGTCATTCTGATTGCCGATCACGCCAGCATCCGGACGATTACGGTCAACCGGCCGGACAAACTGAACGCCTTGAACCAGCAGACCATGCAGGCCCTGGATCAGGCGTTTCAGGACGCAGCCGCTGCAGACGACGTACGTGCAGTGATTCTCACCGGCGCTGGCCCCAAGGCGTTCGTGGCAGGCGCAGATATCGCCGAAATGAGTGATCTGTCGCCAATCCAGGGCCGCGCGTTCTCGCTGCTGGGCCAGCAGCTGATGCGCCGGATCGAACGCATGCCTAAGCCGGTGATTGCAATGATCAATGGCTTTGCGCTCGGCGGCGGCCTGGAGCTGGCAATGGC
This sequence comes from Xanthomonas oryzae pv. oryzae, assembly GCF_004136375.1. Taxonomy (NCBI): domain Bacteria; kingdom Pseudomonadati; phylum Pseudomonadota; class Gammaproteobacteria; order Lysobacterales; family Lysobacteraceae; genus Xanthomonas; species Xanthomonas oryzae. The sequence goes on from NZ_CP031697.1 coordinate 3,086,896, forward strand.
CTGCCATCTGCGCATCGCCGCGACCACCGCGCGCCTGGGGCAACCGGAAATCAACCTGGGCCTGATCCCCGGCTTCGGCGGCACGCAGCGCCTGCTGCGCCTGACCGGCCGCGCGGCAGCGCTGGAACTGTGCCTGTTCGGCCTGCCGATCGACGCGGCACGCGCACTGCAACTGGGCCTGGTCAATCGCGTGGTCGAAGCGGACGCCTTGCACGAAGAGACCCTGGCGCTTGCGCAACGCTTGGCAACTGCAGCACCGCTGGCACTGCGCGGCATTCTGGATGCGGTGGTGTTCGGCGGCGAGTGCGCCATGGAAGAAGGTCTGCAGCTGGAAACCGCGCAATTTGCGCTGTTGTTCGCCACCGACGACATGCGCGAAGGCACCCGTGCGTTTCTCCACAAGCGCCCTGCTCACTTCAAGAACCGCTGATCATCGCCATGACGCTCGACCCCATACCGGCACCGCGCCCCCTGCCCTTGCAATTATTCGACTGCGTGCAAGCCGATGATCTTGATCGCGCGCTGGCACTCGGCCTGATGGCGTATCTGCCCGACCCGCAACACGACGCGCTGGACGCCGATTGCCAGCAGGTGTGCGCCACGTTGCGGGGTGCACAGCAGCGTTTGCGCGATGCATGGGCCGCGCGCGAACGCTATCGCGCGCGCGCCGCGCGTCTGCAACGCCGCGCCGCCGAGCGTGACGCACGCAGGGCACCCGCTCCGGCACCCAGCCAGCCGGCATTGCCGGCATTGCCGCCGCTGGCCGCCGCCATCCTGGCACGTGCCAAGGCCAAAGCCGCCGGCGGAGCGCAGCCATGAACGCACCGCAGGCAACGCCACCAGCGCGTCGTGGCAGCAGCATGCGCAAGCCCGAGATACAGGAGATGTTCGAGCGCCTGCGCGAACTCAATCCGCACCCGACCACCGAACTGGAATACACCACCCCGTTCGAGTTGTTGATCGCCGTGCTGTTGTCGGCGCAGGCCACCGATGTGGGCGTCAACAAGGCCACCCGCAAGCTGTATCCGGTGGCTAACACACCGCGCGACATTCTCGATCTCGGCGAAGAAGGCCTGAAGCGGTACATCGCCACCATCGGCTTGTTCAACGCCAAGGCCAAGAACGTCATCGCCACCTGTCGCATTCTGCTGGAGCGTTACGGCGGCGAAGTGCCGCACGACCGCGCCGCACTCGAGGCATTGCCCGGCGTCGGCCGCAAAACCGCAAACGTGGTGCTCAACACCGCGTTCGGCGAGCCTGCGATGGCAGTGGACACGCATATCTTTCGCGTCTCCAACCGCACCGGTCTGGCGCCGGGCAAGGACGTCCGCGTTGTCGAAGACAGGCTGGTCAAGGTGATTCCCGCCCAGTTTCTTTACGACGCGCATCACTGGCTGATCCTGCACGGCCGCTACGTCTGCAAGGCACGCAAACCGGATTGCCCAGGCTGCGTGATCCACGATCTATGCCGCTACCGCGACAAGACGCCGCCGGCCCCTGAGCGGCCAACAGACACCAAGAGTTGATGCAGCAGTGAAGCCGAAGCAACCACGCAACCGCGCGCCCTGATCCACAGCCATCAACGGCAAGGCCGCAAGCTTTTACGCATCACGAATCCCTACTCCCGGCCGCAAAAAAATCGCGACTGGATGATGCGTCTTTGGGCGCCATGCATCATCCGGTCGCGACGGGGGTCACTCGGCGCGAACGCCGGGCGTTTACGACACCTTACGCAACTTTCGCCTGCTCGACGCGCGATTCCACCAGCACGCCCTCCACGGTGGGCTGCCCTTCGACACGTCGATCAAGTTCCTTCCAATCCACCACCAGCTCACAGCCGCGCGAGGCTGCATTGCGGCTCCAGTCGCGCAACAACTCGATGCAGGCATGGTCGACGTGGTGCAGCTTGGCCACATCCAGATGCAGCGCAGTGTTCGGCGGCACGCTTTCCAATGTCCGTGCCATGGCCGGCACCTTCAGGAAGGTAGCCGAGCCCTGCAAGGTCACATGCATCTCGTCCTTCTTGTCGGCGTGCTCGCGCACTTCGACCTTCAGACGCGAGGAGTGCAGTGCCAGACGGAACAACGACAAACCTAAAGCCGATCAGCACACCGGTCAGCAAGTCGGTCGCCACGATCGCGAAGGTGGTCGCCAGAGAGATCGCGGCCGTTCCACGGCCATAGGTCACCAGCTCCTTGACCTGCTCGATCTTGATCATCTTCACGCCCGTGTAGACCAGGATACCGGCCAGACACGCGACCGGCGTCATCCGCAACAGCCACGGCAGCAGCATGACGAAGACCAGCAACCAGCTGCCGTGTAGGATGGTCGAGGTACGCGTGGCCGCACCGGCCTGCACATTGGCCGCGCTACGCACGATCACGCCGGTCATCGGCAATGCGCCCAGGAAGCCGCACAACATATTGCCCCCCCTGCGCCGCCAGCTCACGGTCGTACTGCGTACGCCCCCCCTCTGATGCAGACGGTCCACCGCCGCGGCCGACAGCAAGGTTTCCGCGCTGGCGATGAAGGCGAAGGTCACTGCCGACACCAGCAACGTGTGGGTGAACACGCCAAAGATGTCGGAAATGCTGGGGATGCTGATTGCAGATAACAGATTGGTCGGAACGTCGACCTTGTTGACGTTTAAGCCCTGCAACTGCATGGTCGCCGTCACCACCACCGCAATCAATGCACCCGGCAAAAGATGCGATTGCGATACCCATACACAACGGGAGCGCGACAAGAAAGACCACGACAGACGCCAATACATCACGCCCAAACAGTTCCTGACGGAAATATCCGCCGATACCTGAGGTGTTCATGGTGAGCTTCGTCAAGCGAGTTCAGCGCGCACGACTTGCTGGAATCGCGGGCGCGGAGTGGCCTCGGGAGTGCTTTCGGCCAGGAGCGGCCGGAAGCCACCCTTCTCGGCATCGAAGGCGCGGATCTCCCCGTGCGCGATATCGTAGATCCAGCCGTGGATACGCAAGGTGCCCGCGGCCAGACGGGCTGCCACCACCGGCTGCGTGCGCAGGTGATCCAGCTGCGAGACCACGTTTTCTTCGGTCATGCAGCTCAGCGCGTCCTGGCTATGCGGATCATGCCCGTGATGCGCGGTGACATGACGTGCCGCATCGGTGTGCTTGAGCCACGCTGCCACGGAGGGCACGTCTTCCAGCGGCTCCGGCTTCAGCACGGCCTTCATCGCACCGCAATCGGTATGGCCGCAGATCACGATGTGACGCACACCCAGTACTGCAGCGGCGTATTCGATCGCTGCCACCACGCCGCTGACGTGTTGCGAGTAGGGCGGCACCACATTGCCGATATTGCGATAGACGAACAGTTCGCCGGGCTGCGCGGAGAAGATCAGTTCCGGCATGACGCGCGAATCGGCGCAGGTAATGAACAGCGTATGCGGGCTTTAGCCGCCTGCCAGTTCCTGAAAACGCGCACTCTGGCGCGGATAGACTTCCTTACGGAAATGACGAAAACCTTCTAGGGCCTGTTAACACATCCGAAGCCCATCAACGACCAGAACGAAGCTGAGGAAGCCAAGGAACATGACATCCAGCTTCTCGAAGCGCGTGAAAATCCGTCGGTAGCCCTTCAAGCGACGGAACAGCCTCTCCACTTCGTTGCGCCGCTTGTACATTTCCTTGTCGTACTCCCAAGGATCGACCCGATTGGACTTGGGTGGAACCACCGGCACGAAGCCAAGATCGAGCGCCAACTGGCGGGTTTCATTGCCTTCGTAAGCGCGATCCATCAGCAGATGAACCGGCCGCTCCACTGGCCCCAGGTGTTCAAGCAACGCGCGGCCTGCGGGTGCGTCATGTGCGTTGCCAGGCGTCAATCCGAACGTGATGGCTGTTCGAGCATCTGCGGCAACCATATGAATTTTGGTGTTCCATCCGCCGCGCGATTTCCCGATGGATTGTGGGCCGTTTTTTTTAATGCGCCAGTGCCATCCGGATGCACCTTGATGCTGGTGGAGTCCAGCGAGACCGCTTCGATTTTGATGCGCACGATCTGGCAGGTCTGCAATTGGGCGAACATCCGGTCCAGCACACCGGACTTGGCCCAACGGTTAATGCGCGTGTACACCGTATGCCAGTTGCCAAAGCGCTCGGGCAGACCGCGCCATTTGCAGCCATGCTCTGCGACGTAAAGAAGGGCGTTGACTACCTGCAGGTTGGTCATGCTGACATTGCCGCGTTGCAAAGGTAGGCAATGCTCGATGAGTGCAAATTGTGCTGGCGTGATCTCCATGCCCAATAGTTTAATCGCTCGAGACATTAATGTTAACAGGCCTTAGCAAACTTTCCATGGGAGATTCCTCTGGGCAACGAATAGTCATCCGCGGCGCAAACCGCGAATTGCAAAGACGAACAAATCAATTGGGAATCCGGCGCGGAACGCACCGGGTGCAGCGACAGCGGGGATCAGCCAAGCAATGCGTTTGGAGGGCGCAGCTGTGGAATCAGGTCGCGTTTTTGATTTGCCGGCGCATGATGCGCGTGCCAGGAAGGGGAATCCCGCGCCAGCATCGGCCATGCCTGTGAGAGCAAGGGAATATAGTCTGCAGGCTATGTATCGACTTGGCTTTGTGTATCGCCGTCGTCCTGCGGATCTTCTGCTGCATCGCGTTCTTCGCCAGCATCCACCATTACCGCCAAGCCGTCGCCCACCAACGCGTCATGGACGCGCGCGTGTGCGTTGGCTGCCGACCACACGCCAAGCGGGAGCGAGCAAACCATCAGCATTTGGAGGAATCGAGGAAGCCTAGTCTCGAAGGTAACAATTTAGACACCGCGCGTGCAAGTGATGCATCGCACAAATTGACACATAGGTTCAGCATGGGATGAATGCAATCCAAGGCTATTACGCGATAACCCGGACAAATTCGATGGTTCGAGGCATCGGAAACCCACTACCGTACATCGCCGTCGTTCAGACTCATGACATACAATAACATCGTTTAAACAAACTTAAATTCTTGTCTTTTTTGGCAAAAATTGATGATGACGTTGCGGTCGTTTTGTCACATTAACGCAACTTTCACATCATAGCCTGCGCCCACTTTCTCAGGTCGCAAAGCATCTATGAAACTCGCTCCCACCCTGCTTGGTTCCGCGCTGCTGCTGGCACTCGCCGCTCCTGCAGCACACGCCGAAATCGCCATCGATGTGATCGGCGGCTCGGAGGTCTCGCTGGAAGGCCTGGTCCAGGCCGACGGCAACTGGTTCCACAACGATGTCCAAGACCTCAATGGCGCGATCGGCGCCAATGGTGACAACTCCGAATTCAGCATCCGTCGCGCCGAGCTGGTGCTCAAGGGCAAAGGCCCGGGCAATGTCGAGTGGGTGCTGGGTTACGATCCGAGCGTTCTGAAGCAGGTGACCATCAAAGGCACCACCGTCAACAGCACCGGCCGTTTCCTGGATAACAACGTCAAGTACAAGTTCGGCGGCAACGCGAACAACTATCTGCAGATCGGTCAGTTCAAGCAGCCCAACAGCCTGGAAGAACTGTCCAGCACCAAGAACAACGATTTCGTCTCCAAGGCGTCGGTGACCAACACCTACGGCATCTCGCGCCGTCTGGGCGTGGCCTATGGCATGGGCGACACCAACTGGAGCGTGACCGCCAGTGCGTTCGGCCGCGAGTTGACCCGCAACCAGGCCCACGGCAGCGGCTATGGCGCGCGCGGCACCTGGGCGCCGATCAACGAGACCGGCAACGTGCTGCACTTCGGCCTCAGCTACCTGGCCTACGACACCGACGACGATACCTTGCGCCTGCGCGCACGTCCGGACGCCGACCTGGCCACCGTTCGCCTGATCGACAGCGGCGCCATAACCAATGTCGACAACGTCGGTGTTGCCGGTGCCGAGGCGATGTGGATCACCGGGCCGTTCAAGGTGCAGAGCGAGTATTTCCAGGAAAACGCCAATCGCATCGGCGCCAACGCACACGACTATAAGAGTGATGGCTGGTACGTCAGCGGCGTCTGGAACATCACCGGCGAAACCTGGGGCTACAAGGCCGGCGTGCCGACCACCCCGCTGCCCAACGAGCCGGCCTCGGGCATGTGGCAGCTGGCAGTGCGCTACGACACCCTGGACCTCAACGACGGCCACTTGGTGGCCAACGGCAACACGCCGTTCGTCGATGGCGTGCTTGGCGGCAAGATGAACATCTGGACGGTCGGCGCCAACTGGTACTGGCGCTCCAACTTCAAGTTCGCCCTCAACTACGCCAAGGTCGACAGCAGCCGCTACAACAGCGCTACACGCGCGCTGGTCGACGACAACCCGTCGATCATCGAAGCGCGCGCGCAGTTCTACTGGTAAACGCATTGCCACCGCGTGCGCTCGGTCGAGCGCACGCGGTGACGGCCGCCACTTCCTTCCGGCCTGAATATCCGACGGCACAACGCCGTCATGGCTTTGTCATTTCTCAGACACCGCATGGTCATGTCGTTACACTGCAATGGCACCACTGCGGGACGTTCTTCATCCCTTCACTCCAGGAGCTGTTCCGTGATCCACTCCTTCAAGACCCGTCTGGCCGTTGGCGTACTCGCCGCTTCGCTGGCTCTGTGCGCCCAGGCTGCCGATGTCACCGGCGCTGGCGCGTCGTTTATTTACCCGGTGATGTCCAAGTGGTCGGCCGACTACAACGCTGCCACCAAGAAGCAGGTCAACTATCAATCGATCGGTTCAGGCGGCGGTATTGCCCAGATCAAGGCGGCCAGCGTGGACTTCGGCTCGTCCGATGCCCCGCTCAAGCCGGAAGAACTGGCCGCAGCCGGCCTGGCGCAGTTTCCCTCGGTGATCGGCGGCGTGGTGCCGGTGGTCAACGTGCCGGGCGTGGCCGCCGGTGCGCTCAAGCTGGACGGCAAGACCCTGGGCGACATCTTCCTGGGCAAGGTCAGCACCTGGAACGATCCGGCCATCGCCGCGCTCAATCCAGGCGTGAAGCTGCCGGAAGGCAAGATCACCGTGGTGCATCGCTCCGACGGCTCGGGCACCAGCTTCAACTTCACCAACTACCTGTCCAAGGTCAATCCGGACTGGAAGAGCAAGGTGGGCGAAGGCACTGCCGTGCAGTGGCCGACCGGTATCGGCGGCAAGGGCAACGAGGGCGTCGCTGCCTACGTGAAGCAGATCAAGGGCGGCATCGGCTACGTCGAGCTGTCGTACGCGCTGCAGAACAAGATGGCCTACACCGCGATGAAGAATGCTGCCGGCAAGTTCGTGCAGCCGTCCGATGAAACCTTCGCCGCCGCTGCCAACAGCGCCGATTGGGGCAGCAGCAAGGACTTCTATCTGGTGATGACCAATGCGGCGGGCGACAACGCCTGGCCGATCACGGCGACCAATTTTATCTTGGTGCAGAAGAAGCCGAAGAACCCGACCGGCCTGAAAAACACGCTGGACTTCTTCCGCTGGGTCTATAGCAAGGGCGACGCCCAGGCCAAGCAGCTGGACTACGTACCGCTGCCGGACGCGCTGGTGACCCAGATCGAGGCCTACTGGGCCACGAATCTGCCCAAATAACACCAAACCATCGCAACAGGAACGACGCCGTGTCTCTCCCCGGCTTCGGCACAGGGACGCGGCCCCACAGGGTCGCGTTTTTTGTGATGAATTCCACAGAACCCACTGTCATGCGGGCGTAACAAAAACATCATTTCATAGTGGGATCTGCCGGATACCCCGGCCAATCCAGCCTCGGAGCCTCCATGAAACTGCAGTCGGCCAGCCTGACCGCCCTGTCCCTTACCATCGCCATCGCCCTTGCCGCGTGTTCGCCCGGCAAGGACGCACAATCCGGCGACGCCGCAAAGGGCGCGCCGACCGCAGGCGCTACCGCCAGCGACACCAAGGGTGCTGAAATCTCCGGCGCCGGCGCTTCCTTCATCTACCCGCTGGTGTCCAAGTGGTCGGCCGACTACAACGCCGCCACCGGCAACAAGGTCAATTACCAGTCGATCGGCTCCGGCGGCGGCATTGCGCAGATCAAGGCCGGCACCGTGGATTTCGGCTCGACCGACAAGCCGCTGGACAGCGCCGAACTGCAGCAGGCAGGCCTGGGCCAGTTCCCGTCCGCCATCGGCGGCGTGGTGCCGGTGGTCAATCTGGACGGCATCGCACCGGGCAAGCTGCGCCTGACCGGCGCCCTGCTGGGCGACATCTTCCTGGGCAAGGTCACGATGTGGAACGACGCGGCCATTGTCGCGGCCAACCCGGGCGTGACCCTGCCGGCCACCAAGATCAATCTGGTGCATCGTTCGGACGGTTCGGGCACCACCTTCAACTTCTCCAACTACCTGTCCAAGGTCAGCCCGGAGTGGAAGAGCAAGGTCGGCGAAGGTACCTCGGTGCAGTGGCCGGGCGGCGTGGGTGGCAAGGGCAACGAAGGCGTTGCCTCGTATGTGCAGCAGATCAAGGGCTCGATCGGTTACGTCGAGCTGGCCTACGCCCTGCAGAACAAGATGCCGTACACCTCGCTGCAGAACGCAGCCGGCCAGTGGATCGAGCCGAACGCGGAAAGCTTTGCCGCCGCCGCTGCCAGCGCCGACTGGGCCAACGCCAAGGACTTCAATCTGGTGATTACCAATGCTCCGGGCGAAAAGGCGTGGCCGATCACCGCCACCAACTTCATGCTGATGCACAAGCAGCCCAAGGACGCGGCGCGCAGCAAGGCGACGCTGGACTTCTTCAAGTGGGCGTTGGAAAACGGCCAGGCCCAGGCCAGCGAACTGCATTACGTGCCGCTGCCGCCGGAGCTGGTGAAGCAGATCGAAGCCTATTGGGGCAGCGAGTTCAAGTAATGCCCTGCACCCGCCCATGCGGCGGGCTGCGCTGCGGCGAGGTACCTGAAGGTGCCTCGCCGTTCCTGTTGTCTCACGCTCCCGCCGTTGCGCGGGTGACGAGTCCAATCGAATGAATGCCACCGCCATTCCCGAAGCGATGACCGCGCCACGCGGTCGCGACCTGCGCGATGCACGCATCGATCGCCTGTTCAAGCTTGCGCTGGCCGCTACTGTCGTTTTTGTCCTGTTGGCGCTCGGCAGCGCGGCTCTGTCGATGCTGTGGGGCGGACGCCATGCCTTGCAGATGCAGGGCCTGAGTTTCTTCTATTCGGCCGAATGGAATCCGGTCGAAAACAAATACGGTGCGCTGGCACCGATCTACGGCACCCTGGTCACGGCGGTGATTGCGATGCTGATCGCGGTGCCGGTGAGTTTCGGTATCGCGTTCTTTCTCACCGAAGTGGCGCCGCGCTGGTTGCGTGGCCCGGTCGGCACCGCGATCGAACTGCTGGCCGGCATCCCGTCGATCATCTACGGCATGTGGGGCCTGTTCGTGCTGGTGCCGGTGATGACCGAGCACGTGACGCCGTGGCTCAACGACCATCTTGGCACGCTGCCGCTGATCGGCCCGTTCTTCCAGGGCCCGCCGCTGGGTATCGGCCTGCTGACCGCCGGCTTCGTGCTGGCGATCATGGTGATCCCCTTCATCTCGTCGGTGATGCGCGAAGTGTTTCTGACCGTGCCCACGCGCTTGAAGGAATCGGCGTACGCGCTGGGCTCGACCAAGTGGGAAGTGAGCTGGGACATCGTGCTGCCCTACACCCGCTCGGCGGTGATCGGCGGCGTGTTTCTGGGCCTGGGGCGTGCGCTGGGCGAGACCATGGCGGTGGCGTTCGTGGTCGGTAACACGGTGCGCCTGTCGCCGTCGCTGCTGGAGCCTGGCACCACCATCGCAGCGTTGATCGCCAACGATTTCGGCGAAGCCACCGAGACCTATCGTTCGGCATTGCTGCTGCTGGGCTTTGTGCTGTTCATCGTGACGTTCATCGTGCTGGCCATCGCACGCCTCATGCTGATGCAGCTGTCGCGTCGGGAGGGCAACTGATGTCCGCCGCTTCGGTGTCGCAATCGCTGTACAACCGCCGCCGGGTCACCAACGCCATTGCGTTGCTGCTCTCGTGCGTCGCGGCCTTGTTCGGCCTGTTCTTCCTGGCCTGGATCCTGTGGACACTGCTGTCCAAGGGCGTACCGGGCATCGACCTCAATCTGTTCACCAAGATGACACCACCACCAATGCAGGAAGGCGGCTTGCTCAATGCCTTCTTCGGAAGCGCGGTGATGTGTGGGCTGGCGCTGGCCATCGGTACACCGCTGGGCATCGCTGCGGGCACCTGGCTGGCCGAATACGGCAATGCGCGCAAGACCGGCGTGGTGGTGCGCTTCGTCAACGACATCCTGTTATCGGCGCCATCGATCGTGTTGGGTCTGTTCGTCTACACCTTGTACGTGATGCAGACCGGCGGGCGCTTCTCTGCATTCGCCGGTGCGCTTTCGCTGGCCTTCATCGTGCTGCCGGTCGTGGTGCGTACCACAGACGAAATGCTGCGGCTGGTGCCGGCGCAGATGCGTGAAGCGGCATTGTCGCTCGGCATCCCGCAGTGGAAGGTCACCGTGCAGGTGCTGTATCGCGCCGCCTCGGCCGGCATCCTCACCGGCATTCTGCTGGCCCTGGCTCGCATCAGCGGCGAAACCGCGCCGCTGCTGTTCACCGCATTCGGAAATCAGTACTGGAACAGCAACATCTTCCAGCCAATGGCCAGCGTGCCGGTCATCATGAATCAATTCGCCGGCAGCCCCTACGAGACCTGGCAGACCCTGGCCTGGTCTGGCGCAGTGGTGCTGACCGTGTTCGTGTTGCTGGTCAGCCTGGGCGCGCGTGCCCTGCTCTTGCGCAACAAGATCTCCAATGACTGACCTTTTCTTCCGGACACCCGACATGAACGATCTCCAAAACGCCAAGCCGATGCATCGCATCGCTGTTCCGGCCGCCACGGGGGCGCAGACGGCGCAGGCGCCGATGAAGGTGGCCGCACGCAATCTGGATTTCTATTACGACAAGTACCACGCGCTCAAGAGCATCAATATCGAGATCCCGGAAAAGCGCGTGACCGCGTTGATCGGGCCGTCGGGCTGCGGCAAGTCGACCTTGCTGCGCATCTTCAACCGCATCTACGCGCTGTATCCGAAGATGGAAGCGCGCGGTGAAGTGTTGCTGGACAACGAAAACATCCTGTCGCCGAAGTATCCGATGAACCGCCTGCGCAGCAAGGTGGGCATGGTGTTCCAGAAGCCGGTGCCGTTTCCGATGACGATCTTCGAAAACGTCGCCTACGGCATCCGCCACCACGAAAAACTGTCCAAGGCCGACATGCAGAACCGCGTTGAGCACGCGCTGCGTCAGGGCGCGCTGTGGGATGAGGTCAAGGACAAGCTGGGGCAGAGCGCGCTGGGGTTGTCCGGTGGTCAGCAGCAGCGCCTGTGCATCGCACGCGCGGTGGCATTGCGCCCGGACGTGTTGTTGCTGGACGAACCGACGTCGGCGCTGGATCCCATTTCCACCAGCCGCATCGAGCAGCTGGTGGAAGAGCTCAAGCGCGACTACACCATCGTGATCGTGACGCACAACATGCAGCAGGCCGCACGTGTGTCCGACTACACCGCCTTTATGTATCTGGGCGATCTGATCGAACACGACCGCACCGAAACCATTTTTTCGCAGCCGTCCAAGCAGCAGACCGAGGACTACATCACCGGTCGCTTCGGTTGATGTAAGCCGCGCCAGCGCAACCCCGGATTGAAGCAGTTCCGTCGCGCCGCCCAGCACGGCATTTGCATCATGTGCCATGTCGCAAAGATCACGGCGGACATCCACCACTGCCACGAATCGAGATCACGATGAACCAGCACCTCAACGACCATATCGTCAAAAGCTACGACGAGGAGCAGCACCGTCTTGTCGCCGAGATCGTGCGCATGGGCGACACGGCGGTGGCGCAGCTGGAAGCCGCGTTGGATGTGGTGGAACGTCGCGACGATAACGCCGCGCATCGCATCGTGGTCAACGACGAAGCGATCGACACGCTGGAGCATGCGATCAGCCATGACGTGATGCGGCTGGCATTGCGCGGCCCGATGGCGCGCGATCTGCGCGAGATTCTCGCCGGCCTACGCATTCCGGCCGATATCGAACGCATCGGCGATTACGCAGCCAACGTGGCCAAGCGCTCGATCGCGCTCAATTCCGCACCGCCGCTGCCGCAGACCGTCGGCCTGCGCGCGCTGGGCCAGATGGCGGCCACCGCGGTACGCGACGCAGTGCAGGCCTATCGCGACAAGGATGCCACTGCCGCGATCCGTGTCCGCGACGAAGACGCACGCCTGGATGCCCAGTACACCGCGCTGTTCCGCGAGCTGCTCACCTACATGATGGAAGACCCGCGCAACATCACCCCCTGTACGCATCTGCTGTTCATGGCCAAGAACCTGGAGCGCATCGGCGACCACGCCACCAACATCGCCGAGAACGTGTGGTTCCTGGTGCATGGCGAACAGCCGCTGCCGCCGCGCGTGAAGCGCGACGACACCAGCAGCACCGGCGTCATCTGAGCGGTGACAGCGCCATAGCGCTGCCGTTCTCACTGGCAAAAACTGCCAGAACGCCTGATTTCATTACGTATCCAGCTTAAAACTCATACGGTGGAATTGCACAGGCCGTTCCTGTGACGCAGGAGTGCGCTGATGAAACGCTTCGTCGGATCTTTGATGGCTTTGTCGCTGCTGACCGCTGGCGCAGCATTCGCGGTGCCACAACAGCACAACGACCACGATCGTGACCGCAATGCGCAGCGTTACGACCAGCATGGCCCTGACCGCCGTGATGATCATCGCGATGACCGGCATGACGACCGGCGCGACGATCGCCACAACGCACATCATGACGATCACCGCCATGGCCCGCCGTATCGGCGCGGCGAGCGTCTGGCACCGGACCACCGTGGCAACCGCGTTGCCGACTACCACAAGCACCATGTCAAGCCAGCGCCGCGCGGGCACGAATGGCGTCGTGTGGATAACACCTACGTGCTGATCGCAGTGGCCACCGGGCTGACCACCAGCGTCGTCGCCGGTCGCTGACAGCGCCTCTACCGTGTCGCTAGGCAGGCTCGGTCCGCGGCAACGCGGACAGGGCCTTTTTGATGGCCGGGATAGAGCGACCGACATTGGGTGATCGGCGCTCCGCTCATCGGGTCTGCGCCGACGGCGCACCTGTACTGGGTGGCAGCGATGCATGCCGACTCTGAAATGCCAGCCGCGCGCACGAGATGACGGCCCCGGCGATGCATGGCGCTTCCACCCGGAACACCTGCAGCCTTGCGTTCATGGCTGAACCCGGGGCGCGACCTGCTAGGCTATCCGGATGAACGAACCGGTCGATGCACAGCCTGCCCCCTATTTTTTGCCGATGTCGCGCCGCTTTCGCGGCTATCTGCCCGTGGTGGTGGACGTCGAAACGGGCGGGTTCGATTCGAATAAGCATGCGCTGCTGGAAATCGCCTGCGTGCCGATCGAAATGGATGCCGACGGTCGCTTCTTTCCCGGCGACACCGCCAGCGCGCATCTGGTGCCTGCGCCCGGGCTGGAGATCGACCCGAAATCGCTGGAAATCACCGGCATCGTGCTCGACCACCCGTTTCGCTTGGCGAAACAGGAAAAGGACGCACTGGACCATGTGTTCGCGCCGGTACGCGCGGCAGTGAAGAAATACGGCTGCCAGCGTGCGATCCTGGTTGGCCACAACGCGCATTTCGATCTGAACTTTCTCAACGCGGCGGTGGCGCGCGTGGGCCACAAACGCAACCCGTTTCATCCCTTCAGCGTGTTCGATACGGTGACACTGGCCGGCGTGGCTTACGGCCAGACCGTGCTGGCACGAGCCGCCCAGGCCGCGGGCCTGGACTGGAATGCCGCCGACGCGCACAGCGCGGTCTACGACACTGAACAGACCGCACGCCTGTTCTGCAAGATCGCCAACGCCTGGCCGGGGCCGGTTTAGTTCCACTGTGTTACAAATAATCGTATCTTTGTGCCACTATTGGAAGACCTTCAGGCCGCGTGGGAGAGCTGTGTTGAATAGGTCACTGGAAGTGCGTTTTGAACAGTACGGGGAAGTAGTTGCTGCCGCCCTGTCCCATGCGGATCGCAAACAGCCCGCACACTGGTACCTGAAGGGGTTGCTACTGCCTGGAGGGCGCAAGAGCGTGGAGCCCATGGCCGCGCGGGTGCACCCGCAGAACGTGCGCTCAGCCCATCAATCGATGCACCATCTGGTGGCCGATGCCGACTGGAGCGATCAAGCGCTGCTGGCGGCGGTGGCGGCACAGGTGCTGCCGACCCTGAGCAGGAAGAGCACAGCGTGTCACTGGATCGTGGACGAGACGGGATTTTCAAAGAAGGGGGTGCATTCGGTCGGTGTTGCACGCCAGTACTGCGGCCGCCTTGGCAAGACGGACAATTGCCAGGTTGCCGTGAGTTTGTCGATCGCCAACGAACACGGCAGCCTGCCAGTGGGCTATCGGCTGTATCTTCCCGAGCAGTGGGCTCAGGACACTGTGCGGCGCAAGAAGGCAGGCGTTCCGGATCAGGTCGTGTTTCAGACCAAGACAGCGCTGGCCATGGATCAGATCGACAGCGCGCTGGCGACAGGGATTGCGGCAGGCGTCGTGCTAGCCGATGCGGCCTACGGCACCGAGACCCACTGGCGAGACCAGCTCAGCGAACGCGGCCTGCTGTACATGGTCGGCGTCCGCAGCAACACGAAGGTCTGGTGGGGATCGCACCAACCTGCGCCCATGCCGCCAGCCAGCCCTAAGGGCGGTCGGCCCCGCACACGACCGATGCGCGATAGCGCACATGCGCCGATCTCGGTACATGAAGTCGCGCAGAGCTTGCCCGCAAGGACGTATCGGCAGGTCAGCTGGCGCCAGGGCAGCGACGCAACGCTCAGTTCGCGGTTCGCGGCGGTGCGGGTTCGTGCCGCACACAATCGCCAGGCACATGACGAGCAGTGGCTGCTGATCGAGTGGCCGCCGGGAGAGTCCGAGCCCCGCCACTACTGGTTCTCGACGCGACCAAAGCAAACGCCGGTCAAGACACTGGTTGCCACGGCACAAGGCCGATGGCGGATTGAACGCGATTATCAGGAGCTGAAGTCGGAGTTGGGCCTGCATCACTATGAAGGGCGCAACTGGCGTGGTTTTCACCATCACGCCAGTCTGTGCATCGCCGCATACGGGTTCTTGATGCGCGAGCGCCTGCGCAGTAAAAAAAACTCCGTCGCATTCAAGATGCCTGCAGTATCCAAAAGCGTCCGCCCGCGCCGGTCTGGCCCCAATGCAACGTCACCATCCCAACTCGATTGCCACGCTGGCCTTCGGACTGGCTAGGCTGATCGCCAGAAGCCTCCCACACTGCCCGTGTTGCGGGGTCTCACCTTACCAACGGATTCGTATTTAGTAACACAGTAGAATTAGCAGTCTGCTGAAATACCAGCCGCCAAGCGAGTCGGCACCATCGGCATGTCTCTTCGCACCTCAGAAGTGGTGAAAAATTGACCATGAAGTCACCGACGCATGACCTTGATTGCCTGATTCGAGCCGATTTGATCTGATTTTTGCCCTTTTCATGCCGTTTCCCCGGCCTGCAGGCACATCTGTCCCAGGGTACGCATGCGTACCAGGTTGTAGGCGGTCATGTTCAACATGAACACCTGATCCACCTTCTCCAGGCCCCGCACCATCACTTGGCCAATGGTGCCGATCAGCTTGGCCCAGCCAAAGCCTTGTTCAATCAGTTTCCGCTTGGTCTGCGAGATCGCATAGCCAACGCGTGCAGCCACCTCATCCGGAACCGCCGAGCGACGATTGCTGGTGTTCTGCGCGATATGCGGGGCAACTCCGATTTCCTTCAATGCCTCGACGAATTCGGCCGCGTCGTCCCCCTTGTCCGCGCCCAGCGTCAGTGCACCGTCCGGGTTCGCCTGGCGGGCGTCACCGATCATGGCCTTGGCCGCTTCACGCTCGGCGTGACCATCGGCATGGGTCACCCGTGCATTTGCGATCAGCCCGTGGCGATTGTCGGCCAGCGTATGGCCCATGTAACGCAACTCACTGGCGGTCTTGCCCTTGCGGTACAGACGCGCGTGCGGATCGGTCGTGGAGGCGTGTGTTTCATTGCTCCGAGACGTGCCGCGGAAGTCCGTGCCGTCGCCATTGTCATCGCCATCCTTGCGCACGAAACTCTTGTGCCCGGCCCAGGCCTGGATCAGCGTGCCATCCACGCTGAAGTGCTCGCCCGACAGCCAGCCCTTGGCATCGGCCATCTCCACGATCTCGTTGAACAGCGCCACCACCACGTCGTGTTCGATCAGGCGTTCGCGGTTCTTGCTGAACACCGTCGGCACCCACACCGCATCGTCCATCGACAGGCCGATGAACCAACGAAACAACAGGTTGTACTGCACCTGATCCATCAACTGGCGCTCGGAACGAATGCTGTAGAACACCTGCAGCAGCATCGCCCGCGCCAGCTTCTCCGGCGCGATGCTCGGACGGCCTCCCTTGTCGTTGGGCGCGTACATCCGCTCGAACAGACCGTCCAAACGCCGCAGGGCATCGTTGACCATCTCCCGCACCGGGCGCAATGGGGAGTCTGTAAATTGAACTGTGTAACTGCCCTTTGACAAGCGACTGGCCCGGACCGGAGAGGAGCAGGCAAGTGGAACTGGATAAGACGATGCTGGACGAACTGACGTCAGGCTGCAAGACGCCACAGGACGTTGAGAAGCTGTTTTCGCAAATGTTGCAGCACATGATCAATCGCTCGTTGGAGGCGGAGATGCAAGCCCATGTGGGCCATGCGCCGCATGGGCGCTCAGGCGGCAACGTGCGCAATGGCAAGAGCCGCAAGACGGTGCAAAGCGCGTTGGGCGAGTTGCAGATCGAGACCCCGCGCGACCGCGCGGGCACGTTCGCGCCACAGTTGGTGAAGAAGCGCCAGGTGCGGCTGGCGGGGATGGAGGAGAAGATTCTGGCGTTGTACGCGCGCGGCATGACCACGCGCGACATCGAGTCTGCGCTGGTGGACGTGTATGGGGTGGAGATATCGCATGGGTTGATCGCACAGGTGACCGACGCGGTGCTGGAGGAGGCGCGGGCATGGCAATCGAGGCCGCTGGAGGCGATCTATCCGATCGTGTGGCTGGACGGCATCGTGGTGAAGGTGCAGCACAACAAGCAGGTCATCAACAAGGCCGCGCACGTGGTGCTGGGGGTCAACCTGCGCGGGGAGAAGGAAGTGCTTGGCCTGTGGTTGGCTGAACACGAGGGCGCCAAATACTGGCTGTCGGTGTTGACCGAACTGCGTCATCGCGGCGTGCGCGACATCTACATCGCCTGCATGGATGGCTTGAAGGGCCTGCCCGAAGCGGTGCAAGCGGTGTTTCCGCAGACGCTCACGCAACTGTGCATTGTGCATTTGGTGCGGGCCAGCCTGCGCTACGTCAACGCAGGCGACAGCAAGGCGGTTGTGGCTGCGCTCAAGCGCATCTATCAGTCGGCCACGGCGGAAGAAGCGGCGGCGGAACTGGAGGCGCTGGACACGCAGTGGGGCGACAAATACCGTGCGGTGGTCCGCTTGTGGCGGGGCAACTGGGACAACATCATCCCGTTCTTGCAGTTCGTGCCGCAGATCCGCAAGGTGATCTACACCACCAATGCCATCGAATCGTTGAACATGGTCATGCGCAAGCTCACCCGCAACCGGCGTATTTTCCCCAACGACGATTCGGCGCTCAAATCGTTGTTTTTGGCCGTGCGCGAGGCATCGAAGAACTGGCGGTCCATCCATCACTGGAAACCGGCTCTGCAAAGCTTCCAGGTGATGTTCGGCGAAGAACGCGTGCCGATGAATGCGCTATGAAAAACCTGGTTACACAGTTGGCTTGACAGACCCGCAATGGGTGATTGGCCGGGATGAATTCCTCCAGCCGCTTGACCGTGAACAACTGTTCGCTAAAGACGTCTACGCCACGCATCGGATTGGGCTGTGTCGGGATTCGGGTAGTCTACGGGTGGAGGGGTATTTCAGCAGCCTGCTAATTCCACTGTGTTACAAATAATCGTACCTTTGTGCCACTATTGGAAGACCTTCAGGCCGCGCGGGAGAGCTGTGTTGAATAGGACACTGGAAGTGCGTTTTGAACAGTACGGGGAAGTAGTTGCTGCCGCCCTGTCCCATGCGGATCGCAAACAGCCCGCACACTGGTACCTGAAGGGGTTGCTACTGCCTGGAGGGCGCAAGAGCGTGGAGCCCATGGCCGCGCGGGTGCACCCGCAGAACGTGGGCTCAGCCCATCAATCGATGCACCATCTGGTGGCCGATGCCGACTGGAGCGATCAAGCGCTGCTGGCGGCGGTGGCGGCACAGGTGCTGCCGCCCCTGAGCAGGAAGAGCGCAGCGTGTCACTGGATCGTGGACGACACGGGATTTTCAAAGAAGGGTGTGCATTCGGTCGGTGTTGCACGCCAGTACTGCGGCCGCCTTGGCAAGACGGACAATTGCCAGGTTGCCGTGAGTTTGTCGATCGCCAACGAACACGGCAGCCTGCCAGTGGGCTATCGGCTGTATCTTCCCGAGCAGTGGGCTCAGGACACTGTGCGGCGCAAGAAGGCAGGCGTTCCGGATCAGGTCGTGTTTCAGACCAAGACAGCGCTGGCTATGGATCAGATCGACAGCGCGCTGGCGACAGGGATTGCGGCAGGCGTCGTGCTAGCCGATGCGGCCTACGGCACCGAGACCCACTGGCGAGACCAGCTCAGCGAACGCGGCCTGCTGTACATGGTTGGCGTCCGCAGCAACACGAAGGTCTGGTGGGGATCGCACCAACCTGCGCCCATGCCGCCAGCCAGCCCTAAGGGCGGTCGGCCCCGCACACGACCGATGCGCGATAGCGCACATGCGCCGATCTCGGTACATGAAGTCGCGCAGAGCTTGCCCGCAAGGACGTATCGGCAGGTCAGCTGGCGCCAGGGCAGCGACGCAACGCTCAGTTCGCGGTTCGCGGCGGTGCGGGTTCGTGCCGCACACAATCGCCAGGCACATGACGAGCAGTGGCTGCTGATCGAGTGGCCGCCGGGAGAGTCCGAGCCCCGCCACTACTGGTTCTCGACGCGACCAAAGCAAACGCCGGTCAAGACACTGGTTGCCACGGCACAAGGCCGATGGCGGATTGAACGCGATTATCAGGAGCTGAAGTCGGAGTTGGGCCTGCATCACTATGAAGGGCGCAACTGGCGTGGTTTTCACCATCACGCCAGTCTGTGCATCGCCGCATACGGGTTCTTGATGCGCGAGCGCCTGCGCAGTAAAAAAACTCCGTCGCATTCAAGATGCCTGCAGTATCCAAAAGCGTCCGCCCGCGCCGGTCTGGCCCCAATGCAACGTCACCATCCCAACTCGATTGCCACGCTGGCCTTCGGACTGGCTAGGCTTATCGCCAGAAGCCTCCCACACTGCCCGTGTTGCGGGGTCTCACCGTACCAACGGATTTGGATTTATAACACAGTAGAATTAGGTATCCCCACGTTTTACAGCGCCAATGTCATCTGCTCGCGCACTGCGTCAGGCAGTGTGCGCAAGCGTTCTAGCCAGCGTGAGACAGGTTCCATCGGCCAGCACCTGACCAGCGCCTCGCGGCCGACGCGCAGCGTCGAGTAGAGCTTGCGTGTGCTGCTGCGTGGCGATAGCCACCGGGCGATACCGGTGGCTTGTCGCATCCCGGACGATCATATGCCCGCTTGTGGAAAAAATCCGGCCGCTCCTGGTGCCACTGCTTCATGGCCTGCATACGCGTCTTGCTACCCAGTGCTGACTGTGGCAACTGGTGGTTGTACAGCGCCACATAGCGCTCCAGAGTCTGCTGCATGTCTTCACGGCTGTTGAACCGGTGTGTCTTGAGCACATCGGCGATGCGCCCGTTGAACCGCTCCACCATGCCATTGGTTCTGGGCGTCCTGGGCTTGGTCAGCCGGTGTTCGATGCCCAGTTCCTGGCACAGTTGATCGAACTCGTGGTCGCCACTGGGCTCACGCTCCTTGCTGGCAAACAGGCGGTCCGTGAACTCCTTGCCATTGTCCGGTCAGCAGTTTGTTGATCTTGATCGGACAGGCCTTGTGCAGTGCGCTCAGAAAGGCCTTTGCATTGGCCGCTGTCTTGTTGGTTTTGCACTGCACGAACACCCAGCGGGTGGCCCGGTCGATGGCCACGAACAGATAGCGCCGTTGCGATTGGTCCTGCATCTGGGGCAGGTACTTCACATCCATGTGCACATAGCCGGGCGCGTAGCTCTTGAAGGCCTTGTGGGCGACAGCAGGCTCCCGGGGCTTGAGGTCGTTGAGGTTGCCAGCCCCATGTCGGCGCAGGCACCGGTCCAGGCCCGAGCGAGAGACATCGGCACAGATGAATTCCCGAGTGACCGCCAGCAAGTCATCCAGGGGCAACAACAAGGTGCGGCGCAAGTGGAGTACCACGCTCTCTTGTGCGGGCGTGAGCACCGTCTGCAGGCGATGGGCTGTGTGCGAGCGATCTCCGAACACATCGCGCTTCTTCCACTTATAGACCGTCTGGTCGGTGATGCCAAAGCGCTGGGCCAGCACGCTGGCGGTTTCATTGCTGGCTGCGATCTCGGCGCGCACGGCGGGTGTGGTGCGGGCGTTCTTGTGCAGGGCTATCAGCATGGCTTGGCTCCCGGAGTCCATTGCAGGGACTCTATCAACTCCTGCAAGACGACTTGGGCCATGAAGAGTGGATAGCGTTTGGGATCTATGCCATCGTCCGGGATGCGACAGTTATCAACGGAACGCGACACTAGGGATGGTCTGATCAACGCGGCAGGGAAATGAAGCACGCCACATCTGCGGCGCTGAGGGCGCTCAAACCCCTGATTTTTTGCCGTTTTCGGCGCGTTTTCGGTGTATTTCCCGGGTTACAGGCACACCTTCCCCGCAGCAGGCATTAACTCTTTGCGCTTCAGCCACAGATTCGACAGCGCAAACAGCGTTAGCATCTGCGCGGTGTTCTTGACCAGGCCGCGATAGCGCACCTTGACGTAACCAAACTGACGCTTGATCACTCGGAACGGGTGTTCCACTTTCGCCCGCAGGCTGGCCTTGGTGTGCTCCCAGCGCTTGGCCAACTTCAGTTCGCGTTTGCTTTTGATCTGCTTCAGCTTCGAGGGCTTCTCCGCGATCAGGTAGCGCAGCGTGCGCTTGCGCTTCATTTCCTCGCGCTTCTCAAGCCCGGTGTAGCCGCTGTCCCCGCACACCGTGTCTTCCTTGCCGTGCAGCAGCTTGTGCGCTTGCGTGATATCGGCCACGTTGGCCGCCGCGCATTCGACGTGGTGCACCAGCCCGGAGTCATCGTCCACCCCGATGTGCGCCTTCATCCCGAAGTCATATTGATTCCCCTTCTTGGTCTGGTGCATGTCCGGATCGCGCTCGCCCTGCTTGTTCTTCGTCGAACTGGGCGCCGCAATGATCGTGGCATCCACGATCGTCCCGCCCCGCAAGCTCTGCCCCTTGCGCGACAGGTGCGCGTTGACCCGGTTGAACAGCTTGCGCGCCAGATCATGCCGCTCCAGCAGATGCCGGAAGTGGAGAATCGTCGTTTCATCCGGCACCTCGTCCAGCCCGCCGATCTTCGCGAAGCGGCGCATCGACACCGTGTCGTACAGCGCTTCTTCCGCCGATGGATCACTCAGCGCATACCACTGCTGCAAAAAGTGGATGCGCAGCATCGTTTCCAGCCGATACGGCTGTCGCCCCGGCTGCCCCGACTTTGGATAGTGCGGCTCGATCAGCGCCAGCAGGCCCTTCCATGGCACGACCTGATCCATCTCGGCCAGGAACACCTCACGCCGCGTCCGCTTGCGCTTGCCGTTGTACTCCGCGTCTCAGAAGGTCAGTTGCATTGTCGTCGTCCTGTTGCGTCTGTGCGATTGTCGCAGGATCAGGGGGAGGTGTTCAGAGTTTCCCTAAACGCGGTGTTGCACCTCGTATCCGCAATCCGCAGACGCCAGGGAATAGGCTCTTCCCAATGAATATCAAGTGCTTACCTGATAGCTGGGGCCACGTCTGACGTCGATGCTGATGGTGTTACTCAACGGTTGACCAGGCGTATGAATTACACCCCGGGAGATGGTGGCGTAACAGTGCGGTCGGGGCCGAAGCTGTTGGATCAGGTGCGCAACCGCCTGCGGGTACTGCACTACAGCCTGTGCACCGAGCAGGCCTACCTGAGCTGGATACGGCGCTTCATCCTGGCCAGCGGCAAGCATTATTTGGTGCAGCTGGGCCAAATGGAGGTCGAAGCGTTTTTCACCCGCTTGGCGATCCAGGCAAAGGCGTCTGCAGGCACACAGAACCAGGCGTTGGCGGCGCTGTTGTTTCTCTCCAGCGACGTATTGCGTCTCGATCGGCATCACGTGTCCGACGAAATCTCTCGTGTTCAAGATCTTGAGTCGTGGCGTCACAGTGCATAACCGTGCAGTTACGACGCCCAACGCCAGAAACGAAAAAACCGCGCAATGCGCGGTTTTTTCGTCACACTTTTGCCCACCCATCAAGGACGGCGCGCCAGCGCCTCCACGTCCTTGGCCTTGGGCAGCAGATCCTGCTTGGTCACCGCAAACGGCCCGATGCTCAGCATCGGCACGGCCACGATCACCGACGAGATCACCACGATCACCGCGCCAATCATGTGCGTCTCGGCCAGACCTTCCATCGACTCGCCGCCGTAGATGTACAGCGCCAACGCCGACAGGAAGAACATCACCGCGGTGATCACCGTGCGCGAGAGCGTCTGGTTGATCGAACGATTGAGCACTTCCAGCGGCTCCACGCGCAGTGCGCGGAAGTTTTCGCGCACACGGTCGAACACCACGATGATGTCGTTGATCGCAAAGCCCATCACCGACAGCAGGCCGGCCAGCACAGTCAGGTCGAACTCGCGGCCGGTCAGCGACACGAAGGCCACGGTGACCAGCAAATCGAACAACGCGGTCAGGCTGGCGACCACCGCAAACTTCCACTCGAAGCGGAACGCGATATAGATCAAAAAGCCCACCAGCATGAACACCGTGGCATACACGCCATTCAATGCCAGATCCTTACCGACCTGCGGGCCGACGAATTCGCCAGGCTGCACGGTGGCCGGATTCTCATCGCTGGTCACCGCCTTGCGCACCTCTTCAGCAACAGTGCGTGCGGCATCGTCGCGATTATTGCTCTGGCCATGTGGCTGCAGGCGGATCATGACGTCATTGCCGCCGCGGGCATTCTGCACCTGGGCGTTTTCGAAGCCTGCCTTGGACAGCTTTTCGCGTACCTGGTCCACGTCCACGGTCTTCTGGAACGAGGTCTGCACCAGCGTGCCGCCGGTAAACTCCAGCGCGTAGTTGAAGCCCTTGCCGACGATGATGCCGACCGAGGCGACTGCCAGCACCAGCATCAAAATCAGCACCGGCTTGCGCCAGCGCATGAAATCGATCTTGGTGTCGTTTGGAATCAGGTGAAGCGGAAAAATTTTCATTGAATCCGGCTCTTCATATTTACCCGCACATGGAGGTGCGGGCTGTTGCGAGGGACTCGCACTTCTATGTGCGGGCTCTTGCGAGGGACTCGCATTAAATAGCGACAGACTTCAGCTTCTTGCGGCTGCCGTAGATCAACACCGCCAGCGCACGCGAGACCGTGATCGCAGTGAACATCGAGGCGAAAATACCGATCATCATGGTCAGCGCGAAGCCCTTGAGCGGGCCGGTGCCGAACGCATACAGGGCCACCGCCACGATCAGGCCGGTGAGGTTGGCGTCGAGAATGGTACCGCCGGCCTTTTCATAACCGGCCGCAATCGCCGATTTGGGCGGCACGCCCAGGCGCAACTCTTCACGAATACGCTCGTTGATCAGCACGTTGGCGTCCACCGACAGACCCACCGACAGGGCAAGGCCGGCAAAACCCGGCAACGTCATGGTGGCACCGAACAGCGACATCACCGCCACCACGATCAACAGGTTGAACAGCAGCGCCACCGAGGTGATAGCACCGAACACGCGGTAGTAGATGGTGAAGAACACCAGCGTGAACAGGAACGAGTAGACCACCGCGGTGACGCCGCGCTCCACGTTCTCCGCACCCAGGCTCGGGCCGATGACGTATTCCTCGACGAAATCCATCGGCGCGGCCAGCGAGCCGGATTTCAGCAGCTTGGCCAGATTTTCGGCTTCGGTCTTTTCCAAACCGGTGGTCTGGAAGTTCTTGCCAAACACACCAGCGATGCGTGTAGCAGGCAACGCTTCTTCCTTCACCCGCACGCTACGCACTTCCTTGCCATCGACCATGGTCACGGTGGGAATGCGCTCGATATAGACCACCGACATCAGCTTGCCGACGTTGGCGCTGGTGTAGTCGAACATGCGCTGGCCGGCGACGTTGTTGAGCGTCACCGCAACCGCCGGCATGCCGTTCTGGTCGTTGCTGACCGATGCGCTGACCATCTGGTCGCCGGTCACCAACGCGCGCTTGTTGAGCAGCACCGGCGCGCCGGTATCGCGCACGCGATAGACCTTGGCCTCCGGCGGGATGTTGCCGCTGCGCACTGCATCTTCGGCGTTACCGTCGACCACGGCGCGGAATTCCAGCGACGCGGTGGCACCGATCAGGCGCTTGGCTTCGGCGGTGTCCTGCAAGCCCGGCAGTTCGACCACGATGCGGTCTTCGCCCTGGCGCTGGATGGTCGGCTCGGACACGCCCAGTGCATTGACGCGGTTACGCAAGGTGGTGAGGTTCTGCTCGATCGCACCGCTGGCGATCTGCTTGAGCTCGGCCTCCGGCACCTTGACCGCGATGTTCTGGCCGCTGACGTCGTAGGTCAGGGTCGGCTGCGCCTTGGCCAGCGTCACGCGCGCGGCATCGGCGTCGGCACCCTCGCCCAGGCTGACCTGGATGCTGTTATCCGCGCGACGCTCCACCGAGTGATAGGCGATGCGGGCATCGCGCAAGGTGGTGCGGATGTCTTCGGCGAAACCGTCCAGACGCTTTTCCAGCGCGGCCTTCTGATCGACCTGCATGGCGAAGTGCACGCCGCCCACCAGGTCCAGACCCAGCACCATCGGCCGGCCGCCCAGCTTGGCCAGCCAGTCCGGTACGGTGGAGGCCAGGTTCAGCGCCACGGTGTAGTTTTCGCCCAGCTGCTGACGCAATACGTCGTTGGCGCGGGTCTGCGCCTGCAGCGAGGGCAGGCGCACCATCAGACTGTCGCCTTCCTTGGTGACTGCCTTGGGCGTGATGCCGGCAGCCTTGAGGTCGGCGTCGATGCGACTGCGCAAGGCGTCGTCGAGCTGAGCACCGCGGCTGGCGGTGATCTGCACGGACGGGTCCTTCTGATAGATGTTGGGCAGCGCATACAGCGCACTGACCGCCAGCACCAGCAGGATCAGGAAGTACTTCCAGCGAGGAAATTCGAGCATTCGACAGTCCCGCGCAACACCATCCCGGCGCCGCGCTTAGCAGTGAGAACGACTTCAAGCAACCGACACAACGTCGCCAGTGGTCGTCAGGTGGATACGGGCGGTGCAGCGGAACCGGTGGGTGACGACATCCGGTTCCATCTGCCGACTGCGCCCGCCCCCGCCTGACAGCAGCGCAGCCGTGTTAAAGACGTGCTTAGCTAGCCGACTTCAGCGTGCCCTTCGGCAGCACATGGCCCACGGCGCTCTTCTGCACGCGGATCCGCACGTTGTCGGCCACTTCCACGCTGATGAAGTTGTCGCCGATCTCGGTGATCACGCCGGCAACGCCGCCGGAAGTAATGACCTCATCGCCGCGCGCCAGCTTGTCCAGCAGCGCCTTGTGCTCTTTCTGACGCTTCATCTGCGGGCGGATCATCAGGAAGTACATGACCGCAATCAGGATGACCGGCAGCGCGAAGGTGGACAGACCACCCAGCGGGCCGGGTGCCGGCGCGGCGCCAGTGGCTTGCGCCTGGGCGGCGGGGATCAGGAAATCGAGCAAATTCATTCAATGCATCCTAGTTTGGTGCCAGCGCGCCCATGAGCCCGCTCGCTATTCAGGTACCGCCGGGGCGGAACAGCCGGGAATTATGCCACGCAGGTTCCACGCCGTCCGCGCCAGGGCGCGGACGGCCGGTCTCAGCTGGTTTCCCCCGGCAATGGCGGCGTGGTGGCGCCGCGTGCCGCATAGAAGGACCGCCGGAACTCCACAAAGGTTCCCGAGGCGATTGCCGCGCGCATGTCGGCCATCAGTTTTTCGTAGTACCAGAGGTTATGCAGGGTGCCCAGCATCGGCGCCAGCATCTCGTTGCAGCGGTCCAGATGGCGCAGGTAGGAGCGCGTATAGCCACTGCTGCAGGCATGGCAACCGCAGCCCGGCTCGATGGTGTCCAGGTCGCGTTCGTACTTGGCGTTGCGGATGCGCACGGTGCCGAACGAGGTGAAATAGTGGCCGTTGCGCGCGTTGCGGGTGGGCATGACACAGTCGAACATGTCCACGCCACGCGCCACGCCTTCGACCAGATCCTCCGGGCGGCCCACGCCCATCAGGTAGCGCGGGCACTCGGCCGGCAGGCGCGGATGCAGGTGTTCGAGCATGGCGTTGCGTTCGTGCTCGGGCTCGCCGACCGCCAGCCCGCCGATCGCATACCCATCGAAACCGATGCTTTGCAGGCCATCCAGCGAGCGGCTGCGCAGGTCCGGATGCACCCCACCCTGCACGATGCCGAACAGCGCCGCATCGTTGCCCAGCCCGTCGTGCGCATCGCGCGAGCGCTGCGCCCAGCGCAGGCTCAGTTCCATCGAGCGGCGCGCGAGGTCTTCGGTGGCCGGATATGGCGTGCACTCGTCGAAGATCATCACGATGTCCGAATCGAGCACTTTTTGAATTTTCATGCTCTCTTCGGGGCCGAGGAACACGCGCGCGCCATCGGTGGGCGATGAAAAAGTCACGCCCTGCTCGGTGATCTTGCGGCGATGCGCCAGCGAAAACACCTGAAAACCGCCGGAATCGGTAAGGATCGGCCCATCCCAGCGCGCAAACCCGTGCAACCCGCCGTGATCGCCAATCACATCCAGACCCGGGCGCAGATACAGATGGAAGGTATTGCCCAGGATGATCTCCGCACCCAGCGCGCGGATGTGCTCCGGCAGGATGCCCTTGACCGAGCCATAGGTCCCCACCGGCATGAACGCAGGCGTTTCGACCGTGCCGCGCGGAAAGGTCAGGCGCCCACGTCGGGCATGCCCGTCGGTGGCTTGGAGTTGGAACTGGAGTCGGGACATTGAGGGGCCGGGATTTGGAATTGGGGATGCGGGATTGGCAAAAGCGAGAAGGCGTATAGCTGAGGGCTGTTACGAATCCCCACTGCCTAATCCCCACGCCCGGCTCCACAACAGCATCGCATCGCCGTACGAAAAGAAGCGATAGCGCTGGGCGATGGCGTGGTGGTAGGCCTCGAAGATGCGCTCGCGGCCGGCGAAGGCGGAGACCATCATCATCAAGGTGCTTTCGGGTAGATGGAAGTTGGTGACCATCGCATCGACGCTGCGGATGCGGTAGCCGGGCAGGATGAAGATCTGGGTTTCGCCGGCGAATGGCTGCAGTTCGCCCTCGGGCGCGGCATCGGTGGTGCGCCAGGCGCTTTCCAGCGAGCGCACCACCGTGGTGCCCACCGCGATCACGCGGCCGCCGCGGGCACGTGTGCGGCGTACCTGTTCGACCAGCGCGGCGCCGACGTTGAGCCACTCCTTGTGCATCACGTGCTGGTCGAGCTTATCCACCCGCACCGGCTGGAAGGTGCCCGCGCCCACATGCAAGGTGACATGACCGAACTCCACCCCGCGCTCGCGCAGGCGCGCCAGCAGGGCTTCGTCGAAATGCAGGCCGGCGGTGGGCGCGGCGACCGCGCCGACTTCGCGCGCGAACACGGTCTGATAGCGCTCGCGGTCTTCGACGCCCGGCTCGCGGCGGATGTAGGGCGGCAGCGGCAAGCGGCCAGCCTCCAGCAACCAGTGTTCCAACGGGGTCGGGATCTCGAAACGCAGCAGGTAGAACGCGCCATCGCGGCCCAGCACCTCGGCCTGGCCGCCGGCATCGAGCGCGATCAGGCTGCCGGCCTTGGGCGATTTGCTGGCGCCGATCTGTACCCGCGCCTGCCGCTCGCCGAGCAGGCGCTCGATCAGGATCTCCACCCGCCCGCCACTGGCCTTCTGCCCGAACAACCGCGCCGGAATGACCCGGGTGTCGTTGAAGATCAGCAGATCGCCCGGCTGCAGCAGCTCGGGCAGATCGCGCGCCCGGCGGTCGGCCAGCGCCTGCGGCGACGGCGGCACCACCAGCAGCCGGCTGGCTGCACGCTCGGCCAGCGGCGCCTGGGCGATCAGTTCTTCGGGCAGGTCGTAATGGAAATCGGACTTCTTCAAGGCCGCAGGATCGTTGACTGAGTAGCCGCACATTGTAACTGCGGCGGGAATTGGAGATTTGGGATTGGGGATTCGTAAGAGCCGAGGCCAGGGGCAGGAAGCTCGACGACGCAAGCTGGCCCGCTTTTACCAATCCCCAATCCCCAATCCCCAATCCCGACTGCCCAATCCCGGCTCAATCACCGCTCAAATTTCGTCGACAGAATGATCGACGTCGTCGTGCGCTCCACTCCGTCGATGGCGCCGATGGCGTCGGTCAGCACGTCCATCTCGTTGACGCCGCCGACCACGCCCAGGGCGATCAGGTCGTAGGCGCCGCTGACCGAGTGCAGCAGGCGCACTTCCGGGATATCGCGCAGTGCCTTGACCACGGCCGGCATCTTCTTGGGCAGCACGGTGATCAGGATGTGCGCGCGGATGCGGCCCTGCTCGTAGTCGTCGTGCGTGCGCACGGTGTAGCCGCTGATGACGCCGTCGCGTTCGAGCTTTTCGATGCGGCTCTGCACCGTGGTCCGCGAGAGCCCGAGCCGGCGGGCGATCTGGGCAGTGGAGGCACGCGCGTCCTCGCGCAGCAGCGATAACAGGCGTTCGTCGGAGGGTGTGATCTTCACTATTGCGCATTCGTTTCGGCGAATCGATGAAAATAGCGTACTTCCTGCCCAGATTCACGCTGCCAAACGCCGATCTTCTGCCGATAATAGTAAAGGGAATGCCACTATTGAAGGAGATGCGCCATGTCCGTCCTTGCCCCGCTCGCCCCGCTGCGCGCCCATGCCGGCCGCCGCCTGACCGAAGGCCTGGACGACGCGACCATCGCGCGCCTGGCCGCAAACCACCCGGCTCTGCAACAGGCCATCGCTGCGGCGGCAGCGGAATACGCACTGGTGCGCGATGACGTCGCCGACCTGCTGGATCTGGACGAAGACGGCCAGATCAGCGCAGTGCAGGAAGGTTTCATCAACTTCTACGCCGACGATGCAGTGACGCCCTACGTGGCGCTGGCCGCACGCGGGCCGTGGGTGGTCACGCTCAAAGGTGCGGTGCTGTACGACGCCGGCGGCTACGGCATGCTCGGCTTCGGCCACACGCCGGCGGCGGTGCTTGACGCCATGGCGCGCCCGCAGGTGATGGCCAACGTGATGACGCCCAGCCTGGCGCAGCGCCGGTTTGATCGCGCCCTGCGCGCCGAGATCGGCCACAGCCGCGGCAGCTGCCCGTTCGTCCGCTTCATGTGTCTCAACTCCGGCTCCGAAGCGGTGGGCTTGGCCGCGCGTATCGTCGATACCAATGCCAAGCTGCACACCGACCCGGGCGCACGGCATGCCGGCGCCACCATCAAGCGCCTGGTGGTCAAGGGCAGTTTCCATGGCCGCACCGATCGCCCGGGCCTGTATTCGGATTCAAGCCGCAAGACCTACACCAAGTACCTGGCCAGCTATCGCGACGAGGACTCCGTCATCGCGATTGCGCCGTATGACGTGGCCGCGTTGCAACGCGCCTTCGACGAGGCCACGCGCAATCACTGGTTTATCGAAGCGGTATTCCTGGAGCCGGTGATGGGCGAAGGCGACCCTGGACGTGCGTTGCCGGCCGAGTTCTATGCCGCCGCGCGCGTGCTCACCCGTACCCATGGCAGCCTGCTGCTGGTCGATTCCATCCAGGCCGGGCTGCGCGCGCATGGCGTGCTGTCGGTGGTGGACTACCCGGGCTTCGAGCAGCTCGACCCGCCGGATCTGGAAACCTATTCCAAGGCACTGAACGCTGCGCAGTACCCGCTGTCGGTGCTGGCAGTGAACGAGCACGCCGCGCAGGTGTATCGCAAGGGCACCTACGGCAACACCATGACCACCAACCCGCGCGCGCTCGATGTGGCCTGCGCCACGCTGGCATTGTTTACGCCGCAAGTGCGCGACAACATCCGTCTCCGCGGTGCGCAGGCGATTGCCAAACTGGAAGCGCTGCAATCCGAACTCGGCGGCTTGATCACCAAGGTGCAAGGCACCGGCCTGCTGTTCTCCTGCGAGCTGGCATCGCAATTCAAGTGCTACGGCGCCGGTTCGACCGAAGAGTGGTTGCGCCATCGTGGCGTCAACGTGATCCACGGCGGCGAGAATTCGCTGCGCTTCACCCCGCATTTCGCAATGGATGAAGACGAGCTCGATCTACTGGTCGGCTTGATCGCGCGTGCGCTCAAGGAAGGCCCACGTCAGGTGCAGGCCGAAGCGGCGTGATCCAGTCCAGATGGCACACCGGCGCGCGTACGCCGTCTGTGTGCAGCCTGGGCAGATGATGAATCTGCCACGAGCCACATGCTGTGTGGCTCGGCATTTTGACCGGCGCCAGCGACAACGCCGCAAGGGGCAGGTTGCGTTTGACTGAGATACGCAGCGTCATCAACCAAAGCGCTGCCTGCACTGCGTTCCTGATGTCGTGCAACACCTGCAACACCCAATGCGAAGCCACTTGAACATGCAAGCTTTCGCTTGCATAAATCGCCTGCAGCATGCGGGCGAATGACCTTAATCAAATTCGCCCTGCGCCAGGTCGATTGCCGTATCGCCGCGCACGCTGCCACTCAAATCGGCACAGCGTTCAACTTGCGGCGCAGGTAGTTGGTCAGCTTACGCCGCGGCGACTTGCCGCGCCACGATGCCCAGCACAGGTGCGAACCCACTGCGATCTTGCCGCCCCGGTGGCCAAGCCCGAACCACGTGCGATCCGGATGGAAGGCGTCGCGTGGCGGGAACAGGATGTCGGCGAACTGGCTACCGTGTGCATTGTAGAAACGCGTCAGGCCACGTGGACCGGAAATCATCGGAATCTCGCGGTGGTCTTGCAGCGCCTCCGGTGCATGCGCGGTAAAGATGTGCTCGATGAACGCGCGCCAGAACGGATGCCCTGGTTCGGAGCCAAACACGGCATTGCCGATCTTGAAGTCTTCATGGCCCGGCGCGCCTTCCTCCACGGGCAGCACGCAATGTTGCGAGAGCACCTGCGCATCCAGTGGCCGCAGCAGTTTGTAGTCGGTATCGAAATAGAAGCCGCCGTGTGCGTGCATATACGCGCAGCGGGCAATGTCGGCTTTCATGACGCCGAAGCGGATCCGTTCGTAGCGCTCGGCGAACTCGGGGAACGCACGCCGCATCAGTTCTGAGTTATCGGCGTCGTCCCAGACGTAACAGGTCCAGCCTGGCAATAGACGCTGCAAGCGGTCGCAAATCCTGCCCTCTTCCCATAGCAACTGCTTGGTGGGAGCGGTCAGGTGAATAAGATGGGGGATCATGGCGGGCGGCTCGGGGAACTGGGGGAACTGGGGGAACCAGCGCCGCCGCCGTAGCGCCGCATCGATTCGGCTACCCGGTTGGTGGCTTGGCTGCACCAACCGTAGTCGCACTATCGACGTGACATAAATCGCACTAAACGATCGTAAACCGTACGCCGATAGAAAAAATCTATGCGGATGCGAATTTTTGCAACGATGTTTAAATGCAGTCGAAATCCCGACTAAACGTCTTGCCGTTTTGTCATATTCGATGCATTTGTTGCAAGCCTTGAGGATGAATGGCAGCAGAGGACACAGAACTGCGCACATGCAGATCGCAGATGCTTCACATACCGCTAGCGCACCCGCTGGCAGCACAGCATTGCCAGGCAGGCTGTTGCCTGCCCTCGCTCATTCCCAACACCGATCCGCACGCCCCTTGCGCGTGGCACTGCGCGGACAATCACGCGGTGCGATACGTCCCGCTTCGTGTTCGATCAAGCGCTTGCTGCCGTCGCTATCGCGCTGCAGTTCGCACGCGTCGTACAGCCGCCCGCTGGCAGTGCGCGATTCGTCAACCAGATACTGATTGTCCACACGCAACACCTGGTAGAGCTGGGTGTATTCACCCACCGGACGCATGGTTTTGCGCGCCATGTCCCAAAGCGGGTATTGCTTGGGACCGGCCACCGAGACCACGAATACCGACGTCGCCTGCCCGGCTTCGTCGCCGCGCAGACCCTAGGTGTGGTCGTGGCCCTGCAGCACCAGATCCACCTTGTGGCGGCGAATCACCGGCAGCACCTGTTCGACCAATTTTTCGTTTTCGCGTTCGGCACGCGGCGAAAAGAATGGCTGATGGATCAGCACGATCGACCACGGATGCGGGTTGTCCGCCAGCACCGTGTCCAGCCACTACGCCTGCGCCGGGCCAGTGCCCAGATCCAGCGCCGAGGTGCCGTCGAGCACGGCAATGCGCACGCCTTGATAGTCGAACCAGTAGCTGGTGCGCGCGGTGGCCTGCGGCCCATTGCGCGGCAATGCAAACGTCACTGGCCAATGACTGCCGAACACACGGGTCGCTTGCGGCGTGTCTTCGCCTTGTTCGTGATACTCGTGATTGCCCGGTGCCGGCGCCACTGCCGTGCCTTCCAGCAGCCAGCGCCCGGACTCGAACCACTCGGCCCATTCGTTAGTCGCCCCTGCCCCCCCCAGACCACATCCATTGCAAGGCTTCATCTGCGTTTTCGGTGTGCTGGAATTGCCAGTGTTCGTTACTCCACGTCCTGGTTTCTGGCAGTTTTCGCCCATGCGGACACGCCGTCCTGCCGCCGAGCAGTTGCCTGCCGATGAGCTGTTTCGTTCGCGTCTGGAGAACCAGATCGACGTGCGCCATCCGCTGGTCCAGCTGAGCCATCGGCTGCCGTGGAGTGCGTTGGAACAGGCGCTGTCGCCACGGTTGCCTGCAACCACCAGCACAGGCGGTCGGCCCGCATTGCCGGTGCGGTTGATCGCCGGGTTGCTCTACCTCAAGCACGCCTACGACCTGTCCGACGAGGCGGTCTGCGAGCGCTGGCTGGAAAATCCGTACTGGCAGTTCTTCACCGGCGAGGTGGTGTTCCAGACCTGCGTGCCGTGCGATCCCAGCTCCCTGACCCGTTGGCGACAGCGTCTGGGCGAAGCCGGGATGGAAGCGCTGTTGGCGCATACGATCAACACCGCTCACGCGATGAAGGCGGTGGACGCACGCGAGTTGTCGCGGGTGATCGTGGATACCACCGTGCAGGAAAAAGCGATCGCCCATCCCACCGACAGCCGTTTGCTGGAGGTGGCGCGCAAGAAGCTGGTGCTGCTGGCCAAGCGACACGGCATCGTCTTGTGGCAGACCTATGTGAGGCAAGGTCCGGGGTTGCGCCGCAAGGCCGGGCGCTATGCGCATGCGCGCCAGTTCAAGCGCATGCGCAAGGTACTGCGACGCCAACGCACGATCCTGGGACGCGTATGACGCGATCTGCAACGCAAGCTGGCCCAGCGGGAACCGTCGGTACGTGAGCGCATCGGTGTCTGGTTGGAGCGCGCACAACGGTTGTTGACACAGCGTCCCAAGGACAAACAGAAACTCTAAGGAACCTCTGAACAACGCACCACAAATGCGAGACACTATTTGTTCGGAATGAGGAGGCATCCATGCAACTGACGTTCGGTGACGCCGAGGGCCTGGGCAAGCGCAAGCAGACCCGGCGCGAGATCTTCCTTGCGGAGATGGAGCGCATCGTGCCGTGGAAGCGACTGCTTGCCCTGATCGAGCCGCACTATCCGGTGTCAGGACGACCGGGTCGGCAGCCGTACGCGCTGGCGACGATGTTGCGGATTCATCTGTTGCAGCAGTGGTATGCGTTGAGCGATCCGGCGATGGAAGAGGCATTGCACGAGATCCCGACCCTGCGGCGTTTTGCCCAGCTCGGCGGCTTGGATAACGTTCCAGACGAGACCACGATTCTCAACTTTCGCCGTTTGCTGGAAACCCACGGCATTGCCGCTCGGATGCTGGAAGCGGTCAACGCCCATTTGTCGCGCAAGGGGCAGAGCCTGCGGTCGGGCACGATCGTCGATGCGACGCTGATCGCTGCGCCCAGTTCGACCAAGAATGCCGATCGTGCGCGCGACCCTGAGATGCATCAGACCAAGAAGGGCAACCAGTGGTATTTCGGGATGAAGGCGCACATTGGGGTGGATGAATTTTCCGGGCTGGTACACCACGTGCAGTGCACCGCAGCCAACGTGGCCGATATCACGGTGACGCACGCATTGCTGCACGGCAAGGAAGACAGCGTGTTCGGCGACAGCGGCTACACCGGTGCGGAAAAACGTGACGAGTTGCAGAGCTGCGAGGCTGCATTTTTCATTGCCGCCAAGCGCTCCACGATTCAAGCCATTGGCAACAAGCGCGCGCGTGCTTGGGCAGAACGTTGGGAACACTTCAAGGCAAGCGTGCGCGCGAAGGTGGAGCACCCATTCCGGGTGATCAAGCGGCAGTTCGGCTACACCAAGGTGCGCTATCGCGGCCTGGCCAAGAACACCGCACAGGTGCAGACGTTATTTGCGCTGTCGAATCTGTGGATGGTGCGCCGGCACTTGCTGCCGGCCAGGGGATAATGCTGCCTGGCGGCAGCCAAAACCGCCAGAACGTTGCAAAAATCGCACCCGACTCAGCATTTTTCCAGTCATTGAAATGCAAGAAGCTGGAATTTTAGAGGTTTGATGGGTTGTTCAGACCTTCCCTAATTCTACTGTGTTACAAATAATCTTACCTTTGTGCCACTATGGGAAGACCTTCAGGCCGCGCGGGAGAGCTGTGTTGAATAGGACACTGGAAGTGCGTTTTGAACAGTACGAGGAAGTAGTTGCTGCCGCCCTGTCCCATGCGGATCGCAAACAGCCCGCACACTGGTACCTGAAGCTGAGGTTTCCCCACATTTCTTCCTGCGAGATCAAGCACTTGTTGCATCAAGGCGTGGAAGAAGGTGCGCGCATGGGGCACGCTTCAAGGTGACTAAGCCAGAGAAGAGTGCCAACCATGCGCGCCAGCGAAGTATTGCAGAAGTGCCTGTCTAACTCACTCTCCGGGATGCATGCATTACGCCAACGCGCCTTGCTACGCGCGGTTGAAGCGCTGGTGCACGGAGGCCGGCTGACGCTGATCGACATCGCACGCGCGTGGCCCGGCGCGAGGCGGGTACGTGCGCCCCTCAAGGCATGCGACCGCCTGCTGTGCAATCGCGCGTTGCAGGTCGAGCGATCAGCCATCGAGCGGGACATGGCGCATTGGCTACTGCGCGGCGACCAGCCGGTGATCGTCATCGACTGGAGCGATTTGAAGCCGGACAAGTCGTGGTGTCTGCTGCGCGCAGCCGTGCCGGTCGGTGGACGCACGCTCACCTTGCTGGATATGGTG
The DNA here is from genome assembly GCF_004136375.1 of Xanthomonas oryzae pv. oryzae. Lineage (NCBI taxonomy): Bacteria > Pseudomonadati > Pseudomonadota > Gammaproteobacteria > Lysobacterales > Lysobacteraceae > Xanthomonas > Xanthomonas oryzae. The sequence goes on from NZ_CP031697.1 coordinate 3,122,549, forward strand.
GTTTCCGGGAAACAGCAGGGATCGCCAGGCGCGGAGAAACGCTTTTTGCAGCAGCTCAGGGCACTGATTCCAGACGATGTGCGTCCGATCCTGGTCACGGATGCCGGATTCCGCACGCCATGGTTTCGCGCGGTGTCGGCGATGGGCTGGGATTGGGTCGGACGTCTGCGCGGACGTACGCAGGTCAAACCGCAAGACGTGCCCGATGATGCAGTGCAATGGATCGATAGCCGTCGCCTGCATGCGCTGGCGTCCAACCGTGCGCGCGAATTGCCGCCGATGCAGGCCAATCGCAGCGATCCGCTCGATTGCCGTCTGGTGCTCTATGCCAAGACACGCCAGGGACGTCAGCAACGCAACCGGCGCTCACCCGCCAAGGTCTCGCGTGCATCATCCAGTTTGAAAGCCGCAGCGCGTGAGCGCGAGCCGTGGTTGATCGTTGCCTCCCCACAGCTACACGCACCCAGCGCAAAGCAATTGGTCAACCTGTACGCACGACGGATGCAGATCGAGCTGGCATTTCGTGATCTGAAGTCGCACCGCTACGGTCAGGCGATGGAAGACAGCCTGACCCGTCGCGGCGAGCGGTTGCAGATCCTGTTGTTGCTCAACACGCTGGCCACCTTCGCCAGTTGGCTGGCAGGACTGGGATGCGAAGCCACCGGTATCGCCCAGTGGCTATCTCCACGCAGCAGCACACGCAAACTCTACTCGACGCTGCGCGTCGGCCGCGAGGCGCTGGTCAGGTGCTGGCCGATGGAACCAGTCTCACGCTGGCTAGAACGCTTGCGCGCGCTGCCCGACGCAGTGCGCGAGCAGATGACATTGGTGCTTTAAAAACGTGGGGATATCTAAGTACCTGAAGGGGTTGCTACTGCCTGGAGGGCGCAAGAGCGTGGAGCCCATGGCCGCGCGGGTGCACCCGCAGAACGTGCGCTCAGCCCATCAATCGATGCACCATCTGGTGGCCGATGCCGACTGGAGCGATCAAGCGCTGCTGGCGGCGGTGGCGGCACAGGTGCTGCCGCCCCTGAGCAGGAAGAGCACAGCGTGTCACTGGATCGTGGACGACACGGGATTTTCAAAGAAGGGGGTGCATTCGGTCGGTGTTGCACGCCAGTACTGTGGCCGCCTTGGCAAGACGGACAATTGCCAGGTTGCCGTGAGTTTGTCGATCGCCAACGAACACGGCAGCCTGCCAGTGGGCTATCGGCTGTATCTTCCCGAGCAGTGGGCTCAGGACACTGTGCGGCGCAAGAAGGCAGGCGTTCCGGATCAGGTCGTGTTTCAGACCAAGACAGCGCTGGCCATGGATCAGATCGACAGCGCGCTGGCGACAGGGATGGCGGCAGGCGTCGTGCTAGCCGATGCGGCCTACGGCACCGAGACCCACTGGCGAGACCAGCTCAGCGAACGCGGCCTGCTGTACATGGTTGGCGTCCGCAGCAACACGAAGGTCTGGTGGGGATCGCACCAACCTGCGCCCATGCCGCCAGCCAGCCCTAAGGGCGGTCGGCCCCGCACACGACCGATGCGCGATAGCGCACATGCGCCGATCTCGGTACATGAAGTCGCGCAGCGCTTGCCCGCAAGGACGTATCGGCAGGTCAGCTGGCGCCAGGGCAGCGACGCAACGCTCAGTTCGCGGTTCGCGGCGGTGCGGGTTCGTGCCGCACACAATCGCCAGGCACATGACGAGCAGTGGCTGCTGATCGAGTGGCCGCCGGGAGAGTCCGAGCCCCGCCACTACTGGTTCTCGACGCGACCAAAGCAAACGCCGGTCAAGACACTGGTTGCCACGGCACAAGGCCGATGGCGGATTGAACGCGATTATCAGGAGCTGAAGTCGGAGTTGGGCCTGCATCACTATGAAGGGCGCAACTGGCGTGGTTTTCACCATCACGCCAGTCTGTGCATCGCCGCATATGGGTTCTTGATGCGCGAGCGCCTGCGCAGTAAAAAAAACTCCGTCGCATTCAAGATGCCTGCAGTATCCAAAAGCGTCCGCCCGCGCGGGTCTGGCCCCAATGCAACGTCACCATCCCAACTCGATTGCCACGCTGGCCTTCGGACTGGCTAGGCTGATCGCCAGAAGCCTCCCACACTGCCCGTGTTGCGGGGTCTCACCGTACCAACGGATTCGGATTTAGTAACACAGTAGAACTAAGCGTTGCACGCACCGGAAGTGGAATGCATGAGCAAGGGCAAGGCCCGCCAACCGTACGAATGTGGCGTCAAGGTCGGCATTGCGGTGAGAGCGCGCAAGGACTTGATTGTGGGCGCGCGCAGTTTTCCCGGTCATCCCTACGACGGCGATACGTTGGCCGAGCAACTGGAACAGGCGCGCGGGCTGCTGCAGGATGTGGATGTGATCCCGCAGGTGGCGATTGTGGATCTGGGGTATCGCGGGCGCGACGTGGAGGGTGTGCAGATCCTGCATCGCGGCCAAGCCAAGACGCTGACACCACGGCAATGGCGCTGGATCAAACGACGGCAAGCGGTAGAGCCGGTGATCGGACATCTGAAACAGGACTGCCGCTTGAATCGCTGCCATCTCAAAGGCGCCCGAGGCGATGCACTGCACGTGCTCGGCTGCGCCGCTGGTTACAACCTGCGCTGGCTGCTGCGCTGGATCGCATGTTTGCGTGCCTGGTTGCAGGTGGTGCGGGCGTGCTCCTCAACGCCCTCAAGCACCCTGTGGCCCGCAAACATGGCATTTGGTGTTTGAGAGGGTTTTTCAGGGGCGACTCGTTATCGTCCTGGCCGTCCTTGCCGCTGACCAGGGCCCCGGCAAACAGCGCCAACCGCGCATCTGGCGCCGAGCGCCACGCCTGTCAAATCACTCGCGGGACCAGGCTGAGGTTTTTGTTCTGGGTATCGCCGAAATACAGCAGCGTCAGCGGTGTACTGGCTGTGGCAGCCGTGCAGAAGTGATTCCACGCACCCCAGGTGCCCTGTCCCTGCCCCTGCCCCTGCACGCGGTAAGCGGTAAGCGGTAAGCGGTAAGCGGTAAGCGGTAAGCGTACAAGGTGTCCGGATGCAGCCCATCGACATCCGCGCGATGGTGATGCGAACTGCCGTTTTCGCTGGCGAGCGTTGCGGTGCTGGCACGAATGCGCCGCGGCGTGCCCACGCCCGGCGAATTGCCGGCAACCACCAGTTCCAGCCGGGGTTGGTTGACGCTGGCATCGGTACGCCACGCCACCGCAAACCCGGTGGCGGCATCCTGTGCTGGCGTCGCAACGATACGGTCCGGGAAGCCGTCTGCAACATAATGCGTCGAGCCCACCGGCACCTACGTGTTGGGTTCGGCAGCGCGCCCGACCGCCGATGCCGTAACGCTTGTGATCGCGATCAATCCCAGCAACACATAGACCGCGGCACGCGCAGCCATCATGGCGTGCACTCCTTCAAGCGCAATGTGCGCGCGATATCGCGCCAATCGAACGCGGACACCGCCTGGTCGTCATGCAATGCATAGAACACACCACCCGGGAAACGCGCATCGCTGCGTTGATCCAGCCATACGCCATCGGTATTGGCGGTGACGCGACCAGCGAAAGCGCCCACATGCGCCAGCGTCCTGCGATCGAACACCTGGAACACGCTGCGGTCCTTGAACTGATCGGTGGCAATCCAGTAGCCGCTGCCATCGTTGCACGCAAACAAGGTAATGCCCTCGGCCTGCGCCTTGAACAACCCGGTGCCGAGATCGCGCCCACGATAGCGCCCATCCATGCCGTAGTCGCGCAACTGCGTGCCCACGGCCACGTCTTCTTCGGCAATCATCAGCCGTGCGTCGGCTTCATCGCCGAATACCGATTCGGCGATCCGCACTGCGCCCGCCTCCGTCGTATCGCCAAAACTTTGGGTCAAACGGGACTGCCAACCCTGCCCTGCCGGATTGACTTGATAACGCCGAAAGCGCTGACCAAGTTCGGCCAATGGCGGCGGCAGATCCTTGTTGGTGGGCGACATGTAGTTGTCGCTGACCACCACCTCGTAGCCGCCGTCGTGCTTGCGCACCCACAAGCCATAAGGTTCGCGCAACGTATCTTGGCCGAAGGCCGTCAAAGGCTTGAAATCCGGCAACGAAAACACCTGCACGCGACGGTTATCGCGCTCCACCACGAATACCAGGTCGTCGACCACCGAGATGCCGTTCGGGCGGTCGAGTTTGCCCAGGGCCTTGCCCTTGCCGCCGACCACGCGCAGCCGCTTGCCGCTGTCGCCGTCGAACACCACCAGCGCATGTGTGCCCTTGGCCGTGGCGATCACCCAACGGCTGCCATCCGGCGTCATCCAACTGGCCGGGGAATCCAGATTGTCCGCTGGCGTCAGCGCGGTGATGAAGGCTTCCGACACCACTTCGTGGGCAACCTTGGCCTCGCTCAGCAACGGATCTTTCAGCAGCGCTTCGTCGGCTTCGCGGCCGGCCGGGGCGCTGGCGCAACCGACCAATGTAATGGCAGTGGCCAGCAGCGTGGTCTGCAGCAGGCGACTCGGTGCGATCACAGCGCCACCTTCAGGCCGAGCGCATAGGTGCGGCCGTACTCTTCATTTTGCAGGGTGCGCGAGGGGATGCCCTGATACAGCTCCAACGGTTCGTCCAGCAGGTTCTGCGCTTCCAGATACAGGCTCACGTGACTGTTGAACTGATAACTCATACTGAAATCCATCTGGGTATGCGGAGCGACGTAGATATCGTAAGCGCGGCTCTGACCGATGGTGTCCAGGTATGGACTGCGATACACGGCCGCCACGCGCGCACTGAACCCGTATTTTTCGTAGCCCAGGTGGCCGCTGTAGATGCGCCTGGACGAACGCGGCAGCATGAAGTCGTCGCCGGCGCGGTTGGTCAGGCCCGGATCGAAATCGCTGTCCAGGGCGGTGGCGCTGGCGCTGGCGCCAACCAGAACGCCATTCCAGCCCTCGGGCAGGAAGTCCAGGGTCTGCTGCCAATTGAATTCGGCGCCGCGCACCTTGGCGGTATCGCCATTGATCGCGCGCGTGACCTGAAACCCCGGAAATTGCGCGTCGTTGGTGTTGAGCGTCTGCACGATGTAGTCGTCGATCGATTTGTGGAACACACCCAGCGAGATCAGGCCGGTGCTGCCGATGTATTTTTCGAACGACAGGTCCAGATTCTGCGAGCGATACGCATTGAGATCGGGGTTGCCGATGCTCACCTCGTTATCGCCACGATTGATGCTGACGCGCGGCGACACATCGCCGAACGACGGGCGCGACAAGGTCTTGTTGGCCGCAAAGCGCAGCACCCAGTCGTTGCCGCTGTCGTAACGCAGATGCAGGCCGGGCAGCACGTTGCTGTAACTGCTGGAGGCTTCGCGCGGCGTCACCGTGGCGGTGCGACCGTTCGGCGCCACATCCACCTGGTTGGCGGTGGCATTGAACTGGGTATTTTCCACGCGCACGCCGGCAATCATGCGCAGCGCGCCGATGTCGCAGGTACCCATCGCATAGGTTGCGAAGACATCTTCGCTGGCGTTGTAATCGTCCTGCAGCGAGGTCTGCAGATTGCCGCCGACATCCTGCGGACGTGCGCTGTACAGAGTACCGGAGGTGTTCCAGTAACGGCGCATGCCGTCCGAGCCGATGCTCTCGCCCAGGGTGCCGCCGCGGTGTTCGGGTGCGGCCTTGGTCCAATCGCTCAGGTCGATGGCCGGGCCACGACGCAGTTCGCTTTCGTCCACGTTGACATCGCGCTCGCGCCAGCGGCCTAGCACGCCCACCTTCAGGCTGGAATGTTCGCCATCGAAGCGCACGTTGATCTGCGCGCTACGCTCGCTGTCGTCCACCTGCTTGGGCGCAATCACGAAACGATCAAACACGAAATCGTCGTTGCTCTGCCAGCCGTTATCGGAGAACCACAATCGCGCAATGCCGCTGCGCTGATCCACTGTCGCCGACAGATCGTCGCCGTCGTAGTTGAAACGCGCTTCCTTTTCGTCGTTCACGTGCTCGGTGGTCTTGGTATAGCCCACCTTGTAATCGACGGTGGCGCTGCTCAGGCGGTTCTCACCGCCAACGCTCACCGCCATGTTGTCCTCCTGTTTCGTGCGGTAGCGCACGCGCTTGGAAATGCTGTCGGCGGGCAGGTCGGCCACGTCATAGGTGCCGTCGCCATTGGCACTGACCTCACCGTCGCTCAAGCCGAAGATGGTGCGGTGGCGCGTTTCGGCATCGTCGAAGCGGCTGTACAGCGAGCGCAGATAATAGCGGTTGTCCGCATCCGGGCGCCAGTCCAGATTGAGATTCGCGCCCATGCGGGTGCGTTCGATGAAATATTTACGCCGTTGTACTTCACCGGCGAACAGATCGTCATCCGCGCCGCCTTCAAAGATCTCGTAGGCCACTTCGGTGTTGTCGGATTCGAGCTCGCGGTCCTGGTAGTTCACGCCCACCGCCACACCGAAGGTGCCGCCGACGATATCGCTGTAGTTGAACGCACCATTCGGGCTGGTCTTGCCAAACAGCGACTGGTGGCTACCTTCGATGGAGCCACGCAACGTGCGTCCATCGCGGTCGAAGGCGGAGGTGGATTCCACCTGGATCGCGCCGCCAATGGAATCGCCCGGCATATCGGGGGTCGGCGACTTCACTACCTTCAAGCGCTCGGTGGAATCGGAAGGAATCACGTCCAGCGGCGTGGAGCGCGTGCCGTCTTCGGGCGTCCCCATGTTCATGCCGTCGATAGTGACCTGGGACGACTCAAGTTCCAAGTGCAACACTTTTCTCCACTGCAGACCCGCGTTTTCTGTCAAAACACTGGCTCACGTAACTTTTGCACAATCAATGGCCTGCTGGGCTGTCCGTCCATCAGTTGCGCTAACAGCAGGTCTCTCGAGGTGTTGCACTTGACTCTTGAGACCGCCCTGTTGAGCGACGAATCGAGCCCGCGGATGACAACAAAGCGGCCTTCGCCCTGATCGCGGGTGACGCTGACGCCCGGCAGGCGCTGTAAGGATTCTGCAAGATTATTGTCCGGGTAGCGTCCCATCGCATCGGAAGCGACGGCGTCCTGGATGGCATCGGAGGCGCGCTTGAGATCTACCGCGCCCTCCTGCGCTTCCAACTGCGGGCGCACTTCGAGCCGCTCCAGGTCGATTGCCGCAGCGCCGGCTGCGCCGCCAGTGGCCGCATCCTCAGCCGCGTGCGCCAGCGGGCTCCACGTGGCTGCAGCCAACGTCAGCGTAATCGCCAGGCAGAGCGGAGTCCTGTTCAACACAGGCGCTTCCCAATCGGTTACGAATGGGTGGGCACATTATGTCTACGACGTTTCACTGACATGACATCTGCGTTCGCGATCACGCCCAATGTATGGCGACACACCGCGCGGCTGCGGCACACTGCGCCCTTCGCCAGCCTGTCGCTACCCATGAACATCGTCGAAGTCCGCCACCCCCTGGTCCAGCACAAGATCGGCCTGCTGCGCGACGCCTCCTTGAGCACCAAGGGCTTCCGCGAGCTGGTCACCGAACTGGGCACGCTGCTGGCCTACGAGGCCACTGCCAATCTGGAGACCGAATCGCACACCCAGCCGGGCTGGGCCGGTCCGGTTAACGTGCAGCGCATTGCCGGCGCCAAGATCACCCTGGTCCCGATCCTGCGTGCCGGCCTGGGCATGTTGCCGGGCGTGCTGGCATTGATTCCCACCGCGCGCGTGAGCGTGGTCGGCTTGCAGCGCGATGAAGAGACCTTGCAGCCGGTGCCTTACTTCGAACGCCTTACCGGCCGCCTGGAAGAACGCGATGCCCTCATCCTGGACCCGATGCTGGCCACCGGCGGCACCCTGATTGCCACCATCGACATGCTCAAGCGCGCCGGCGCGCGGCGCATCAAAGGCATTTTTCTGGTCGCCGCACCGGAAGGCCTCAAGGCGCTGGAAGCGGTGCATCCGGACGTGGAGGTCTACACCGCCGCCATCGACGACCACCTCAACGACAAGGGCTACATCCTGCCCGGCCTGGGCGATGCAGGCGATCGGATCTTTGGCACGCGGGTCGAGTGAGCGCGCCAACTTGGAGCGGCTAACACAACGTCGCGAGGGCTGCCGGGTGGGCGCGGACGGCGCGCTCAGAAGCGGAGTGTACGCGTGGTACATGCCGATTCCGGGCACCGGCCGCGCCCGCCTGGCAGTGAGCGCAGTCGTTTTGTCAGGTGCTCTTACTGGAAGGCAAGCTCGTCGTGCGCTTGGTCGACACGGTCGTGGACAGCAAGAAAGCGGACTACGACAACATGTACACCATCTATGAAGCCAAGGACGGCCACTCCTACGGGGTATTGCGCTGATCTCGGATCAGCCAGCAGGCACGCCACAGGATGCGGGCGGCAGGCATTCGCCTACCGCCTGCGGTTTTACTAGGGCCTGTTAACATTAATGTCTCGAGCGATTAAACTATACTGATTAGCCCTGACCCTCAGCTGGATTTTTGTTGCAGTCCTGCAAATAGCTTCGTTTTACCGATGTGTTCCATGATGTCTGATCTTGGCGCTCCTGACGCGAGGAGCCGGTGCGAAGTTCTTTCAGCCAGGGCCCCATGGCGGCCTGGCATTGGGCCGGTTTAGCGATAAGCGCGGAGGTGCTGCAGCTGAAGGTCAGGGCTAATCAGGTAAACTATTGGGCATGGAGATCACGCCAGCACAATTTGCACTCATCGAGCATTGCCTACCTTTGCAACGCGGCAATGTCAGCATGACCAACCTGCAGGTAGTCAACGCCCTTCTTTACGTCGCAGAGCATGGCTGCAAATGGCGCGGTCTGCCCGAGCGCTTTGGCAACTGGCATACGGTGTACACGCGCATTAACCGTTGGGCCAAGTCCGGTGTGCTGGACCGGATGTTCGCCCAATTGCAGACCTGCCAGATCGTGCGCATCAAAATCGAAGCGGTCTCGCTGGACTCCACCAGCATCAAGGTGCATCCGGATGGCACTGGCGCATTAAAAAAAACGGCCCACAATCCATCGGGAAATCGCGCGGCGGATGGAACACCAAAATTCATATGGTTGCCGCAGATGCTCGAACAGCCATCACGTTCGGATTGACGCCTGGCAACGCACATGACGCACCCGCAGGCCACGCGTTGAACACCTGGGGCCAGTGGAGCGGCCGGTTCATCTGCTGATGGATCGCGCTTACGAAGGCAATGAAACCCGCCAGTTGGCGCTCGATCTTGGCTTCGTGCCGGTGGTTCCACCCAAGTCCAATCGGGTCGATCCTTGGGAGTACGACAAGGAAATGTACAAGCGGCGCAACGAAGTGGAGAGGCTGTTCCGTCGCTTGAAGGGCTACCGACGGATTTTCACGCGCTTCGAGAAGCTGGATGTCATGTTCCTTGGCTTCCTCAGCTTCGTTCTGGTCGTTGATGGGCTTCGGATGTGTTAACAGACCCTAATAAGTCAGTAAATTAGGTAACAAATGTCGACGTCTGCTGTACAACCATCCACCTGATTAGCCCTGACCCTCAGCTGGATTTTTGTTGCAGTCCTGCAAATAGCTTCGTTTTACCGATGTGTTCCATGATGTCTGATCTTGGCGCTGCTGACGCTAGGAGCCGGTGCGAAGTTCTTTCAGCCAGGACCCCATGGCGGCCTGGCATTGGGCCGGTTTAGCGATAAGCGCGGAGGTGCTGCAGCTGAAGGTCAGGGCTAATCAGGACCATCCATGATGAAGAGAGACGGACGCTTGGTATCGCGGGCGGCGCTGGAAGAAATGTGCCTGATGGCGTTGCAACGGATGGGCGAAGGCGAATCGCCGGCCGAAGTGGCCTCGTCGTTCGGGTTGCATCGCGGCTGGGCGTACAAAGTGCTGGCGCGAGCACAGGAGGGCGGCGCTGGCGCATTGATGACGCGTAAGGGCAGCGGTCGCCCGCGGACGTTGACGCCGGCGCAGGAGCGCCAGGTGTTCGGCTGGGTCAATGGTAAGAACCCTCGCCAGCATGGCTTCGACTTCGGTCTGTGGACGCGGCAGGTCGTGCGTGAACTGATCGAGAAGAAATGTGCCGCACGGTTGAGTCTGGCCAGCGTCGGGACGTTGCTGGCGCGGCTGGGGCTGAGCCCACAGAAGCCGCTGCAACACGCCTATCAGCGCGATCCACTGGCGGTAGCACAGTGGCAGGAGCAGACGTCCCCGGCGATCGTGACGCACGCCAAGCAGGAAAAGGCCGAGATTGACTTCTGGGACGCGTCTGGCTTCCGTGCCGATGCGGTGCAAGGACGGACGTGGGCCTTCAAGGGCGTCACGCCGGTTGTCGCGGTGCCGGGGCAGCGCCAGAGCATCAGTGCGGCCTCGGCGGTGAACAGCAAGGGCGGGTTCTGGTTCGCCGTGTACAGCGGCGGCTTGAACGGTGAATTGTTCGTGGACCTGCTCAAGCGAATGATGAAAGGCCGTCGCCGTCCAATCCATCTGGTGCTTGATGGTTTGCCTGCTCACAAGACCCGTGGCGTGCGCGATGACGTGGACAGCCTGAAGGGCAGGCTGACGCTGCATTTCCTGCCGGGTGACGCGCCGGACTTGAATCCCGACGCGTTGGTGTGGAGCTACACCAAGCGCACGGGCGTGGCGCGCAGCCCGCTGCGCAGTGGCGAGAAGCTGGCCGATCGGGTGCATGATCAGTTGTCCGACATTGCAGCTCGACCAGAATTGGTGCGCTCGTTCTTCAGGCATTCAAGTGTCGCCTATATTTCTGACTTATGAGTAATCCTATAGATTCGCTTTCGAGCCAATTCCCCCATCCAACTGCACTTGCGCCTTGCCCACCGGGTTACGCGGGTCGCTGCCGCCGCTGAGCACGTTGCTGCGCTTGTCCCACTCCACCGTTTGCAGGTTGCCCCACACGTGGCTGGAGCCGCGGCCGCCTTCGGCGGTGTCGCCGGGCAGTTTGAGTGCATGCCCCATCGCTTGCAGGCCCTTGACGGTCTGCGGCGAGAACGCGTCGGTTTCGGCGTCGATCACGTCCGGCAACCACTGGTGGTGATAACGCGGCAAGGCGCTGACCGCCTGCGCATCCAGACCGGCGTCGTAGCCCAGGATACCGAGCAGCACCATGGTGGTGATGCGGCTACCGCCCGGGGTGCCGAGCACAATCGCCTTGTCGGCCGATTCCATGAAGGTCGGCGTCATCGAGCTGAGCATGCGCTTGCCCGGCTTGGGCGCGTTGGCGGCATAGCCCATCACGCCAAACACATTCGAGGTGCCGGGCTTGAGCGCGAAGTCGTCCATCTCGTTGTTGAGCAGCACGCCGGTGCCCTGGGGAATCAGGCCCGAGCCGTACAGCAGGTTCACCGTCTGGGTGGCACCGACGCGATTGCCTTCGCTATCGATGATGGAAAAATGCGTGGTCTCGTCGTCTTCCAGCGGCGTGGGGTTGCCCGACAGCAGATCGCTGGGGGTGGCCTTGTCCGGATTGATGGTGGCACGCAGGCCTTGCGCGTAATCCTTGCTGGTCAGCACGCGCTGCGGCACGTGCACAAAGTCCGGGTCGCCCAGAAAGAAGGTGCGGTCGCGGTAGGCGCGGCGCATCGACTCCACCACCAGATGGGTGCGATGCACGTCATCGAGTTTGTTCAAATCCCAGCCTTCCAGAATCTGCAGCATCACCGCCAGCGCAATGCCACCGGAGGACGGCGGCGGCGCAGTGGTGATGGTCCAGCCGCGGTAATCGAATTGAATCGGCGTGCGCTCCTTGACCCGGTACCCGGCCAGCTCGGCCGCGGTCCACTGGCCACCGGCCTGCTTCACGCCAGCCAGCAGCTTCTTGGCCGTTTCACCCTTGTAGAACCCGTCGAAGCCCTTGTCGCCGAGCAGTTGCAGCGTGTGCGCCAACTCCGGCTGCTTGAAAGTCTCGCCCTCGGCGATGGGCTTGCCGCCGCGCAGATACACCTCACGCGTCCCGGGGTAGCGCTCCATCACCTCGCGCCGCGAGGCATAGCCCTTGGCCATGCGCGCGTAGACGGGGAAGCCCTCGGTTGCGATACGGATCGAGGGTGCCAGCGACTGCTTCAGCGGCAGCCGGCCGTGTTTGGAAGCCAGTTCCAGCAGTGCCGCGGGCAGGCCTGGGATGCCGGCCGACCATGGGCCGTTCACCGAGCGGTCGCGGTCCAGCTCGCCGTTCTTGTCGAGAAATTGCGCTTCGGTGGCCGATTCCGGCGCAGTTTCGCGCGCATCCAGCATCACGTCCTTGCCGGTCTTTGCGTCGTGCAGCAGGAAGAAACCGCCACCGCCCAGCCCTGAGCTGATCGGCTCGACCACCGCCAGCGTGGACGACACCGCAACCGCGGCGTCGAACGCATTCCCGCCTTCGCGCAGGATCTGCAGGCCGGCATCGGTGGCCAGGGCATGGCCGCTGGCGATTGCCGCGCCGGGCGAATGCACGGCAACCGGTGCAGTGGTGGAAGCAGTGGGCTTGGCGGCATCGGCGCACCAGGCGGAAGGTGACAGCACCAAGGCCAGCAGCAACAGGCCACGCGAGGAGAAAGGTCGGGAAAAAGTGCTCACGGGGCGGGTGGCTCCTTTTCGTAGAGTTCGGGATGATCGCGCTGCAACTGCATCAGCTTGGCCAGCAATTGATCATGGGTTTCCGGAATGGCCGGATCCGGGTCGATGCATTCGACCGGGCACACCACCACGCATTGCGCTTCGTCGAAATGGCCCACGCACTCGGTGCACCGTGCCGGGTCGATGACGTAGATGGTTTCGCCCATCGAGATGGCCTGATTCGGGCACGCCGGCTCGCAGACGTCGCAGTTGACGCAGAGCGCGTTGATTTTCAGAGACATATCGGCACTACGATGCGACGCGACACAGCGCGCTGCAACCACAAGCGCTGGAACGCAATGTACTGCTGCAGCCGGGCGCAGATGGCGTGCAGCGGCGGATGGACAACACCGTGGGCATTGTCGGACACCTGCCTGACACGGCCGGCTCCGGTGGAGTGCGAACGCGGCAGCATGGTGCGTTTCCAGGCTGCGGCCGGATGCGCCCTCCCGCGCATCCGGCCTGATACGGCATTACTTGGCCTCAACGAAAACGTATTCCGCGCCCTTGGACTGGACGATGGTCTGCACACGCGCGTTGTCGGCAACATTGCCGATGAACAGCACGCGCACACCCTTCATCGAGTCAGGTGCCACGTCCTTGAACGCTGCATCGATCAGGTCGGCCATCTTGCTGGACGCCGAGGAACCGAAGGCCAGCATGTTGCCCGGCTGCACGCCACGGGCCAGTGCGGTCTTGACGCTTTCCAGCTGACGCTCGTAGCTGCCGGCAAATTCGGCATCGGACTCCGGCGGCAAGTAGTACAGGAACGGGCTGTTGGTGATGGTGCCCAGATTCTGCCCGACCACTTCCTGCAGGTACTTCTTCCAGCCGGCGTTGTCGTCCTTGGCCGGTGCGGTCAACGCAGCCGGAGCGGCGGCAGGGGTCGGTGCCGCCGCTTCCTTCTTGCAGGCGGTGACCGCCAGAGCGGCGATCGAAGCGAGCGCCAGAGCGCGCATGGTGTGTTTCATGAAACTCCTCCCTTTGAAATGCGTGTGGTGATGTAACTGCAACTGATCAGGCCTGCGCACGGGATTCGCGCACCTGCCGCAAGGCCTCGACGACCGATGCCGGCACGAAGCCGGAGACGTCCCCGCCCAGCCGCGCAATTTCACGCACCAGAGAGGACGAGATGAAGCTGTATTGCTCGGACGGGGTCAGAAACAGCGTTTCCACCTCTGGGATCAGATGGCGGTTCATGCTGGCCATCTGGAATTCGTATTCGAAGTCAGACACCGCACGCAGGCCGCGCAGCAGCACGCCGGCGCCCATCTGGCGCACGAAATGCGCGAGCAAGGTATCGAAGCCGCGCACTTCCACATTGGCATGCGCTGCCAACGCTTCCTGGGCCAGCGCCACGCGGCGCTCCAGCGACAATGCCGGACCCTTGGAGGGGCTGTACGCCACCCCCACCACCACGCGTTCGAACAACGGGGCGGCGCGATTCACCAGGTCGATATGACCGTTGGTGATCGGGTCGAAGGTACCGGGATAGACCGCGGTGCGGCTATTGGCAACACTCATACGGAGACTACCGGGGTCGGATCGCTTGCCAGTGTAGCAGCGGCCCGGCGGTACAGCGCATAGCGCACCTCGCGGGTGGCGCCCTCGCGGTGCAGATGCCAGCCGGCTGGCAGCAGCGGCGCATCGGCGGGCGCTTCCAGATACAGCCAGGCATCGGCGGCCACATGCGCGGGGAGGCGCTCCAGCACTGCGGGCCACAGGCAGGCAGCGAACGGCGGGTCGACGAAGACGATATCAGCCAGCGCTGCGGGCGCTCGCTCCAGCCAGCGCACTGCGTCCTCCTGCAGCACCTGCACCTGCGTGGCGGCATCCAGCCGGGTCACGTGCGCGCGCAGCCGCTGCACCAGACTGGAGTCGCGCTCGATCAAGGTGGCATGCCCTGCCCCACGCGATACCGCCTCCAGGCCCAGCGCGCCGGACCCGGCGAACAGATCCAGCACGCGCGCGCCGGGCAGCCGCGGCATCAACCAGTTGAACAGCGTTTCGCGCACGCGGTCGCTGCTGGGGCGCAGGCCGGTCAAGCTGGGCACCGCCAGCCGCGTATTGCGCCAGCGCCCGCCAACAATGCGCACCTGGCCTTCCGCGCCGCGCCGCGCCGGCCGCTGCGGGCGGCTCATCGCCTGGCACCTGTCGATGGCAAGCGGGGGCAGCACGGCAGTAGCGCAGTTGGCGACATGGCTCAAGGCAAGACGAATGGCCGGCCATGATACCGCCGCCATCGCCGCAGCCGCCCTGCCCCGCGCCGAGAGCAGCACACGACAGATTCGCTCGGGCCCGCCTTGAAAAATCGGCAGATGGCCGCATCCCCCAGGCCATCGGCCGCGTTGCGGCCTGGACCACCACGGAGCACGACCCCAATGACCGTTGATACCGACAAGCAGACACTTGGCTTCCAGACCGAGGTCAAGCAGCTGCTGCAGCTGATGATCCATTCGTTGTACTCGAACAAGGAAATCTTCCTGCGCGAGCTGGTCTCCAATGCCGCCGATGCCGCCGACAAGCTGCGCTTCGAAGCCTTGGTCAAGCCCGAGCTGCTGGAAGGCAGCGGCGAGCTGCGCATCCGCGTCGATTACGACAAGGACGCGCGCACCGTCACCATCGACGACAACGGCATCGGCATGAGCCGCGAGGATGCGGTCTCGCACCTGGGCACGATCGCCAAGTCCGGCACCGCCGATTTCCTCAAGCACCTGAGCGGCGACCAGAAGAAGGACGCCAACCTGATCGGCCAGTTCGGGGTGGGGTTCTACAGCGCCTTCATCGTCGCCGACCAGGTCGATGTGTACTCGCGTCGCGCCGGTCTGCCGGCCAGAGAAGGCGTTCACTGGTCTTCGCGTGGCGAAGGCGAATTCGAAGTTGCCAGCGTCGACAAGCCCAAGCGCGGCACCCGCATTGTGCTGCATCTGAAGGACGGCGAAGACACCTTCGCCGATGGCTGGACGCTGCGCGGCATCCTCAAGAAATACTCCGACCATATCGGCCTGCCGATCGAGATGCGCAAGGAGCATTACGGCGAAGCCGCCGACAAGCCGGCAGAGCCCGAATGGGAAGCGGTCAACCGCGCCAGCGCGCTGTGGACGCGCCCCAAGTCCGAGATCAAGGACGAGGAGTATCAGGAGTTCTACAAGCACATCGCCCACGACGCGGGCAACCCGCTGGCCTGGAGCCATAACAAGGTCGAAGGCAAGCTGGAATACACCTCGCTGCTGTTCGTGCCCGGCCGCGCACCGTTCGACCTGTACCACCGCGATTCGGCCAAGGGCCTGAAGCTGTACGTGCAGCGCGTTTTCATCATGGACCAGGCCGAGCAGTTCCTGCCGCTGTACCTGCGTTTCATCAAGGGCGTGGTGGATTCGTCGGACCTCTCGCTCAATGTCTCGCGCGAAATCCTGCAATCCGGCCCGGTGGTCGATTCGATGAAGTCAGCGCTGACCAAGCGCTCGCTGGACATGCTGGAAAAGCTTGCCAAGGACAAGCCGGACGACTACGCCACGTTCTGGCGCAACTTCGGCCAGGCATTGAAGGAAGGCCCGGCCGAGGATTATGCCAACCGCGAAAAGATCGCCGGCCTGATGCGCTTCTCCTCCACGCATGACACCACCGGCGCGCAGAGCGTGGGCCTGGCCGATTATGTAAGTCGTTTGGCCGAAGGCCAGGACAAGCTGTACTACCTCACCGGTGAGAGCTACGCGCAGATCAAGGACAGCCCGCATCTGGAGGTATTCCGCAAGAAGGGCATCGAAGTGCTGCTGCTCACCGACCGCATCGACGAATGGCTGATGAGCTACCTCACCGAATTCGACGGCAAGTCGTTCGTGGACGTGGCACGCGGCGATCTGGACCTGGGCAAGCTGGATTCGGAAGAAGACAAGAAGGCGCAGGAAGAAGTCGCCAAGTCCAAGGAGGGCCTGGCCTCGCGCATCAAGGCAGCGCTGGGCGAGGACGTGGCCGAAGTCCGCGTCTCGCATCGCCTGACCGATTCCCCGGCGATCCTGGCCATCGGCCAGGGCGACCTGGGCCTGCAGATGCGCCAGCTGCTGGAAGCCAGCGGCCAGGCGGTGCCGGAAAGCAAGCCGGTATTCGAATTCAACCCCACCCACCCGCTGATCGAAAAGCTGGATGCGGAGCAGGATATGGACCGGTTTTGCGATCTGAGCCAGGTGCTGTTCGACCAGGCGGCGCTGGCGGCGGGCGACAGCCTCAAGGACCCGGCCGGGTATGTGAAGCGGTTGAATAAGTTGTTGTTGGAGTTGTCGGTGTAAGGCCTGCGACACATGTTGTAATACACCAAGATCGGCGCATGCGCCGGTCTTTTTCCTGACGCAACAGGTCCGAAAAATGTCAATTACTCATAAGTCAGAAATATAGGCGACACTTGGATGCCTGAAGAATGAGCGCACCAATTCTGGTCGAGCTGCAATGTCGGACAACTGATCATGCACCCGATCGGCCAGCTTCTCGCCACTGCGCAGCGGGCTGCGCGCTACGCCCGTGCGCTTGGTGTAGCTCCACACCAACTCGTCGGGATTCAAGTCCGGCGCGTCACCCGGCAGGAAATGCAGCGTCAGCCTGCCCTTCAAACTGTCCACGTCATCGCGCACGCCACGGGTCTTGTGAGCAGGCCAACCATCAAGCACCAGATGGATTGGACGGCGACGGCCTTTCATCATTCGCTTGAGCAGGTCCACGAACAATTCACCGTTCAAGCCGCCGCTGTACACGGCGAACCAGAACCCGCCCTTGCTGTTCACCGCCGAGGCCGCACTGATGCTCTGGCGCTGCCCCGGCACCGCGACAACCGGCGTGACGCCCTTGACGGCCCACGTCCGTCTTGCACCGCATCGGCACGGAAGCCAGACGCGTCCCAGAAGTCAATCTCGGCCTTTTCCCGCTTGGCGTGCGTCACGATTGCCGGGGACGTCTGCTCCTGCCACTGTGCTACCGCCAGTGGATCGCGCTGATAGGCGTGTTGCAGCGGCTTCTGTGGGCTCAGCCCCAGCCGCGCCAGCAACGTCCCGACGCTGGCCAGACTCAACCTTGCGGCAAACTTATTCTCGATCAGTTTTCGCACGACCTGCCGCGTCCACAGACCGAAGTCGAAGCCATGCTGGCGAGGGTTCTTGCCATTGACCCAGCCCAACACCTGGCGCTCCTGCGCCGGCGTCAACGTCCGCGGGCGACCGCTGCCCTTACGCGTCATCAATGCGCCAGCGCCGCCCTCCTGTGCTCGCGCCAGCACTTTGTACGCCCAGCCGCGATGCAACCCGAACGACGAGGCCACTTCGGCCGGCGATTCGCCTTCGCCCATCCGTTGCAACGCCATCAGGCGCATTTCTTCCAGCGCCGCCCGCGCTACCAAGCGTCCGTCTCTCTTCTTCATGGATGGTTGGACAGCAGACACCGGCATTTTCTCCCTAATTTACTGACTTATTAGTTCCACTGTGTTACAAATAATCGTACCTTTGTGCCACTATTGGAAGACCTTCAGGCCACGCGGGAGAGCTGTGTTGAATAGGACACTGGAAGTGCGTTTTGAACAGTACGGGGAAGTAGTTGCTGCCGCCCTGTCCCATGCGGATCGCAAACAGCCCGCACACTGGTACCTGAAGGGGTTGCTACTGCCTGGAGGGCGCAAGAGCGTGGAGCCCATGGCCGCGCGGGTGCACCCGCAGAACGTGCGCTCAGCCCATCAATCGATGCACCATCTGGTGGCCGATGCCGACTGGAGCGATCAAGCGCTGCTGGCGGCGGTGGCGGCACAGGTGCTGCCGCCCCTGAGCAGGAAGAGCGCAGCGTGTCACTGGATCGTGGACGACACGGGATTTTCAAAGAAGGGGGTGCATTCGGTCGGTGTTGCACGCCAGTACTGCGACCGCCTTGGCAAGACGGACAATTGCCAGGTTGCCGTGAGTTTGTCGATCGCCAACGAACACGGCAGCCTGCCAGTGGGCTATCGGCTGTATCTTCCCGAGCAGTGGGCTCAGGACACTGTGCGGCGCAAGAAGGCAGGCGTTCCGGATCAGGTCGTGTTTCAGACCAAGACAGCGCTGGCCATGGATCAGATCGACAGCGCGCTGGCGACAGGGATGGCGGCAGGCGTCGTGCTAGCCGATGCGGCCTACGGCACCGAGACCCACTGGCGAGACCAGCTCAGCGAACGCGGCCTGCTGTACATGGTCGGCGTCCGCAGCAACACGAAGGTCTGGTGGGGATCGCACCAACCTGCGCCCATGCCGCCAGCCAGCCCTAAGGGCGGTCGGCCCCGCACACGACCGATGCGCGATAGCGCACATGCGCCGATCTCGGTACATGAAGTCGCGCAGCGCTTGCCCGCAAGGACGTATCGGCAGGTCAGCTGGCGCCAGGGCAGCGACGCAACGCTCAGTTCGCGGTTCGCGGCGGTGCGGGTTCGTGCCGCACACAATCGCCAGGCACATGACGAGCAGTGGCTGCTGATCGAGTGGCCGCCGGGAGAGTCCGAGCCCCGCCACTACTGGTTCTCGACGCGACCAAAGCAAACGCCGGTCAAGACACTGGTTGCCACGGCACAAGGCCGATGGCGGATTGAACGCGATTATCAGGAGCTGAAGTCGGAGTTGGGCCTGCATCACTATGAAGGGCGCAACTGGCGTGGTTTTCACCATCACGCCAGTCTGTGCATCGCCGCATACGGGTTCTTGATGCGCGAGCGCCTGCGCAGTAAAAAAACTCCGTCGCATTCAAGATGCCTGCAGTATCCAAAAGCGTCCGCCCGCGCCGGTCTGGCCCCAATGCAACGTCACCATCCCAACTCGATTGCCACGCTGGCCTTCGGACTGGCTAGGCTGATCGCCAGAAGCCTCCCACACTGCCCGTGTTGCGGGGTCTCACCGTACCAACGGATTTGGATTTAGTAACACAGTAGAAATAACTCGCTGTCAGCACAGAAATTTCTCACAACCCTCTGCCGATCCTCCATGCAGGTCCGGGATCGCCTTCATGTCTGCGCCTCACCCTGGTCGTCGAGGGTTGCCAGGATCACCCGAAGTTGTGTACTGCCATGCGGCCTCGGAAGCTATGTAGGGACCACAGACCGCTAGTCTGGAGGCGACCATGTAAAGAGGTATGCCTGATGGATCCCATTCGTTCGCGCACGCCAAGTCCTGCCCGCGAGCTTCTGCCCGGACCCCAACCGGATAGGATTCAGCCGACTGCAGATCGGGGGGGGGCTCCGCCTGCTGGCGGCCCCCTGGATGGCTTGCCCGCTCGGCGGACGATGTCCCGGACCCGGCTGCCATCTCCCCCTGCGCCCTCGCCTGCGTTCTCGGCGGGCAGCTTCAGCGATCTGCTCCGTCAGTTCGATCCGTCGCTTCTTGATACATCGCTTCTTGATTCGATGCCTGCCGTCGGCACGCCGCATACAGCGGCTGCCCCAGCAGAGTGGGATGAGGTGCAATCGGGTCTGCGTGCAGCCGATGACCCGCCACCCACCGTGCGTGTCGCTGTCACTGCCGCGCGGCCGCCGCGCGCCAAGCCGGCCCCGCGACGGCGTGCGGCGCAACCCTCCGACGCTTCGCCGGCCGCGCAGGTGGATCTACGCACGCTCGGCTACAGTCAGCAGCAGCAAGAGAAGATCAAACCGAAGGTGCGTTCGACAGTGGCGCAGCACCACGAGGCACTGGTGGGCCATGGGTTTACACACGCGCACATCGTTGCGCTCAGCCAACACCCGGCAGCGTTAGGGACCGTCGCTGTCAAGTATCAGCACATAATCACGGCGTTGCCAGAGGCGACACACGAAGACATCGTTGGCGTCGGCAAACAGTGGTCCGGCGCACGCGCCCTGGAGGCCTTGCTCACGAAGGCGGGGGAGTTGAGAGGTCCGCCGTTACAGTTGGACACAGGCCAACTTCTCAAGATTGCAAAACGTGGCGGCGTGACCGCAGTGGAGGCAGTGCATGCATGGCGCAATGCACTGACGGGTGCCCCCCTGAACCTGACCCCGGACCAAGTGGTGGCCATCGCCAGCAATATTGGCGGCAAGCAGGCGCTGGAGACGGTGCAGCGGCTGTTGCCGGTGCTGTGCCAGGCCCATGGCCTGACCCCGGACCAGGTGGTGGCCATCGCCAACAATAACGGCGGCAAGCAGGCACTGGAGACGGTGCAGCGGCTGTTGCCGGTGCTGTGCCAGGCCCATGGCCTGACCCCGGCGCAGGTGGTGGCCATCGCCAGCAATAACGGCGGCAAGCAGGCGCTGGAGACGGTGCAGCGGCTGTTGCCGGTGCTGTGCCAGGACCATGGCCTGACCCCGGACCAAGTGGTGGCCATCGCCAGCAATATTGGCGGCAAGCAGGCGCTGGAGACGGTGCAACGGCTGTTGCCGGTGCTGTGCCAGGACCATGGCCTGACCCCGGACCAGGTCGTGGCCATCGCCAGCAATATTGGCGGCAAGCAGGCGCTGGAGACGGTGCAGCGGCTGTTGCCGGTGCTGTGCCAGACCCATGCCCTGACCCCGGACCAGGTGGTGGCCATCGCCAGCAATATTGGCGGCAAGCAGGCGCTGGAGACGGTGCAGCGGCTGTTGCCGGTGCTGTGCCAGGACCATGGCCTGACCCCGGCGCAGGTGGTGGCCATCGCCAGCCACGATGGCGGCAAGCAGGCGCTGGAGACGGTGCAGCGGCTGTTGCCGGTGCTGTGCCAGGACCATGGCCTGACCCCGGACCAGGTGGTGGCCATCGCCAGCAATAGTGGCGGCAAGCAGGCGCTGGAGACGGTGCAGCGGCTGTTGCCGGTGCTGTGCCAGGCCCATGGCCTGACCCTGGACCAGGTGGTGGCCATCGCCAGCCATGGCGGCGGCAAGCAGGCGCTGGAGACGGTGCAGCGGCTGTTGCCGGTGCTGTGCCAGGACCATGGCCTGACCCCGGACCAGGTGGTGGCCATCGCCAGCAATAACGGCGGCAAGCAGGCGCTGGAGACGGTGCAGCGGCTGTTGCCGGTGCTGTGCCAGGACCATGGCCTGATCCCGGACCAGGTGGTGGCCATCGCCAACAATAACGGCGGCAAGCAGGCGCTGGAGACGGTGCAGCGGCTGTTGCCGGTGCTGTGCCAGGCCCATGGCCTGACCACGGACCAGGTGGTGACCATCGCCAGCAATAACGGCGGCAAGCAGGCGCTGGAGACGGTGCAACGGCTGTTGCCGGTGCTGTGCCAGGACCATGGCCTGACCCCGGACCAGGTCGTGGCCATCGCCAGCAATATTGGCGGCAAGCAGGCGCTGGAGACGGTGCAGCGGCTGTTGCCGGTGCTGTGCCAGGACCATGGCCTGACCCTGGACCAGGTGGTGGCCATCGCCAGCAATATTGGCGGCAAGCAGGCGCTGGAGACGGTGCAGCGGCTGTTGCCGGTGCTGTGCCAGGACCATGGCCTGACCCCGGACCAGGTCGTGGCCATCGCCAGCCATGGCGGCGGCAAGCAGGCGCTGGAGACAGTGCAGCGGCTGTTGCCGGTGCTGTGCCAGGACCATGGCCTGACCCCGGACCAGGTGGTGGCCATCGCCAGCCACGATGGTGGCAAGCAGGCGCTGGAGAGCATTGTTGCCCAGTTATCTCGCCCTGATCCGGCGTTGGCCGCGTTGACCAACGACCACCTCGTCGCCTTGGCCTGCCTCGGCGGACGTCCTGCCCTGGATGCAGTGAAAAAGGGATTGCCGCACGCGCCGGAATTGATCAGAAGAATCAATCGCCGTATTCCCGAACGCACGTCCCATCGCGTTGCCGACTACGCGCAAGTGGTTCGCGTGCTGGAGTTTTTCCAGTGCCACTCCCACCCAGCGTACGCATTTGATGAGGCCATGACGCAGTTCGGGATGAGCAGGAACGGGTTGGTACAGCTCTTTCGCAGAGTGGGCGTCACCGAACTCGAAGCCCGCGGTGGAACGCTCCCCCCAGCCTCGCAGCGTTGGGACCGTATCCTCCAGGCATCAGGGATGAAAAGGGCCAAACCGTCCCCTACTTCAGCTCAAACACCGGATCAGGCGTCTTTGCATGCATTCGCCGATTCGCTGGAGCGTGACCTTGATGCGCCTAGCCCAATGCACGAGGGAGATCAGACAGGGGCAAGCAGCCGTAAACGGTCCCGATCGGATCGTGCTGTCACCGGCCCCTCCGCACAGCAATCTTTCGAGGTGCGCGTTCCCGAACAGCACGATGCGCTGCATTTGCCCCTCAGCTGGAGGGTAAAACGCCCGCGTACCAGGATCGGGGGCGGCCTCCCGGATCCTGGTACGCCCATCGCTGCCGACCTGGCAGCGTCCAGCACCGTGATGTGGGAACAAGATGCGGCCCCCTTCGCAGGGGCAGCGGATGATTTCCCGGCATTCAACGAAGAGGAACTCGCATGGTTGATGGAGCTATTGCCTCAGTCAGGCTCAGTCGGAGGGACGATCTGAGGGGCGGCAGGGATTCGAGTAAGAAGTCGCCCCTGCAAAACCCCGCGACCCCGCATGAACACAGGGTTTGCGGCGTTACAGCAGGGGCGCCGATCCCTCACAATTGGTCTATCAGCATCTGATTCCTGGGAGTTTTACCGATGGCCCACACCCAGAACGCCGACTTCTTCCGGCAGCCCTTGGCCGAGATGATCGATCCGCGCCACCCGCTGGCGGTGCTGGCCCGTCGGCTGCCCTGGGCGCAGATCGAGGCGGTGTTGGCGCCGCATTTCGCTCGCAAGGTGCGCGCAGGTCGCGCGGTGGCGCGGTGGCGCGGTGGCGCAACACGATCTGTTCGGCCCCTCGGTGCAAGTGGCCGGTGCCGGTATTGCCGCTGCCGGCCGCCCACGCCTTCCCATTCGCTTGATGGCCAGCCTGTTGGACCTGAAGCACGCTTACAAGCTCAGCGACGAGGAACTGGTGGAGCGCTGGGCCCAGAACGTGGTCTGGCAGCACTTCAGCGGCATGGCGTTCTATGAGCCGCGCCTGCCCTGCGATGCCACGCAGGTCGGGCGTTTTCGCGCGGCCATCGGTGAGGCCGGGGTCGAGGAACTGCTCAAGGCCACCATCGACACCGCGGTGTCCTCCAAGGCCATCGTGCCCGCCGAGTTCGAACGGCTGATCGTGGACACCACCGTGCAGGAGAAGGCCATTGCTCATCCGGTGGATTGGCGCCTGATGGAGAACGCGCGGCACAAGCTGGTGGCGGCGGCCAAGCGCGCGGGCATCGCGCTCAAGCAGACCTTCGCCAAAGAAACCAAGACGCTGCGGCGCAAAGCCGGCGGCTACGCCCATGCCAGGCAGTTCAAGCGCCTGCGCAAGGTCCTCAAACGCCAGCGCACGCTCCTGGGCATCGTACTGCGCGAGGTGCAGCGCAAGATCGGGCAAGCCAGCCAGGCCA
Organism: Xanthomonas oryzae pv. oryzae; assembly: GCF_004136375.1. Classification (NCBI taxonomy): domain Bacteria; kingdom Pseudomonadati; phylum Pseudomonadota; class Gammaproteobacteria; order Lysobacterales; family Lysobacteraceae; genus Xanthomonas; species Xanthomonas oryzae. The sequence goes on from NZ_CP031697.1 coordinate 3,146,496, forward strand.
CGGCGCCGGCGCTGGAGAATCTGCACACGCTGATGCAGCGCGCCGAGCGCATCCATGCTCAGCAACCCAATGGCAAGAACAAACTCTATGCCCTGCACGCGCCCGAAGTGGAGTGCATCGGCAAGGGCAAGGCGCGCAAGCCCTACGAGTTCGGGGTGAAGGTCAGCGTGGCCATCACGCACAAACAGGGCCTGATGGTCGGCGCGCGCAGCTTCACCGGCACCCCCTATGACGGCCACACGTTGCACGAGCAACTGGAGCAGGCCCGGATCCTGAGCGAGGACACAGCAGGCGCACCTAAACAGGTGGTGGTGGACCTGGGCTTTCGCGGTGTGGATGCGGCCAATCCCGGCGTTAAGATCATCCACCGGGGCAAGTTCAAACGCCTGACAGATGAGCAGCGCCGCTGGCTGAAGCGACGCCAGGCGGTGGAGCCGGCCATCGGACACTTGAAGCACGACAACGGCATGGATCGGTGCTGGTTGCAAGGAGCGAACGGCGATGCGCTGCACGCAGTGCTGTGCGCAGCGGGGGACAACATCCGCTGGTTGCTGCGGGCCATGGTGCGTCTGGGACTGAAGGGTCTTTTTGCGCCTATGGTTGCGAGACTCATCATGCTGGCCACAGTGCTCGCAATGTCATTGCGAGCGAGGAACACACGCCCACATCGGTTGGCTTGGTGTGTTTGGTGAATTTTGCAGGGGCGACTATTTAATGGCAAGGCGGAATGCTCTTCCTGCCATGTATCCAACGGCCATCCCGCCGCATTCACCGACAATCGGTTCCATCATTCTAATGTTGGTTTGGATCGAATCGCCGGGCGCGTGGGAACAGTGATCGCGACCTCCAACACTAAACGCAACCAAGGTGCACCGGTGGCCGAGCTCGTGTTGTCGGATCCCGATATGGCAGCGCTCGGAAGATATGCGGCGAGCGGACTGGGCAGCGACCTGGCTTCTTACCGAACACCCACCTTGCGCAATGTGGCACGCACAGCACCGTATATGCACGATGGCAGCGTGCAGACACTCGATGCGGCTATCCAACGCGAGATTTATTATCGAAGCCTTGCGAGAGGTACCCCCATCTCATTGACGGTGGAACAGCGGAATGACCTCCGCGCCTTCTTGCACGCGCTGGACGACCTACCCAAAGAAGGTCTTTAGACTTGGGAGTTGAATAACCTCACTTGGCTGCCGCAATTGGCGTCCGCATCACGTCAAATTCTCGTTGGAACACCTTTCCCTTTGCACCGAGACGTGCCTCTAGCAAATGGCGTCCCTCTGACCAGGGCTGAGCTGGCTTGAACTCAAAATGCACCGACTCTTGTCCCTTAGGGACCGGCAGCGTTTTCTGTTCGAGAACTTGACCGTTCTTCAGATCGATCAATCGAAGCGAAACGCCTGGTGCGTCATGGTCGGGGTGCAGGACCGTCACAGTAACGGAGATAGGTGTGTCCGGATTTATTTGCTCCGGGCGTTTTTGATCAGTCGGCGTTCCACCCTCGCCCTCCAATAAGACTTGTTGAATCTCTGGCGTCACAGCGCCAGGCATCTCGGACGCGACGGCAGCCTTAGGATGTTTACCTGTATCGCCCCCTGGTACGTTGCAACTGCACAATGCACCTGCCAGTAGAATCAGAGTGCCCTTCGCCAAAAAATGCATATATCGCTCCTCGGGGAAACCCCATCGTGGGAGATCAAAGGCTATCAGGAATCGGCACAGATAGTACTTATAGGCACTCCCAATCGCGAATCTCCCTGCCACATTCGCCGCCTACTTGCCCAGTGATCACCTATGCCTGGCAGGCACTTGATAATGTACTGCGCTGCCAATTGCTTGGTCGCCCTTTGCTTACCTGTCTATCCCGACATTACGCTAAGGCGGGTGTCGGCAGACCACGCGCGCGTCTTACCAATGCCGCAGCACCACTACTCATGTCGTCCAGGATCGCGTAGATGGTCGGCAGAAACAGCAGCCTCACTACGGTCGAAAACGCCAGTCCGCCCGCGATCGCGCGCGCCATCGGGAAGTACGGCGGGCCGTCGCTGAACATCGTGGTGCTGGTCAGCGAGATCGGCACCATCGCCAGGATCGCGGTGCCCATTGTCATCATGATGGGGCGCAGACGCTCGCGCGAGCCTTCGACCAGCGCCTGCGTCCGCCCCATGCCGCGGCGGCGCAGATTATTGATGTGCTCGATCATCACGATGCCGTTGTTCACCACCACGCCCATCAGCACCAGAATGCCGATGAAGGACATGATGCCGAACGAGATGCCCGTGACCCAGAACAGCCAGAACACCCCGAAGATCGAGAACAGCACCCCGCTCATGATCGCCGCAGGAAACAGCAGCGATTCGAACACCGCCGCCATCACCACATAGATCATCACCAGCGCGATCACCATGTTAAACACCATCTGATTCATCGCCTCGCCGTCGTTTTGGTAGTCGCCGCCGTCGAAGGTTTAGCTGTAGCCGGCCGGGAAACGCATCGCCTTGAGCGGCGCTTCCATCGCCGCGCGCGCCTCGGGCATGGTGACCTTCTCGGCAAGATTGGCCTTGATGGTCAGCGTGGTCTGTCGATTGGTGCGCCCGATCTGTGTGGCGGCCGGACGAATCTGCACGTCCACCAGAGTCAGCAACGGTACGCTGCGGCCGTCCTTGCTGCGCACGGTGAAGCTGGCCAGATCTTCCGGCTTGCTCTGCTCGGCGCCGGCAAACCGCACCCACACCGGCACCTCGTTGTCGCCGCGGCGGAACTCGCGCAGCGGCGTACCGCGTAATGCCAACCCCACGAAACTGGCCACCTGCTCGGCACTGAAACCGAACGCAGCTGCGCGCTCGCGGTCGACACGAATCGCCAGCTCGCTGGTGCGGTCGCCCGTGTCCACGTGCACGTCGCGCAGCTCCTTGCGCTGTGCCAGCAGCGGAACCACATCGTCGGCCAGCGCTTTCAGTGCATCGCTCGAATCACCGACCAACTGCACCTGCACGCCATGATTGCCATTACCGCCATCGCCCTGGTTGCCGATGCTGTAATCGGCACGCGCAGACCGCGGCAGTTCCTTGCGGATTTTTTCCAGTAGCGGCGGTAGATCTTTGACCTTGCTCGCATCGAAGGTCACCACCGTATTGCTGCCTTCCACCTCACTGAACCACGAATAGATCTGCGTGATGTGGTACTTGGCACGATTTGCTTCGAGATAGTTCTCGACGCGGCCGATCTCGTCGCCCAACTGCTCACGTGTGTACGAACCTTTCCACCGATACTGGATAAAGGCTTCGTTGCCACCGTCGCCACCGAACATGTCGATCTTGGTCAGCGTCATCGGCACCAGGCTGATCGCGCTGACCAGGATGATGCCGGCCACGCTCCAGCCGCGGTGCGCCAACGTCCACGCCAGCACCTTGGCGTAACGGCGCTGTAGCCGCGCAATCACGCCGGGCTCGGAGGTCACCATCGGCGGCGTCTTCATGCGTGCCGACAGCATCGGAATCAAGCTGATCGCCACCAACCATGACGCCAGCAACGACACCGAAATGGTGATGGCGATCTGCGCCATGAAAATGCTGATGTTGTTGGTTTCGCCGAACAGGTTCGGCACGAACACGATGCAGTGGCACAAGGTGCCGGCACTGAGCGCGATCGCCACGCTGCGCGTTCCCAGCAGCGCGGCCAGCTGCGGTTGGTCTGGCATGCGCTCGCGTTCCTGGTAGATGCTCTCCACCACCACCACCGCGTTGTCCACCAGCATGCCCACGGCCAGCAGCAACCCCATCATGCTCAGGATGTTGAGCGTGACCCCGACGAAATACATGAAGCCCAAGGTGATCGCAAAGCAGATCGGGATCGCCAGCGCCACCATCAACGTCGATGGCCAATGCCGCAGGAAGAAGAACAACACCGTAATCGAGAGCAGCAGGCCCACCGCGCCGCCTTCGGCCAGTTCGGCCAGCGACGAGGTCACCGTCTTGCCCTGATTGTCGATCACCTTGACCTGCACATCGCGCATCGCCGGCTGGGCGCAGATGTCTTCGACTTCTTTCAAGGCCGCCTTGGAGACTTCCACCAGATTGGCGCTGCGCTCTTTGTAGACATCCAGGCCGATCGCCGGGCACCCATCCAGGCGGCGCCCGTAATTCATGCGCATCGGTTTGAGCCGCACCTCGGCAATGTCGCCCAGCCGTACGCCCTTGGCATTGAGGACCAACTCGCGCAATTCCTGCAGATCGCGCAGTTCGCCAATCGGCTGCACGCGGATACGCTGTCCGTTGTCGTCGATCTGGCCCGCAGAGACCGAGAAATTGAGCTTGCCCAGGCGCTCGCTCAAGTCGTTGAGGCTGAGGTCGTGTGCGGTGAGCCGGTCCGGTGCGATCGCGATCTCGACCTCGTTCGGCGGTGCACCGGAAATTTTCACCTTGGCCATGCCGGGAATGCGCTCGATACGCCGTTTAAACTCGCGATCGAGCATGTCGTACGCGCCGGTCAGATCGGTCTGACTCGCCAGGAGCACCTTGAGCACCGGCTCGTCGCTGCTGGACCATTTGAAGACATGGAAGCGCTGCAGATCCTCCGGAAAATCGTCGCGTACCGCATCCAGCCGCTCGCGCGCATCGGATGCGGCAATGGCGATATCGCGGTCCCAATCGGAGAACTCGATGAAGATGTTCGCGCCGTCGGTGGTGGCGGTCGAGCGCATGCGCTTGATGCCGGTCATCGTCGCCAGCGCTTCTTCGGCCGGCCGTACCAGGTTGCGTTCCACCTCGTCCGGCGTGGAGCCGGTGTAGGGCAATTGCACGAACAGGAACGGCGCAGAGATATCCGGCAGCGCCTCCAAGGGCAGCCGGAACGCCGCGATCAAGCCCACCACCACCAGCGACACGAAGCACATGATGGTGGTGACAGGGCGACGGATGCTGAAGGCGGCAACGCTCATAGCGCCCCCAGTCCGTCGGCATTATTCGCCGCCTGTGCACGCTGCCCGGCCATGCGCCGGCCGCGCTCCAGGTAGTACGCATCGGCGCGGCGATCCAGCAGGTCGTACACCACCGGGATGACCAACAAGGTCAGCAAGGTCGACACCAGCAACCCGCCGATCACGGTGATCGCCATCGGCGCACGCACCTCCTCGCCCTCGCCCATCGCTACCGCCAGCGGCAGGAAGCCGAACAAGGTGCACAACGTGGTCATGATGATCGGCCGCAGGCACGAGCGCGCACCTTCGATCAATGCCTCGCGCTTGGGCATGCCGTCTTCGCGCAACTGGTTGACCTTGTCGATCAGGATGATCGCATTCTTGGTCACCAGGCCCACCAGCAAAATCAGGCCGATGAACACCACCACCGAGATCGGCTTGCCGGTCATCAGCAGGGCCAGCCGCACCCACCATCGCCAGTGGAATGGTGAACAGGATGACGAATGGATGCAGCAGCGATTCGAACTGCGAGGCCATCACCAGGTAGACCAGAAAGATCGCCAGGCCGAACGCGAACAGCAGCGACTTCACCGATTGCGCCAGCTCCTCGCCCTGCCCGCCGATATGCATGCCCACGCCGGCAGCGAGCGGGTCCTTACGCACCATCGTTTCCACTTCGCGCACCGCACCGCCCAGGTCGATGTCCTTCAGGCCGGCCGACACGATCGCCACGCGGGTCTGATCGGCGCGGTGGATCTGGCTCGGCCCCGTCGTCGCCAATACCTCGGCAACGGCCGCCAAACGCACCGGCCGGCTGCTGCCCGGGTTGACGATCAACTGACGAATCGCATCGACACTGGCGCGGTCGCTTTGCTGCGCGCGCACCAACACATCGATCTTGCGGTCGCGGAAGCTGTAGCGCGTGGCCACATCGCCGCGCACCTTCTTGACGATGACATCGGCAATCTGACGTGTGGTCAGCCCCAGCGCACCGGCGCGCTCTTGATCGAAACGGATCTGGATTTCCGGGAAGCCCTCTTCCACCGTCGATTTGACGTCGGCGTAGTGGCCGTTGGCACGCAGCATCGCGGCCAACTTCTGCACGGCGCGTTCCAGCTCGCCCAGATCCTGACCGCGCAGTTCCACTTCCAGCGGCGTCGAAAAACTGAACAACGCCGGCCGCGCGAAATCCACCTGCGCGCCCGGGTGCCCGACCATGCTGCTGCGCAGCCGCTCGGTCGCTGCCGCTTCCACTGCCGGGCTGCCACCACCGGCCATCACCACGGTGAGCTTGCCGATGTTTTCGCCGCTCTCGGTGGGGTTGGCATCCAACCGCGTGCCGCTACCGCTGACGCCGTACAGTGAGGCGACGCCCGGGTCCTTGTCGTGCGCCAGCTGCAACTCGCGCACCAGTGCATCGGTCCGTGCCAGCGGTGTGCCGGAAGGCAGTTTGACGGTCATTTCGAAGCGATCTTGCGCAAGCTGCGGAATCAGATCCACACCCAACATCGGCACCAGAAAGACAGTTCCGATGAACGCCGCGGCTGCCAGTCCCAGCACCAACCCGGGACGCCACAGCGCCGCCGGCAACATCGCCAGATAGCCACGCTCGGCGCGAGCATACGGCGCCATCGCCAGGTCGCTCGCCTTGCGCATCACCGGCCCCACCACGCGGCTCAACCCGCGCAAGACCTTCACCACCGCCCACGCCGCGCCGAAGAACGCATAACGCACGCTCGCACCGGCGCCGCGCCGCCCGGCCGCCACCGGCTTGAGCCAGCACTGCTCGGGCTGCCACTGCGGATGGCTCGGCTCCTCCGGGAACGCCATCGGCGGCGCGCCCTTGAGCGAGCTCAGCATCGGAATCAGCGTCATCGACACCACCAGCGAAATCGCAATCGCGATCGCGATCGCCACTGTCAATGCCTGATCGCGGAACAGCTGTCCGGCGATGCCTTCGACGAACACCAGCGGCAGGAACACCGCAATGGTGGTCAACGTCGACGCCATCACCGCCATGCTCACTTCACGGGTGCCGGCAATGGCCGCGTCCAACACGCTCAAGCCACGCTCGCGCGCCTTGGCGATGCTTTCCAGCACCACGATCGAATCGTCCACCACCAGGCCGGTAGCCAATGTCAACCCGCCCAGCGACATCACGTTGAGGCCCAGTCCCAGCTGGCCCATGAAAAAGAACGTGGTAATGATGGACACTGGCAACGAAAGGCTGATCACGAACGTGCTCCAGCCATCGCGCAGGAACAGGAAGATGATCAGGATCGCCAGCACACCGCCGATCACCGCATCTTTTTTGACATCGCTGATCGCATGTTCGATGAAGTGCGACTGGTCTTCGATGGTGGTGATTTCCACATCGTCCGGCACCGTTGCTTTGAGTTGCTGCAGGCGCTTGCGCAGCGCCGCCGCCGTGGACACGGTGTTGGCATCGCCTTCCTTGTAGATCGCCAGCTGCACCGCTTCCTTGCCGCCCAGGCGAATGATGGCCTCGCGTTCCTTGTAGCCCTGGCGCACCTGTGCCACATCCTTCAAGCGCACCGGCATGCCGCCGGCAATGCTGCTGCTGGACGACGAAGACGTGCTTTGTACTTCGGCCGCTGCCGCCAACGCCGCCTGCGATCCGGTGGAAGCAGCGATTGCATACATCTGCTGCATCGCCGCTTCCGCCGCGCTGCCGCTGCTGCTCTGCGTGGTCACCAGCATGTTGCGGATCTCGTCCAGATCCACGAACTGGTTGACCGTGCGCACCAGGTACCGCTGCGAGCCTTCTTCCAGCCGACCGCCGGAGATATTGACGTTCTCTTCCTTGAGCCGGGTGATGACGTTATCGATCGGCAGGTTGAGCTGGGCCAACTTCTGCTGATCGATGTCGACCTGGATCTCGTCTTCCAGCCCGCCGCCCACCTTCACCGCGGCTACGCCAGCCACTGGCTCAAGCTTCTTTTTCAGGTCTTCATCGGCATAACGGCGCAAACCGGTGAGCTGGCGGATCGCATCGGTATCAGAGGCCGGCGCCTGCTTGGGCAACAACGCCAGCCGCATGATCGGCTCGGTGGACGGATTGAAGCGCAGCAGCACCGGCGGCCTGGTTTCCAGCGGCAGCGACAACGCTTCCATCTTGTCGCGCACCTCCAGGCTGGCCTGGTCCATGTTGGTGCCCCACGCGAATTCCAGCACCACATCGCTCTGTCCGGTGCGCGAAATCGATTTGAGCTTGCGCAGGTTCTTGACCACGCCGACGGCTTCTTCCACCGGCTCGGTCACCAGCGTCTCGATTTCCGCCGGCGCCGCACCGGTGTATTCGGTGCGCACGGTGAGCGTGGGATAGCTCAGATCCGGTAGCAGGTTGACCTTGAGGCTGCGCAGCGCGATCAGGCCGAACAGCAGCATGGTCACGGTGATCATGGCGATGGTCACCCGTCGCCGCGTGGCGAAGGCGACCACGCCGCCACCGCCGCCACCGCCGCCAGGCAGTGGCGCATGCGGATCATGCACGGGTCCGTGCGGGTTGCCGTTCTCGCTCATGCGTGCGTCCCATCGTGCGCGGGCGCAGCGGCCTTGGTCGCGACCGGCTTGTGATCGGGCTGGCCGATCACTTGCACCGCGGTGCCGTCACGCAGCACGACCTTGCCGGCCGTGACCAGCTGGTCGCCTTCCTTCAGGCCCTGACGCACTTCCAGCCACGGCCCTTCGGCATAGCCCAGCTTCACCGGTACCCGACTGGCCTTGCCATTGCGCACCACGAACACAGCTGGTTCGCCATCGTCCAACAACGCCAGGCGCGGGATCACCAAGGCATCCTTGCGCTGGTCGTAATCGATGCGGATGCGCCCGAACATGCCTGGCTGCAACGCTTCGGCACCTTTCCCGAACGCGCATACCAAACGGAATGTGCCACTGCCCTAATCCACCACCGGCGCGATGCGATCCACCTTGCCCACGAATTGCTGACCCGGCAGCGCATCGGCCAGCAAGGTCACCGGCTGGCCGGATTTGAGCGTGGCCAGTTCGCGCTCGGGCACGTTGAGCGTGGCTTCCAGTTGCGAGTCGTCGACGATGCGGAAGATCGGCGTGTTGATCTGCACGAAGTTGCCGGTCTTGATCGAGCGCGATGCGATCACGCCGGAGATGGGCGCCTGCACCGTGGTGTAAGACAGCTCCAGCGACGCAAGCCGATGCTGCGCCCGGCTGTTCTCGACATCGAATTTGAGCTGGTCCACATCTGCAGCACTGACCAACTGCTGCCCTACTAATTGCGTGGCGCGGCGATAGCTGTTTTCCAGCTTGCGCAGTTGCGCCTCGCTCTGCGCCACCGCCAGATGTGCGCGATCCGGATCCAGCCGCACCAGCGCCTGACCTGCCGAGACCTTCTGCCCTTCTTCCACCATCACCGACAGCGCAACACCGGAGGTCTTGGCCACTACCTGCGCCTCGGCGCGCGGCTCCAGCGCAGAGGTGCCGGTGTAACTGGCGGCCACCGCACGGCGTGCGGCCCTGGCGATTTCCACCGGCACCGCATCCACCGCCTTCTTTTCCTTGGCGGCCTTGGCCTCGCCCTGTCCTGTCTTGCAACCGCCCAGCAGCAGGCTCGTGGTGATCAACAATGCAGCGGCGCAGGTTCCGCTGCGGCCGAGCAAAAAGGAGAATGGCGGCATCGTCGTGTCCTAGTGGATGCGTTAACAGGTGTTGTAGGCAAGTAGACCACTAGAATGCACATGCCGCCAATGCGCCAAAGGTCATGGTCTATTCAACTTGGCCTATTCACCCGGTTTGCGCCGCTCCAAATCGCAGGCATACTCGGTCCGGTTCCGTCCCCTCCCCACGTGCGGACGCTCAATCAGCCTTCCGGATACGAAACCATGCGCCCGCAGCCGCTCGCCGCTTGTCTCGCTCTGGTCGTCTTCCTGCCGTTTGGGGGCGCATCAGCAACACCGTCAGCCACACCTGCAGTTCCGGCCACGCCGGCGCCCGCTGCCGTGGCGGCGACACCCGCCGCGCCGACCGGCAATCCGTCCAATGGGCGCCTGCTTGCGTACACCTGCCAGGGCTGCCACGGCGTTACCGGCTATAAGAACGCGTATCCAAGTTATCGCGTACCCAAGATCGGCGGCCAGACGAGCCAGTATCTGACTCAGGCGCTGACCGAATATCGCCAGGGCAAACGCAAACATCCAACCATGCAGGCACAGGCGCAAAGCTTCTCCGAGCAGGACATCGCCGACATCTCCGCCTTCCTGTCCACCCTCAAATAAGCGCCCACATGCCGAACGCCCTGCACGCTCCGCGTCTAGCCATCGCTCTGGTCGCTGCCCTGATGATGGCGGCCTGTTCGCAATCCCAGGTCGAATCCACCGATCACTCCGCTGGCGATCCCGGCCACGCCAGCGGCGAGCACGGCTCCGGCTCGTCGGCAGGTCTGCCCGCGGGGCGCGCCGACGCCGGCGACAAGCTCGCGCATGCCAAGGGCAAGGCGACCGGCCAGAGCTGCGTGGATTGCCACGGAGCCGATGGCAATGCGCCGATCGATCCCAGTTACCCCAAGCTTGGCGGTCAATACGGCGACTACCTGGCGCATGCTTTGCAGGCGTACCGCAGCGGCGATCGCCAGCACCCGCTGATGACGGCCCAGGCCACCGCGCTGAGCGACCAGGACATCGCCGACCTGGCGGCGTATTTCGGCACACGCCAGACGCAATTGCAGGATTTGCACGGCGTCAAATAAGCGCACCGTGCGCGCTGCGCCGTTCTTATCACGAATGAAAAAGCGCTTGCGCGAACCTTAACAGGCCGCTATCATTTCGTCCTCAGTTTCGTGGGGCCATAGCTCAGCTGGGAGAGCGCCTGCATGGCATGCAGGAGGTCGGCGGTTCGATCCCGCCTGGCTCCACCACTCCAGACATTAGGCCGTCTGGAATGGACAACGAGGTTTTGATACGCGTCCCCATCGTCTAGAGGCCTAGGACACCACCCTTTCACGGTGGACACCGGGGTTCGAATCCCCGTGGGGACGCCAATCATCTGAAAGCCCTGGCACTGCCGGGGCTTTTTTTGCCTGCTTGGGCGGTGGAATTGACTGCGGCGCAGCATCAGGCGCGCACGGATTCGGGCGTGGTGCGATGGCTAGAGAGTTGAATGTCTTTGCGTGGGCGCGAAGCGTTTGGTGTGGCAAAGCCCGGGAGCACGCCTGCGCGGCATCGCTATCACTATTGCCCACTACCTTCGCAACTCAAGCGCGCGACGGCTTGGCACCATCACTCAAGCGCACGTGATCGCACGCCAGCACGTTTTCGCTGTCGAAGATGTCTTCCGGCGCCATTGCGGCGGCGGCGTTTACGCCATCATTGCGAATGATCGCGCCGGTGAAAACGCAAGGTGCGCGATGGCCATGCCGCACACATGCGGTCGATGGCAGCGAGGACAGCGCGCGAGGCCCATCGTCGCTCGTAAACAGATGCATCGAACGCGACGCGCTGCGCTGCGCGGCCAATCGATGGCGGCGCTCGACATCAACAGATGGCGAAACAAGCAGGCACCGCGTTGAAGCAAACGGCCGGCAACACCGTCACCGGAATCCCCTGCGCAACGCACAGTACGGGACTACCGTGGATTGAAGCGCTCCAGGTGCGCGCCCCGCGGCTCGATCGCCGCACTCCGTACGTGCGGCCTTGCGACTGACCTGGCAGATGACATCCCCTCCTCGGTACAACTTTTTTGTACAGACCACTTCCCATGACGTAGAGATATCGCTATGATTTTCGGCTCGCAGCAACGCGGGGCCATAGCTCAGCTGGGAGAGCGCCTGCATGGCATGCAGGAGGTCGGCGGTTCGATCCCGCCTGGCTCCACCACTCCAGACATTAGGCCGTCTGGAATGGACAACGAGGTTTTGATACGCGTCCCCATCGTCTAGAGGCCTAGGACACCACCCTTTCACGGTGGACACCGGGGTTCGAATCCCCGTGGGGACGCCAATCATGTGAAAGCCCTGGCATTGCCGGGGCTTTTTTTGTCTGCGTTTCAGCCGCGGCGCTTGATAAGCGGCACGCAATGGCCGATGCGGACTCGCGCGCTGGTAGCGAGCTGCGCACGAGGGGTCAGCTGATTGGCTTTGACACTGCAATGCAGATAAGGCTCTCGCAGCGAATGCGCGATCGCAGTTGGTGGCAAACGCAGGATCCGCAGGAAGCGACACATGTCGCCCTCTCGCTCTTGCCGCGCATCAGAAACTGCTGATGAAATTTGCGCAGCCAGCAAATCGACCCACGCACGCAAACGTCAGGCCTGCCCACTGGCCAGCGCCTTGCGGCCTTCATGCGTCAGGTTGATGTCGCCATCTTCGGCCTGCGTGACATCGCCGGCGCGTACCGCCCAATTTCCTTCTTCGTCCGACACCGGCTTGGTGTCGTGGATATCGCGCAGGATGCGCAGCTGTTGCGAAGAATCGAAGTCCATGGAAGCCACCTGCTCGAAAGAGACATCCAAGGTACGGATGCAGCGTGATGGTTGCGTGCCTGCAACGTCATCCACTGCCTGCGCACTGCATGCAGTTGAGTGCCTGATGCACTCGCGCGGCGCTGGAAGGAAGTGGGAACACCTGCATACGCATCATGCAGACGGGTTCGCCGGGCGCTGCATGCCTGACGACAGCGCGCGCACCTCCACGATCTCCACTCCACTCCGCCCCTGACCAGACAAACCGCCGACTGACGGTCACCAGCGTCGCGAATCGCATCGACGCCAATCGAGGCCTGCATCCTGCCGAAACGATAGACAGCAAAAAGCCCCACCAGATTTCTCCAGAAGGGCTCTACACTGGTGCTGCAACAACTTGGTGCGAAGGCTGGGACTCGAACCCACACGCTTTTAAGGGCGGCGGATTTTGAGTCCGACCCGAAAAGCTTATGCGACAAGGCTTTCGGACAGATTTTGCGTTCCGCAATTACTATCAATCCGATGGCCTGCATCCCATGCGCGGCAAGGGGGTGGGCCGCAGTTGCGGAACGATTTTCATCCGTTGAAGTGGATGCAGCAGCGCGGCGCCCGGACTGCGGTCACTTAGTTCCACTGCGTTACAAATAATCATACCTTTGTGCCACTATTGGAAGACCTTCAGGCCGCGCGGGAGAGCTGTGTTGAATAGGACACTGGAAGTGCGTTCCTGATTAGCACGATCTTTCAGCACAGTCGCAGCCAGTGAGAGCCGACCGGTCGATGGTAGGACCGTCGCTCCACCGAGACCAGATCATGGCCATGAATCGTGTGCAGTTCCAAGCCGGGCTGTCGTTGCCGGCGTTCCTCAAGCGCTATGGCAACGCGCAGCAGTGCGAGCAGGCGTTGGAGATCTCGCGCTGGCCACAGGGCTTTGTTTGTCCGCGTTGCGCCGCTACCGCGCACAGTCGATTCCAGCGTCACGGCACCACGTACTGGCAGTGCACGGCCTGCTATCGCCAGACCAGCCTGCGCTCGGGCACGGTGATGGACAACAGCAAGCTGCCGCTACGCACCTGGCTGCTTGGCATGTATCTGCTGGGCCAGAGCAAGACGAACCTGTCGGCGCTGGAGTTGATGCGACACCTGGGAGTGAGCTACCCGACAGCGTGGCGAATGAAGCACAAGCTGATGCAGGCCATGACCCAACGCGAGGCGAACCGCAAGTTGGGCGGGATCGTGCAACTGGACGATGCCTACCTGGGAGGAGAACGCAACGGTGGCAAGGCCGGGCGCGGCTCGGAGAACAAGCGCCCTTTCGTGATCGCCGTGGAGATCACTGAAGACGGTCGTCCATTGCGCGCGGTGATGGATCCGGTCCCAGGCTTCACCAAGGCGGCGCTGTCGGAATGGATCGGGCAACGCCTGCATCCTGGAGCAGATGTCTACAGTGATGGACTCGGTGCGTTTCGAGCACTGGAAGCCGAGCACGCGCACACCGTGATCGAAGGCAGCGGTCGAAGTCGCTGCGAGGCAGAGAACGCACGCTGGGTCAACGTGGTGTTGTCCAACCTAAAGCGTTCGCTGGACGGTGCCTATCACGCCTTCAAATTCGCCAAATACGCCCAGCGCTACCTGGCAGAGACGATGTGGCGGTTCAACCGCCGTTTCGATCTGACCCGGCTGGTGCCCAGCTTGCTGGCCGCCGCAGCCGCCAGCAAGCCGTGGTCCGAGCGGGCCCTGCGTGATGTCACCATGTTCACCGCTGAAAGTGCGTGCTAATCAGGAGTGCGTTTTGAGCAGGACGGGGAAGTAGTTGCTGCCGCCCTGTCCCATGCGGATCGCAAACAGCCCGCACACTGGTACCTGAAGGGGTTGCTACTGCCTGGAGGGCGCAAGAGCGTGGAGCCCATGGCCGCGCGGGTGCACCCGCAGAACGTGCGCTCAGCCCATCAATCGATGCACCATCTGGTGGCCGATGCCGACTGGAGCGATCAAGCGCTGCTGGCGGCGGTGGCGGCACAGGTGCTGCCGACCCTGAGCAGGAAGAGCGCAGCGTGTCACTGGATCGTGGACGACACGGGATTTTCAAAGAAGGGGGTGCATTCGGTCGGTGTTGCACGCCAGTACTGCGGCCGCCTTGGCAAGACGGACAATTGCCAGGTTGCCGTGAGTTTGTTGATCGCCAACGAACACGGCAGCCTGCCAGTGGGCTATCGGCTGTATCTTCCCGAGCAGTGGGCTCAGGACACTGTGCGGCGCAAGAAGGCAGGCGTTCCGGATCAGGTCGTGTTTCAGACCAAGACAGCGCTGGCCATGGATCAGATCGACAGCGCGCTGGCGACAGGGATTGCGGCAGGCGTCGTGCTAGCCGATGCGGCCTACGGCACCGAGACCCACTGGCGAGACCAGCTCAGCGAACGCGGCCTGCTGTACATGGTTGGCGTCCGCAGCAACACGAAGGTCTGGTGGGGATCGCACCAACCTGCGCCCATGCCGCCAGCCAGCCCTAAGGGCGGTCGGCCCCGCACACGACCGATGCGCGATAGCGCACATGCGCCGATCTCGGTACATGAAGTCGCGCAGCGCTTGCCCGCAAGGACGTATCGGCAGGTCAGCTGGCGCCAAGGCAGCGACGCAACGCTCAGTTCGCGGTTCGCGGCGGTGCGGGTTCGTGCCGCACACAATCGCCAGGCACATGACGAGCAGTGGCTGCTGATCGAGTGGCCGCCGGGAGAGTCCGAGCCCCGCCACTACTGGTTCTCGACGCGACCAAAGCAAACGCCGGTCAAGACACTGGTTGCCACGGCACAAGGCCGATGGCGGATTGAACGCGATTATCAGGAGCTGAAGTCGGAGTTGGGCCTGCATCACTATGAAGGGCGCAACTGGCGTGGTTTTCACCATCACGCCAGTCTGTGCATCGCCGCATATGGGTTCTTGATGCGCGAGCGCCTGCGCAGTAAAAAAAACTCCGTCGCATTCAAGATGCCTGCAGTATCCAAAAGCGTCCGCCCGCGCGGGTCTAGCCCCAATGCAACGTCACCATCCCAACTCGATTGCCACGCTGGCCTTCGGACTGGCTAGGCTTATCGCCAGAAGCCTCCCACACTGCCCGTGTTGCGGGGTCTCACCGTACCAACGGATTCGGATTTAGTAACACAGTAGAATTAGGTTGTGTTAGACGCTCTAAGAGCGCTGACAACGCATCGACGCCAGCGTCGCACGCCTGTTTTCGATGAACGCAGCGGTTCGCTACGCGCTCTGATTCAACAACTCCAACGCTCCCTCACGCATCCGGTAATGCCGTTGCACCACACCGGGCGGTAGCGCGTCGTGGGTGATCATCACCAGGCTGCGTTCGCCGAGAGCGGCGGCCAGGTCGAGCAGCAGCGCGTGTGCAGTCTCCACGTCCAGGCCATCGGTGGGCTCGTCGAGCAGCAGGATCGGCGCATTGCGCAGCAGTGCGCGTGCAAGTGCGAGGCGACGCGCCTGGCCGGCAGACAGCGTGGCGCCGTTTTCGCCGACCCAGGTGTCCAGGCCGTTGTGCGCGCTGGCCCATGCGCTCAGGCGTACCTGTTCGAGCACCTGCCACAGGGCGGCATCGTCGGCAGCGGCGTCGCCGATGAGGAGGTTCTCGCGCACGCTGCCGGCAAACACCGGCGCGTTCTGCGGCAGCCAGGCAATTCGCTGATGCCATTGCGTTTGCGCGACGTGGCGCAGGTCGATGCCGGCGTAGCGCAGTTGCCCTTCCTGCGGATCCCACAGCCGGAGCAGCAGCGCCGACAACGTACTTTTACCACTGCCGCTGTCGCCGCTGATGGCGATGCGCTCGCCCGGCGCGAGCGTCAGATCGAGAGCGTGCAATACCGGGCGCACGCTACCGGGCCATGCAAACGACACCTGCTGCAATTGCAGCGTGCCAGTGCGTGGCACATCGAGTGCGTGCACAGGTTCACTGACCGATGGCGCTTGATCCACGATCGCCTGCAAGCGCTTCGCCGCACCACGCGCGCTTTGCAGCGCCTGCAGCGCCAACCCGGCACCGGCCCATACTTCCAGCAAGGCCATGGTCAAGAACACCAGGCCTGCAGCCAGCTCGGCAGCGATCAGCCCGCGGTCGGCAGCGCTGAGTGCGAGCCACAGCATGCCGGCCAGACCCACGCCTGCGCAGAACGCATGCAGCAGGTTGCCGGTGATCAGCCGGCGCCGCTGGATGCGATCGCCTGCAATCACCGCGGCGGCCGCAGCGTCGATCTGTTGCAGCCAGGCACCTTGCGCATCGACCGCAGCAAGATCGGCCGCGCCTTCCAGGCCTTCGAACGCCTGCGTGCGCAAGGCGGTGCGTTGCTGTGCACGCAAGTGCTCGCGCTGCGCGCCGCCGCGTGCCACCTGCCACGGCACCAGACCACCGATCAGCACGCCGAGCACCAGCAGCAATCCCGCAGCGGGCAGATGAATCAGCGCCGCGGCGGCAATACCGGCCAGCCAGATGCCAAGCAAGGCCGCCAGCGGTGCCAAGGCGCGCACGCTGAGTCCATCGACCTCGCCGATGTCGGACATCAGCCGCGCCAGCAGATCTCCGGTGCGGGTGGCCGACAAGCGCCCTGGCGCCAACGGCAACGCGCGGCGGAAAAACCACACCCGCAGATCGCGGGCGATGCGCAGAGTGGCATCGTGCCCGATCAATTTTTCGCCATAACGCGATGCGATGCGCGCGAAGGTCAAGGCGCGAATGCCGGCCGACGGCGAGAAGAAATTGAAGCCGGTGCCCATGCCGGCCACGCCTGCCAGCGCCGCTGCGGTCAGGAAGCTGCCGGATAGCCACAGCAAGCCGACACCCGCGAGCATGGTGACCAGGACCAATAGCGCGGAGAGCAGCAGACGCCAGGCGTGCCGACGAAACACATCGCGCAGACGATCGGGTCGGGTGCGGCTCATGGCAACTCCGCCGTCACCGTGGCGCCGCGCAGGTCGATCACCGTGTCGGCCCAACGCATCGCCGCAGCACTGTGCGTGGCCAGAAGCACCGCGCGGCCACGTGCGAAAACGCCCAGCGTGCGCAGCAATTCCGCTTCGGTCTCTGGATCCAGAAAAGCAGTGGGCTCGTCCAACAACAACACATCCGGCTCGCGCAACAACAACCGCGCCAAGGCCACACGGCGCGCCTCGCCACCGGACAGGCCAAAACCACGCTCACCGATCAGCGTATCCAGACCAGCCGGCAGTTGCGCGGCAAAACGCAGCACCTGCGCCGCCTCCGCCACCGCGTGCAGCCGCGCGTCGCTGGCCTGCGGGTCGGCGAGACGCAAGTTATCGGCAATGCTGCCGTGAAACAGATAGGGACGCTGCGTGGCATAGCCGATGCGCGCACCGGGACGTACCACCACACTGCCCGCCTCGGGTGCGAGCCAGCCGGCAAGCCCTTCCAACAGCGTGCTCTTGCCGCTGCCACTGGCGCCGATCACGGCGACACGCTGCCCGGGCTCCAGCGTCAACGCAACATCCTCGACCACCACCTGCGGTGCGCCAGCAGGACGCAGCGCCAGTCCACGCGCTTGCAACAAGGGCGCATGCGCTTGCGCTGGTTCCAACACGTGTGCTGATAGCGCAACGGTGTGCGTAGCGGCAGGCGGCTCGAAACCCTGCAGCAACCGCTCGGCCTCGGCCACTGCGGCCAAGGCGTTTGCGCGGTCGTGGTAGTGCGCGGCCAGCCGCCGCAGCGGCGCGAAGAATTCCGGTGCCAACAGCAGGCAAAACATGCCCGCACCCAGCGACGGCAGGCCGTGCAATTCGAGCATGCCGAGATAACTCAGGCCGAAATACAGCGCCACGATGGCGACGCTCACCGAAGCAAAGAATTCCAGCACTGTGGACGATAAAAACGCGATGCGCAGCACTTTCAGCGAACGCTCGCGCACGCCCTCGGCCGCGGCGGCAATGCCCTGCAACTCAGCCTCGCCGCGGCCATAGACGCGCAGCAATCCCAGGCCCTTGAGGCGATCGGCAAAGTGTCCCCCCATGCGCGCCAGCTCGCCGAGTTGTTCGCGGCCTGCGGCCTCGGCGCCCCACCCCACCAGCATCATGAAGAACGGAATCAGCGGCGCGGTGAGCAACAACACCAGCCCGACCACCCAATCGACCGAAAATACCGCAATCAGGATCAGGGGCGGCACCAGCAGCATCTCAGTGCGTGCGAACTGGTAACCGACGAAATACCCTTCCAGCGCGTCGGTGTGCGCCAGGCTCAGTTCGCCCAGTTCGCCGCTGCGTTGTCGGCGCAACCACAGCGGCCCGTGCTGCACCAAGCGTCGCGCGATGCGTGCGCGCAGTTCGCGTCTGGCTACATCGGCCACCGTACCGACCAGCGCTTGCGCCCAGGCGTTCAGCAGCGCGCGTCCGATCAGCGCAACCAGCAAGCCCGCGCCCACGTTGCGCAACTGCGCCAATGCCAGGTGCTGCACCAGCACCGCCTGCACCAGCCAGGCGATCGCTGCCGATTGCACCAGCAGCAACGCCCCCGACAACGCGACCGCCACGCCGGCAAGCCGCCGCGCGCGCGTAGCCGGTACGGCAAGCGCATCCAGCCATTGGCCGCGTTGACGGCGCTGGGCGGGCGTTTCGCTGGTTTGCACGCTGGGCTGGCTCACGTCGCTCTTTTGGAGGCTGCGTATTGCAGACGATTGTAAGTCGCCACCTCGCGGTCGTGGATGGACAGTGTGATGCACCTGTTCAGGGACGCATTGATGTGGATCAACCCGCCCGGCGCGATAGCGGCAGATGATCGCCACGTTCCTTACCGACACTCCACCAGGCCCACCCGCCATGATCGACTCGACAGTTGTCGAACTGTCGCGGCTGCAATTCGCAATCACCGCGATGTATCACTTCATCGTTCCACCGCTCACCATGGGCTTGTCGTTCCTGCTCGGCATCATGGAAAGCGCCTACGTCATGACCGGCAAGCAGATCTGGCGGCGCATGCCCCTGTTCTGGGGCGTGCTGTTCGGCATCAACTTCACCATGGGTGTGGGCACCGGCATCGTGATGGAGTTCGAGTTCGGCATGAACTGGTCGTACTACAGCCATTACGTGGGCGACATCTCCGGCGCGACACTGGCGATCGAAGGGCTGATGGCGTTCTTTCTGGAAGCCACGTTCCTGGGTCTGCTTTTTTTTGGGGGCTGGAATCGCCTCTGGAATCGCCTGAGTAAAGTGCAGCACTTGGTTACCACCTGGCTGGTGGCGTTGGGCAGCAACTTCTCGGCGTCGTGGATCCTGATCGCCAACGGCTGGATGCAGAATCCGGCCGGTGCTGTCTTCAACCCGGACACCATGCGCATGGACGTGGAGGATTTTGTGGCAGTGCTGTTCAACCCGGTGGCGCAAGCCAAGTTCGTGCACACCGTCAACGCCGGCTACGTGCTGGACGCGGTGTTCGTGATGTCGACCCGTGCGTTTTACCTGTTGCGCGGCAAGCATAGTGACATGGCACGGCGCTCGTTCGCGGTGGCTGCGGCGTTCGGTCTGCTGTCGTCGTTGTCGGAGGTGGTGCTGGGCGACGAAAGCGGCTACGCCGCCAGCGAACACCAGAAAATGAAACTGGCGGCGATCGAAGCGATTTGGGAAACCGAAGCTGCACCGGCCGACTTCACTGCGTTCGGCATCCCGAACCAGACCACCCATCGCAACGATTACGCCATCAAGATTCCGTGCCTGATGGGACTGGTCGCTACGGGTTCGCTGGATGAGCCGATCCCGGGAATTGCCAAATTGGTCGGCCGTGCCGAACACCGCATCCGCGGCGGCCAGATCGCCTACGGCGCACTGCAACGTATTCGCGCCGAGAAGAACGATGCCGAAGCGCGCATGGTCTTCGATGCGCATTGGCCGGATCTGGGCCACGGCCTGCTGCTGAAGCGCTAGCGCGACGATATCGGCAATGCCACGCCGGCGCAGATTGCCCAGGCCGCGATGGACACCGTGCCGCGCGTGCTGCCGCTGTTCTGGACCCTCCGCATCATGGCGGCCATCGGCATCTATCTCATCGCGTTCTTTGCCATCGCAGTCTGGTCTGCATGCAAGCACCACTTCCAGGAAAAACGCTGGTTCCTGAGGTTGGCACTGTGGACGTTGCCGCTGCCGTGGATCGCGATCGAATGCGGCTGGTTCGTGGCCGAATACGGCCGCCGACACAGCCCAACGCATCCCCCGCCCCGTCGCGTCACGCACCGCTGAGTTCCGGCGCGGTGGCCGGCAGCGCACCGTAAGCGAAGGAGAGACATCATGGATTTCGTATTGCTCGATTACACAACCCTGCGCGTGATCTGGTGGCTGTTGCTCGGTGTGCTGCTGTCCGGTTACGCCGTGATGAGTGGCTTCGATTTGGGCGTGGGCGCATTGCTGCCGTTCGTCGCCAACAACGATGCCGAGCGCCGGCTGGTGATCAACACGGTCGGCCCGGTCTGGCGCGCGCAGCACGTTTTGGCAGCATCGCCGCGCTGTGTGCGCTGGCATTGTTTGCAACGGGCGGTGCGTGGGTAGAGCGCTGGTTCTACCTGGTTATGCGGTGACCTCGGTGCTGGCGACAGATGCGCCGACCA
This sequence comes from Xanthomonas oryzae pv. oryzae, assembly GCF_004136375.1. Taxonomy (NCBI): domain Bacteria; kingdom Pseudomonadati; phylum Pseudomonadota; class Gammaproteobacteria; order Lysobacterales; family Lysobacteraceae; genus Xanthomonas; species Xanthomonas oryzae. The sequence continues at coordinate 3,167,466 of NZ_CP031697.1, forward strand.
ACCCGCTTGGCGAGTGTGGTATTTCGCATGGATCCTGGGCACCGGCCTGGTGGCATCGGCTGCCGTGCTCAACGGCATGTGGTTCGAAGCACGCGAGCCCGAGCGTGGCGTACCGCCTCAGTAAAATAATTTCATCTGATGCTTGCCGATTCGGCATTCCCTATGTAATATACGCGGCTCATTCGGGGTGTAGCTCAGTCTGGTAGAGCGCTACGTTCGGGACGTAGAGGTCGTAGGTTCGAATCCTGTCTCCCCGACCAGTTTCAAAACACAAAACCGGCCCAGCGCCGGTTTTGTGTTTTCAGGCGTCGCTGCACACACGTGTACGGCGCGGATGGTCTGTCATGTCTGTTGCCACTACCGCGTCTTCGTCGTCCGCCCAGTTGCGTGGTCGCGGCCTGGTGCTGGCCGCGATTCTGCTTTCCGCATTCAACTTGCGCACTGCAGTGACGTCGCTGACGCCGCTGCTGGAACGCATTGCCGACGAGTACGCCTTCGGCGCGCCCATCATGGGTGCGCTCGGCATGTTGCCGACCGCAGCGTTCGCACTCACCGGTGTGGCGACACCCGCGTTGCTGCGCCGTTTCGGCTTGCTGCGCGTTGCGCTGTTGTCGATGGCATTGGCCACGCTTGGATTGGTGTTGCGCCCGCTGCTGCCGGGCACCGCCGGACTGCTGATCGGCTCGCTGGTGGCGTTGACCGGCATGGGCATGGGCAACGTGGTACTGCCGCCGTTGGTGAAGCGCTACTTCGGCGACCGCGTGGGCCGCGTGAGCACGCTGTACATCACCGTACTGCAGGTCGGCACGTTGTTGCCCGCCCTGCTGGCAGTGCCGGTGGCCGACGCGCTGGGCTGGCGCAGCTCGATGGTGGTGTGGGTGCTGCCGGCCCTGCTGGCGTCAGCGGCCTGGGCACTGGTGCACGCCAACCACCGCCGTATCCGCGCCACCGGCCCGGCACCGGTGACGCCCACGCCCGAGGCCGAGGGCCGCGTGGCACGCACCGCCCTGGGGTGGAGCATGGCGATCACCTTCGGCATGACCTCGCTGGTCACCTATTCGATGTTTACCTGGTTGCCGACGCTGCTGCGCGAAGCCGGCGCCTCGCCCGCGTTCGGCGGCACCATGGTGGCGCTGTTCGCGGCACTGGGCATGGTCGGCGCCTTGACCATGCCGGCGCTGGCGGTCCGCATGCGCAACCCGTTTCCGATCGTGCTGCTGTGCGCGGCCTGCCATCTGGTCGCGTTTGCCGGGCTGTGGTGGGTGCCGCTGGCCGCGCCGATCCTGTGGGTGACCCTGCTCGGCCTGGGGTCGAGCACGTTTCCGCTGGCATTGGTGCTGGTCAATCAACGCAGCCGCACTGCGGCCGGCTCGGCGGCCCTGTCCGGGTTCTCGCAGGGCATGGGCTATGCGGTGAGCTGCCTGGGACCATTCCTGTTCGGCTGGCTGCACGCGCACAGCGGCGGCTGGACCTACCCGTTCGTGTTCCTGGTCATCTGCCTGCTGGTGCAGCTGGCCGCCGCCTGGGTGGCCTGCCGCCCGCAATTGCTGGAAGACGTGTGGGCGCCGCCCGCACGCGGCGCCCGCGCGGTCAATGGACCGGCAGACTGATGTAGCTGGGCTGCTCGGGGGACACGTACACCCGCTGCGTGGCTTTTTGATAATCGCCGGGCTTGGCGAAGAAGATATTAGGCACGTAGGTCTGCGGGTTGCGATCGTAGAGCGGGAACAGACTGGACTGCACCTGCACCATCACCCGGTGGCCCGGCTGGAAGGTGTGGTTGGCGGTTGGCAGGCCGAACTGGAATGCCAGCGGCTGATTGGATGCCAATGGCTTGGGCGTGCTGAAACTCTCGCGGTAGCGGCCGCGGAAGATCGCCAGCGACACCGGCAACTCGTAGCCGCCCATCTTCGGGTTCGACGCCATCTCGTCCGGATACACGTCGATCAGCTTCACCACCCAATCGCTGTCGCTGCCGCTGGTGGAGGCTTGCAGATGTACTTCGGGGGCACCGGCGATCTGCAGTGCCTCGGTCAGGGGCTCGGTGACGAAGGTCAACACATCCGGACGGCCATCGACAAAGCGCTGGTCGTGCACCAGCCAGGTGGTCCACATCGCGCGGTCGGTAAAATCCACCGGGCGCGGCACGAACGGCACCGGCTTGGCCGGGTCGGAGACGTATTCTTCAAACCCCGCCTGCCCGGCCACCGGCTGCTGGAACGACAGCTTGCCGCCGGCCTGCAGATACAGCGGCTTGCTGGTCGACGCGCAGCCCTTGTCGCAACTGCGCGGCCACGCTTTCAGGCGATCCCAGTGGTTTTCGCCGGTGTTGTAGATGAACACCGGCGGCGTGTTCGCCTTCGGCGCGCCATCGACCAGGTACTGATCGAAGAACGGGCGCAGCACGTCATGGCGGAACTGGCGCGCGGTATCGCCCTCGAAACTCAGCGCACCCAAGGCACTGCCGTCGTAGTTCACCTGACTATGCCGCCACGGGCCCATCACCAGGTAGTTGAGCGTGTTGCTCTTGTCGCGCGGCTCCATCGCCGCGTAACTGTGGATCGCGCCCCACATGTCTTCCTGGTCCCACAGGCCTTGCAGCCACATCGTGGGCACCTTCAGCGGCGTGCGCGCCATCACCTTGTCCAGCGCCTGTTCCTGCCAAAACGCATCGTAGGCAGCGTGTTCGGTGAGCTTGTGCCACCACGGGAGCTGCTCCAGACCTGCAGCCTTGGCGAAATCGCCGGCCGAGCCTGCCTGCAGGAAATTACTGTAATCGTCTTGCCCCTGGCGCGGGATGCCGGCGCCCTTGCCGCGCTTGCTGAGCTGGGCGGTGAAGTAGTCGAAATTGACCTGGCGGAACGCACCGTCATTGAACCAGTCATCGCCCATCCAGCCGTCGACCATCGGGCTTTCCGGCACTGCGACCTTCAACGCAGGATGTGGATTGGTCAGCGCCATCACCACGGTGAATCCTTCGTAGGACGAGCCGATCATGCCGACCTTGCCATTGGATTCCTTGACGTTCTTTACCAGCCAATCGATGGTGTCCCAGGCATCGGTGGCATGGTCGACCTTGCTGGGATTGAGCGGCCCGCGCAATGGCCGCGTCATCACGTAATCGCCTTCGGAACCGTACTTGCCGCGCACGTCCTGAAATACGCGAATGTAGCCGCCTTCCACGAACACGTCGTCGCCGGCCGACAGCAGGTCTTTCATATGCGGCGACGCCAGCCGCTCGGTGCGGCCACTGGCGTCGTAAGGCGTGCGTGTCAGCACAATCGGCGCGTTTTTCGCCCCCTTGGGCAGCACGATCACCGTGTGCAGTTTCACCCCATCGCGCATCGGGATCATCACCTCGCGCTTGATGTAGTCGTTGCTGGCATCGGCCGCCACGAACGGCTTGCCGGTAATGTCCGGCGTCATCGGCGAGGTTTGCGCCCAGATGCTGCCGATGGTGGCGGCAATGGCGGTGGCGAGCAGGCAGGTGGCAAGGCGGCGCATCGACGACTCCGGAAGTGCGGGGGGCAGCCCTCGACTGTAGGCAGGTCGCAGGCTGCCGGGGGAGTGTCAAAGGTCGTGGTTGCTGCAGGTTCCAGGCGCACAGGCGCAGTGGCTGCGGGATGACTTGCAACTGCGTGCGCGGGCCTGATGCCGCGGTATCGCCTGCGGCGTGCATGCGCGGCCGCTCTTGGCTGTGAGCGCCTGTGCTCAACGACACGCGACACCGCATTGCACGCCTACAGCCCCGCAGGGCAGCCGCGGCTGGCGGGCCGTATCGCCGTGCGGCGACTGCTGCCTTGGTGCTGGTCAAGGCGCGGATGCTGCGTTGGACGCAAAACCGGCATGCGTAACGGTACGCCGTTGCCGATCAGTGCCGCACTTGGCCTTCGCCACGCACCACAAAACGCTCAACGGTGAGCGCCTCCAGACCCATCGGACCATAGGAATGCAGGCGTGTGGTGGAGATGCCGATCTCCGCGCCGAGGCCGAGCTCGCCGCCATCGGAAAACCGCGAGGAGGCGTTGACCATCACCACTGCCGAGCGGAGCGACTGCACGAACCGCTCGGCATTGTCGGGGTCCTGCGTGGCGATGACTTCGGTGTGGTCGGAACCATATTGGCGGATGTGCGCCAGTGCCGTGTCCAGATCCGCCACCACGCGCATGGCCAGGATCAGATCGAGAAATTCTGCGGCGTAGTCGTCGTCGCTGGCAGGCGCGATCTCGGGCAGCACCGCGCGCGTTGCCGCATCGCCACGCAATTCCACCTTGCGCTCGCGCAAGGCCTGCGCTGCAAGCGGGAGAAAGCGCTCGGCGATGTCTGCATGCACCAGCAAGGTCTCCAGCGAATTGCAGGCAGAAGGCCGCGTCGCCTTGCCGTCGATCAGCAGGCGCAGCGCCAGCTCCATCTCGGCCGATGCATCCACAAACAGATGGCACACGCCCTTGTAGTGCTTGATCACCGGCACACGCGCGTGCTCGGCAACGAACCGGATCAAGCCTTCGCCGCCACGCGGAATTGCCAGATCGACGATGTCGTTGAGCTGCAGCAGTTCCAGCATGGTCTCGCGGCGCAAATCTTCAACCAGGGTCAGCGCGGCTTCCGGCACATTGGCTTCGCGCAAGGCGCGCTGCAACGCGCGTGCGATGGCGATATTGGAATGGATCGCCTCCGAGCCACCGCGCAGGATCACGCCATTGCCAGCTTTGATGCACAGCGCCGCCGCGTCGGCCGTCACATTGGGGCGCGCCTCGTAAATCATCGCGATCACACCCAGCGGCACGCGCACTTTCTGCACGCGGATGCCGTTGGGGCGCACATCTTCGCGAGTGATCCGCCCCACCGGGTCGGGCAACAACGCCACCTCGCGCAATGCGGCGGCAATGCCGGCCAGGCGCTTGTCGTCCAGCGCCAGCCGATCAAGCATCGCGCTGGCGGTTCCCTTGGCACGCGCCGCCTCCAGATCGCGCGCGTTCGCGGCAAGGATCGTCCCAGCATCGGCTTCCAGCGCTGCGGCCATTGCCTGCAGTAAGGCGCACTTGGCCTGCGAAGACAGTTGCGACACCACCTGGGCGGCATCACGGCATTGCAGAGCGAGCGTTTTGATGGTCATCGGAGGGCCGGGATTTGGGAGTCGGGAGTCGGGAGTCGGGAGTCGGGATTGGCAAACGCGGGCAAGATCGTCATCACCACATGGGATCAATCGTTGGGACGAAGAGGTAACGGTCGAGAAACGCAGTGCATCTGCTGTTGCGAACCCCCAATCCCAAAGCTCAAATCCCGGCTACAACAACACCAAATCATCGCGATGCACCACGTTCTCGCCATAGCTGTAACCGAGTACGTTCTCGATGTCGCGCGAGTGGCGGCGTGCGATGCGACGGATATCCACTGCCGAATACTGGCTGACGCCGCGTGCCAGACAACGTTCGCCCTCGTCATCACGCAGGCGAATCTCCACCATGTCGCCGCGGCGGAAATCGCCCTCGGCACCGACCACACCGCCCGGCAACAGCGAGGCGCCCTTGTCGCTCAGCGCCATTGCTGCGCCGGCATCGACCAGAATCGCGCCCGCTTCCACCGGCGCGTGCCGTAGCCAGTACTTGCGTGCGGCAATGCGCGTGCGTGCGGCATGGATGCGCGTGCCACGCAGGCGGTCCTGCGCCAGGGCGCGCACCACCTCGCCACTGCGGCCGTTGAACAGATAGGTTTCGATGCCGGCCGCACCCGCCTTTGCAGCGGCTTCCAATTTGGTGCGCATGCCGCCGGTGCCTACATTGCTGCCGCTGCCGCCAGCCATCGCCAGCACCTCCGGCGTGAGCTCGGGCACATCGTCGAGCGGCCGCGCCAAGGGGTTACTGCGTGGGTCGGCGCTATACAAGCCGTCGATATCAGTGGCGATGAACAAGGCATCGGCATCGACCAAGGCGGCCACGATTGCGGCCAGGTTGTCGTTATCGCCCAGCTTCAACTCATCCACCGAAACGGTGTCGTTTTCGTTGATCACCGGCAACGCGCCCAACCGCAACAACTCGCCCAATGTGGCGCGTGCATTGAGATAGCGGCGACGGTTGCGCAGATCGTCATGGGTGAGCAGCACCTGCGCCACCGCGCGCTCGAAAAAGCGCTGCCACAGCGCGATCAACTGCGCCTGGCCGAGCGCAGCCAGCGCTTGACGTGCCGCGATCGGCGCGCCGACATCCACCGCTTTCGGCAGGATGGCGCGGCCCGCCGCCACTGCGCCCGACGACACGATCACCAGCTCGCGCCCCGCCGCCAGGTTAGCAGAGACGAACTGCGCCAGCCCCAATGCGAAACGCGGCGACAGGCCACCGCCATCGGCAGCAAGCAGGCTACTGCCGACCTTGAGCACGGCACGCCGCCACGGCGGCAGTGCCTGCTCGGCAAAGGGCGACGACGTGCTGGCTGGTGTGCTCATGGCAGCGGCGTACTCAGTGCGTGTTCCACTCATATACGGTCAGTGCTGAAGCATCGCGCACCACCAGCGGATCGCGCGCAACGATCTGCTGGGCCTCTTCGAGCGTGGCGACATTGACCAGCACATACGCGCCACCGCTGCGATCGCTGAAACCACCGGTCAGCGCGAGCTGCCCGGCGGCGCGCAACGCATCGAGAAAGTCCAGATGCGGCTGCAGCACATCGTCGGGAAACTCCGGCTTGCGGAGCGCAAGCACCAAATAATGCGTCGTCATCAGACTGTATCCTTGTTGCGCACAGCCGCAGGTGTGCGTTCGTTACGACCGTGCGGTGCGGAAATCACCAGAAAGCGCGCTTCCACGTCCGAGAGAGTGTGCACCTGGTGCGTGGAGCCCGGCGGCACGTGCAAACTCTGCCCGACCCGCAGCACATGTTGTGCGCCATCCAGCTTCAACATCACCTCGCCGGCCAGTACATAGAAGAAGTGCCGCGCACGGCTATGCCGATGGCGCAATTCCGACACACCCGGCGGCATGTGCTCTTCGAGCACGTTGAGGTTGGGATCGCGTAACAGGTGCCAGCCCTCGCAAGCGTCGCCCCAGGGATAATGCTCTGCCGTGTCGGTGCTGATCACAGCCATCAGCGCAAGGTCTCCCAGCGGGCAAGCAACACGTCCAGTTGCAGGTCGGCTGCGGCACCGGGCGACACCCGTGCAGCCAGACTACCTTCCGGTGTACGCCCCTGCCCTGCGGTGTCGGAGGCTTCGGCTGCAGCCTTGTAGGCCTCGCGGAACGGCACGCCGGCCACGGCCGCTTCCACCGCCACATCGGTGGCGTACATACCCGAATCGATGGCTGCGCGCAGTTTGTCCGGGCGCCATTCCAGATTGGCCAGCAAGGCCGGCAGCAGTTCCAGCGCCGCAAGCCCACGCCCGAACCCATGCACGATAGCGCCCTTACTGCTCTGCAAATCGCGGTGATAGCCGGACGGCAGCGACAGCAGTTGTTCGATCTCGGTGCGCGCCGCGGCTACGCTGGCATGCGTTGCGCGCATCAACTCGATCACGTCCGGGTTGCGCTTGTTCGGCATGATCGAGCTGCCGGTGGTGTACTGCGCCGGCAATGCGACAAACGCGAATTCGCCGCTGGTGAACAGCGACACGTCCCAGGCAATGCGGCGCAGATCCAGCGTGGCGCTGCCCAGTGCTTCGAGCGCGGCCAGTTCATATTTGCCGCGCGAAAGCTGGGCGTAGATCGGTGAAACCTGCAAACGCGCAAAACCCAGTTCGGCCGTGGTGTGCGCACGATCCAGCGGCAGGTTCACGCCATAGCCGGCGGCGGTGCCGAGTGGATTGCTGTCCACCAGCTGCAAGGTGTCGGTGGCGCGCACGGCGTTGTCGATGAAGGCTTCCGCCCAGCCCGCCCACCACATGCCGGCCGACGAGACGACCGCACGTTGGATATGGGTGTAACCGGGCACCGGCAGCTCGGCCTCGGCCTGCGCGCGGTCCAACGCCACCTTGGCGATCTCTGCACTGAGCGTGGCCACACGCTGCAACTTGTCCTTCAACCACAAACGCGTAGCGACCAGAATCTGATCGTTGCGGCTGCGGCCGGTGTGGATCTTGCGGCCCGCATCGCCCAGACGCTCGGTCAATCGCGCTTCGATGGCTGAGTGGCAGTCTTCGTACTGCTCGTCGAGCACGAAGGCGCCGCCACGAAAATCTTCCGCCAACAGATCGAGTTGTTCGCTCAAGCCGTCCAGCTCCTGCGGCGACAGAATGCCGATGTGCTGCAGCCCCTGCGCATGCGCCTTGCTGGCAGCGATGTCGTGCAGGAAGAACTCGCGGTCCAGGATGACGTCGTCGCCGGCCAGGAAGCTCTGGATCTTGGCGTCCACCGCCACGCCGGGTTTTTGCCACAACAGATTGGTCATCGGAAAGCGTCTCGAGTAAGTCGTCCAGTTAAATCCCCGCACAGGGAGGTGCGGGCTTCTGCGAGAGACTCGCATCTTTGAATCCCCGCACACGGAAGTGCGGGCTCCTGCGAGGGACTCGCCTCAGCCAATGGCAGTCAATTCGTCCCAGCCCAACGCCAGGTTGAGATTCTGCATCGCCTGCGTCGCCGCGCCCTTTAGCAGGTTGTCCAGCGTCGCCACCACCACCACGCGCTTGTTGCCCGGCGCCAGCGTCACCCCGCCGATCTGCACACCGTGCCTGCCGGTGATGCGGCTCACCCACGGCGCTTCATCGACGATCTCGATCAGCGGCTCGTCGGCGTAACGTTGCGTGTAGCGCGCCTGGATCTGCTCGCGCGTCAGCGGCTGCTGCAACCACAGGTTGACGGTCAGGGTGATACCACGGAAATGCGGCGCCACATGCGGCATGAACTCCACCGGCACGCCCAGCTGCGCAGATACCTCGCGCTCGTGCATGTGGTTGGTCAGCGCATACGGCATCAAGTTATCGGCAAGCAGCGCGGGGTTGTTCTTGTCCGAGGGCGTGGTGCCTGCGCCCGAATAGCCGGACACGCCGAAGCACTGCGGCGGGCCAGCCAACTGGTCGAGCAATGGCGCAATGGTCAACTGCATGGCAGTGGCATAGCACCCCGGGTTGCTGATGCGTTTTTGCCCGGCGTAGCTGCCGCGCGTCAGCTCAGGCAAGCCGTAGTACCAGGCCGGATCGAAGCGATAGTCTGTCGACAGATCGATCACCAGCGTCTGCGGCGTTGCTGCGTCGATCGCCGCGACGAATGGTGCAGCCTTGCCATTGGGCAGCGCCAGGATCACTACGTCGGCCGCCTTTGCGGCGACTGCGTTGGCGTCCAGGCTTTCGTAGCGCAACTCAGCCTGGTAGGCCTGGTTGTGCTCGGCCACGCGCTGCCCGGCCAGCTCGCGCGACGAGACGAAGACCAATTGCAGATGCGGGTGCGCCGCCACCAGCTTGATCAATTCCGAGCCGGTATGCCCGCGGGCGCCGACGATGCCGATCGTGGTTGTTTGAACAGTCATGCGTTCGCTTCCAGGCGGAATGCAGGTGGCGTTTCAGCCCGGCCCATTCCGTATCGATGATGGAGGACACCACGGTATCGCGCGGCGTACCGTCGGCGTGGCGGGTGTGATTGCGCAGCACGCCGTCCTGCTTTGCGCCCAGCCGTGCGATAGCCGCGCGCGAGGTGTGATTGAACCAGCTGGTCTCGAACACCACGCTCAGGCAGCCCGGCGTTTCGAAAGCGTGCTGCAGCAGCATCAACTTGGCTTCGGTATTGACGCCGCTGCGCTGCACACGCGGTGCGTACCAGGTATAGCCGATCGATAGCCGGGGCACTGCTGCATCCAGCGCGTAATAGCGCGTGCAACCGACGATGTCGCCGGCGGCATCGCGCACCACAAACGGCAACGCCGCACCATTGGCGCAAGCGGCCAAGGCGGCAGCGATGTACGCATCAACCTGCTCAACCACAGGCACGCTGGTATACCACAGCCGCGACAACGCGCCCTCGCCCACTGCGTCACGCAAACCATCGGCATGCGCCGCCTGCAACGGCTCCAAGATCGCATGCTGTCCACGCAAGGTGGGCAGTTCGCGCCAGAGTGGTGGCAAGGCCGCCGCGATCATCGCGCTCAGCCCAGCAAGGTCGGTTGACGCGTCGCGCAATGCGCAACGCAATGCTGGATCTGCTCGAAATTCTCCAGCCCGTACCAAAACACCTTCCACTTCTCCTGCTTGATGCAACCGTCGGATTCGGCGTAGTAAAAGATATTGACCTGATTTTTGTGACGCGAGCGCCAGAACAACTGCGGGGTTTCTTCGCGCATCACATTCCATACCGCCCGGCCAAGACCTTCGCCCTGCGCATCGTCGAGCACGGCGAACTTGTCCAGATAGGTCAGCCTGCCCGCACCGAACTGGCCTTCGTCGGTCAGGATCACCGCCGCGCGGTAGTTTTCGCTGACATACGCGCGCAGCAACGTGGTGGTGTCGAAATACTCCGGCACCAGCGTGCGGCCGAAGCTGGATTCGATGAGCGACTTCAGGCGAGGCAGATCCAGTTCGTCCCAGGAGGTGGCGCGCAGCACGCGCTCGCCGCGCCGCACCAGCGTGCCCGAGCCCTTGTGGGTGAACAGCTCCTTGGCCAGGTCCGACGGCCGGGTGATCGACACCGACGACTCCAGAGGCAGGCAGTCGAGCAAATCCTTGATCTGCTCGATCTTCACCCGCATGCCGCCGTTGATCCACGGCTGCTGCATCAGATGATCGAACTCGGTGGACAGGTTGATCGAATCGATCAACTTGCCGTCGGCATCCAACAGGCCGCCGGTACCGGTAAGGAAAATGATCTTGTACGGCTGCAGCTCCTGCACCAATTCGTTGGCAGCAAAATCCGCATTGACGTTGAGGATCTGCCCGCTGGGCGTTTCGCCCAGGCTGGTGATCACCGGGATCGAGCCAGCCTGCAGGCTGGCTTCGATCGGCGCCAGATTCACCGCCTTGACCTCACCGACCAGGCCGTAGGTGTCGCGATCCAGATACTCGGCCTCGAACACGCCACCGGTGATGGAGGTCGCACGCGCGCCGTTTTGCTGCAGCGCTTCCACCAGTTTGAGGTTGGAGGCCTGGAACACCTTGCGCACGATCGCTAGCGCCTCGGGCGAGGTCACGCGCAGTCCGTTGACGGTGTGCTTTTCGATGCCGGCTGCCGACAGCTCCGCATCCAGTTGCGGGCCAGCGCCATGCAGCACGATCGGTGTCAGCCCGACTTCCTGCAGAAACGACAGCGACGAGGTCAGTGCGTCCAGATCGTCGCGAAGCACGGCGCCGCCCACCTTGACCACCGCAAAGCGCTTGGCATCCACCTGCGAGAAACGCTTGAGGTACTGGCTGATTTCCTTCGCGCTGGCCATGCTCGAAAGCAGGCGCACGATGGTCTGGCGGGTCTGTTTGTGGGGCTGTGCTGGGAGGGACATTGCCGTGACCGAAAGAGGAAGGAAGGCGCCAGGGGCGATTTAGTGGGAACCGTTGATGATGCGATGGACCGATTCGGCGTAACGCTGCAACTGTTCCAGCGTGACGAATTCGTCGGCGGTATGCGCTTGTGCGATATCGCCCGGGCCATAGACCAGCGCGGTGTAGCCGCCAGCCGAAAACAACGAGGCTTCGGTCCAGAAGTCCACTGCATTGCCGATCGGCAGATCCAGCGCATCGGCAACATCGCGTGCAGCCAGGCGACGTTCTTCTGCACGCGCGATATCACCCGACGGCAAGCTCGGCCCGCGAAAGGTTTCTTCGAAATGCGCTGCCGCCGGCTCGGCAAACCCGGCGAAGGTGGCCAGCAATCCATCCACGTCCATCGATGGCAGCGGACGAAAACCAAAGCGCACTTCGGCTGCAGGCGCGATCATGTTGGCTTTGATGCCACCCTCGACGCGGCCGATATTGAAACGTAACCCGGTCAAACCGCCGAAGCGCGCATGCGCCAGCGATTGGACATGGTCCAGTGCTTTGCCACCCCAGCGCATCGCCTGATGCAAGGCACTTGCAGAGGGGTCCTGCTTGCCCGAGGCATGCCCGGCGCGCCCGGCAAACCGCATCAGTACCGAACTGATGCCGCGATGCGCCAGCACCGCTTCGCTCATGGTCGGCTCGGCCACCAACACCGCATCGTACGGCACGCCACGCGCCAAAAACGCTGCGATACAGCGCGGATCGTTGGCTTCTTCGTCCGAGGAAAACACAAACGCCGCATCACCGTCGCCGGCATTGGCCGCCGCCACCAGCGCCGCCGCCGCACCCTTGATATCGCAGACACCCAGGCCGATCACACGGTCTTCGGTGCGTCGCATCACGTGTGGATCAGCACTCCAGTGCGGCGAATCCGGCACGGTATCCAGATGCACGTTGAACAGGTACTTCGGCGTGCCGCGCACCGCGTACAAGCTCACCGCCCCTGCACCGTGATCGACCACCTCGACCTGGAACCCCGGCAGCTGCGCGCGCAGATAATCGAAGATGCCGCCTTGCGCGGCAATCGCACGCGGCGGATTGCGGGTGTCGAAGGACACCAGCGCCTGCAGGTGGTCGAGCGTGGCGGTGAGCAGGTCAGTCATGTGTGTCAGGCAGCCGTGGTGGTGGTGCGGTAGAGATCGGGATAGGCGATTTCCATCAACGCCTGCGGCCGCGCCGGCGCGGCGAAACCGTGCTGTGCGTAGAGCGCATGCGCATCGGAGGTGGCGAGCATGAAGCGGCGAAGGCCCTGCAGATGCGGATGGGCCATCACTGCCGCCACCAGTTGCTTGCCATAGCCGCGCCCACGATGGGCATCAAGCACGAACACATCGGCCAGATAGCCGAAGGTGGCACCGTCGGTGATCACGCGCGCGAACGCCACCTGCCCTACGCCCTCGCAATAACCGCCGAAACACAGCGAGCCGGCGATCGCCCGCTGCACCGTGTCCAGCGGAATGCCCAGGCACCAATAGGCCTGCTCGCTAAGGAAGCGATGGATCAACGGCAGGTCGAGTTCCTGCTTGTCGGTACTGATGCGTAGTGCGGGCATGGATTCCATCGCAATGGCCCTCTTCTCCCAGCGGGAGAAGGTGCCCCGAAGGGGCCGATGAGGGGCGCCTCCCGAAACTTCGAGAGGCAACCGGGTCGAACGCGTCGCCACGCGCCCAAAAGGAGAACAATGGAAGCAAATGCTGCAGTCGTTCCCATGACTGGCGCGTGGCGACGCGTTCGTCATGATCTATCCTGAAAGTTGACTGCGGCGCTCCCACCCCCTCTCCCGGGGGGAGAGGGGCTTTTGCTCAGCGGTTGACCTGTGCGTACAGGGTCGAGCTCATCCCGAACAGTTTGATGAAGCCCTCCGCCTCTTGCACGCCCCAGTCGGCCGATTGCGCGTAAGTCGCCCCCTTGGTGTTGAGCAGGTGCGGCGAACGCACCGCCACCGCGTCGACACGGCCACCGCGGGTTTCCAGCGTGACTTCGCCGTTGACCTTGGACTGCGAGGACTTGAGGAACGCCTCGATATCGCTCTTGAGCGGGTCGTGATAGAAGCCTTCGTACACCAGCTCCACCCACTTGCGCGCCACGTCCGGCTTGAAGCGGTTCTGTTGCTTGGTCAGCACGGCGTCTTCCAGCGCACGGTGCGCAGTGAGTAGCGAAACCAGGCCCGGTGCCTCGAACACGATGCGGCCCTTCAAACCGATCACGGTGTCGCCGGTGTACACGCCGCGGCCCACGCCGTACTGCGCGAACAAGGTGTTGAGCTTGGCCAGGATCTTCGCGCCCGGCAGCGGCTTGCCGTCCAGCTCCACGGCTTCGCCTTCGACGAACTTCAGCGTCACCGTCAGCGCTTCGGTCGGCCATGCGTTACGCGGCGCGCACCAGCCGCGTGCACCTTCGCCCGGCGCTTCCCACCGATCGATCTCACCGCCGGACATGGTCAGCCCCAGCAGGTTCTCGTTGATGGTGTAGGCCTGCTGCTTGGCACGCACGCCAAAGCCGCGCGCTTCCAGATACTTCTGTTCGTAGGCGCGGGTCTGGGTGTGCTCTTTCTGGATCTCGCGGATCGGCGCAACGATCTGATAATCGCCCAGCGCCTTCACTGCAAGATCGAAACGCACCTGATCGTTGCCCATGCCGGTGCAGCCGTGCGCAATGATGCGCGTGCCCAATTCTTCAGCGCGCTTGAGCGCGGCATCCACGATCAGGTAACGGTCGGACACCAGCAACGGATACTGCCCCTGATAGCCCTCGCCTGCCCACACGAACGGCTTGACGAAGCCTTCCCAGATCGCCGGGCCACCATCGACGGTGACATGGCTGGCCGCGCCCAATTCGGCGGCACGCTTCTCGATGAACTCACGCTCTTCGGCATCCACACCACCGGTGTCGGCGAACACGGTGTGCACCGCATAGCCGCGCTCCTGCAGATACGGAATGCAGAAGCTGGTATCCAGACCACCGGAAAACGCGAGAACGATGTCCTTGGTGCCGGGAGTCGGGATTGGGGATTCGGGATTGGTGGAAGCGGTCTGCTGCGACATGGGGGTCTCTTTAGAAGTTGACTAAATAGGCGTGGGAGCCGGATTCGCCGTGGCGAATCACGAATCCCCAATCACGAATCCCGGCGGCCCTGGCCGACCAGGGCCGCCATGATCGCCTTCTGCACATGCAGGCGATTTTCGGCTTCATCGATGGCGATGCAGTTGGGCGAATCCATCACTGCGTCGGTCGCCTTGACGTTGCGACGCAGCGGCAGGCAATGCGAAAACACGCCATTGTTGGTCAGTGCCATCTTGCGTTCGTCGACGATGAAATGCTGGTACTGGTCGCGGATCGGCTTTTCCGGTTCCCAGTTGCCGAAGAACGGCAACGCGCCCCAGCTCTTGGCATAGACGACATCCGCGCCGGCGTAGGCGCTGTCGATGTCATGGCTCACCTGCAGCGAGCCGCCGCTTTCGGCCACGTTCTGCGCGGCCCAGTCCATGTAGCGCTGATCCAGGATGTAGTCCGGCGTCGGGCACAGCAGGGTCACGTCCATGCCCATGCGGGTCGCAATCGTCAACGCGGAATTGGCCACCGCGGTGTTGAGCGGCTTGGGATGATAGGTCCAGGTCAGCACATACTTCTTGCCGCGCAGATCCGGCGTGCCGAAGTGCTCCTGCAGCGCCAGCGCATGCGCCAGCTCCTGACACGGGTGAGTGATGGTCTCCATGTTGATCACCGGCACCGGCGAGTACTTGGCGAAGCTCTTGAGCACCTGATCTTCGCGGTCCTTGGACCAGTCAACGAACTTCGGAAACGCGCGCACGCCGATCAGGTCGACATAGCGTCCCAGCACGCGCGCCACTTCGGCGATGTGCTCTTCGGTGTCGCCGTCCATCACTGTGCCCAGATTGAATTCGATCGGCCATGCATCCTTGCCCGGCTGCAGTACCACCGCATGCCCGCCCAATTGGAACGCGCCCAGTTCGAAGCTGGTGCGGGTGCGCATGGAAGGGTTGAAGAACACCAGCGCGATCGACTTGCCCTTCAGCTCGCTTCCCAGCTTGTTGCGTTTGAACAACGCGGCCTGGGTCAACAGCGCGTCCAGTTCGGCGCGGCTCCAGTCCTGGGTGTTCAAGAAGTGCTTCAGTGACATTGATCGATCCTTTGCTGCCTGCTACCGCTGCGTTGGTCCGCCAGGAGCGACGGGGTGCGCGACATGCGCGTTTCTTGCGGTTGAAACTTTTGTGACGCCAAAACGAAAAAACCCAGCCTGTAGGCTGGGTCTTCAACGTCGGAACAGCAAACGCCCCGGCTTACCCAGCGAAAATGTGGGATTCCGGTCGGCGGGCACGCGATGTCATGCCGGAGGCCATCCGGGCGGCGCTGGTGTCGTGCTGAAAGGCGTTTGCTTGCATAGGGCGCGAATCCTCGCACGCATGTGGGCACGGCGCAACCGCTGCGCATCTCATCGCGGCGGCGCGACGATGGCGTCGGGAATGTACGGGGTGACCGAAACCCGGATGCGCAGCCGGTTGCCAGGATCTTCCGGCAGCCGCGAACGGTATTTGGTGCCCTTGTAGACGTAATCCACGTCGAAGGCGATCGGCCGGCGGAATTCACATGGCACTTCCACCACCTTGCAGCTGCGCCGTGTGCTGGTCGGCGGCGCCGCGGCGGGCGCCGACGGTTCGGGCAGACGCGAGAACATTTCCTTGACCGAATCCACCATGCGATTGATGCGACCCTCGTCCTCGGCCGGAGCAACAGCAGCCTGTGCCGCCTGTGTGGATTCGCATTGCTCTTCGATTCGGGTGGCGCGCAGGGTCTGGTAAACCGGCTCGACGTTGAGCACCTGCGCGTAATCCAGCTTCACGTTCTCGATCACCATCACCCGGTTCTTGGGGTCGGTTTCTGCCGCATGCGCTGGAAGTACCTGCCAGGCAAACGTACACAGCAGCATCAAGGACGGAGAAGGTCGCATCAGTACCAGGAAGGCGCAGCCAGGCAGTGTTCAAGTGTATGGAGCTTGCGCGAGCCTGTGCTGAACGCAGCCCATCCGGTCGCTGTTGTCCACAGCCGATTCGTCATCCCGCCGCAACGAGCTAGAATCGCGCGATTGCCCTTCTTCGGATGCCGATGAGCCTGCGCCTGCACAACAACCTTACGCGGCGGGTCGAACCGTTCACGCCGCTCGATCCGTCCAGCCCCACCCTCTATGTCTGCGGCCCTACCGTTTACAACTATGCGCATATCGGCAACGCCCGCGGCCCGGTGGTGTTCGATGTCCTGGCCGCGCTGTTGCGCCGACGCTACGGCGCGCTGCGCTACGCGCGCAACATCACCGACGTGGACGACAAGATCAACGCTGCAGCGCAGGCGCAGGGCGTCCCGATCTCGACGATCACCGACCGCTTCGCCGCGATCTACCGGCAGGACATGGCCGCGCTCGGTGTGGTGCCGCCGGATATCGAACCGGAAGCCACCGCGCATATTCCGCAGATCGTGGCGATGATCGAGCAGTTGATCGCCAATGGGCACGCCTACGCCGCCGAAGGCCACGTGCTGTTTTCGGTGTCCAGCTTCGAGGACTACGGCAAACTCTCGCGGCGCGATCCGGATGAAATGCTGGCCGGCGCGCGCGTGGACGTGGCGCCGTACAAGCGCGACCCTGGCGACTTCGTGCTGTGGAAACCCTCCAGCGACGAGCTTCCCGGCTGGGAATCGCCCTGGGGCCGTGGCCGCCCGGGCTGGCATATCGAGTGCTCGGCGATGGCCGCCGCACATCTGGGGCCGACCATCGACATCCACGCCGGCGGCGTTGACCTGCAGTTCCCGCATCACGAAAACGAAATTGCGCAGAGCGAATGCGCGCATGGCGGCGCCACCTTTGCGCGGTTCTGGCTGCACAACGGCATGCTCAATTTCAGCGGCGCGAAGATGAGCAAGTCGCTGGGCAACATCGAAACCGTGCACGACCTGATTGCCAAGCATCCGCCCGAAGCGCTGCGCTACGCGCTGCTGAGCGCGCACTACCGTCAGCCGCTGGACTGGTCGGATGGTTTGATCGAGCAGGCCACGAACACGCTGGACCGGTTGTATGGAACGCTGCGGGATCTGGCTGCGTTGGAAGCCTGCGGAAGCAGTGGCGTCGAAGTATCGAAGACGATCCCCGTCGAAGTGGAGTCTGCTCTCCAAGACGATCTCAACACGCCGCTGGCCTTGTCGGTTATCGCCAGCATCGCCTCGGAAGCGCGTGCGTTGCGCAACGAGTTGGTTCATGGCGGCGAACCTTCGGCACGTATGAGCGAGCTCCATGCGGTGCGCGCAAAGTTGCTGGGTGCCGGCCTGGCCCTGGGGCTGCTTCAACAGGACCCGGCCGCATGGTTCTCGCGCGGCACCGACGCCGACGACGATGCGCGCATCACTGCGCTGGTCCAAGAGCGCAGCGCCGCGAAGAAGGCCAAGGATTTCGCCCGGGCCGACGCCATCCGCAAGCAGCTCGCCGACGAAGGTATCGTGCTGGAAGACACACCGCAGGGCGTGCGCTGGAAACGCGCCTGACCGTTCCTTCTTCCACCGGGAGAGGGGCGCGCGCAGGGCCGGATGAGGGTGCGAGCTAGGCCGTGTTCATCGATCTCAGCAGGCTTCGCACTTACCCTCACGCCACTCCCTCTCCCGGTGGAAGAGGGGCAATGCCCGAATTCAAGACTCTACACTACTCATCCACTGAAATCCCAATTGCATATCTCCACACCCAACGCGCATGACCTACCCTTCTCCCGCCGGGAGAAGGTGGCGCGCAGCGCCGGATGAGGGTGCGAGCGACGCCAAGTGCACCTTTTTCTTGAGAGATGGACGAAGCCATTCGCATCGAATTCCTGCCAGGCTTCGCCCGTACACTCACCCCAACCCCCGCTCAGCGCCCCGGCCCGCGCTGGCGGCGCGGGCGCTCAAAGACCCGCGCGCCAGTGGCGCGCAAACCGCGCCTTCTCGCCCCGGCGGGAGAGGGGCTTTTACCGAACGCCCCTGGATTTTTGCGAACGATTCTGGAACCTTCGATGACCACCTCCCCCTTCCCGCTCGAACCTACAGCCACCGAAGCGCAGGCCGCCATTGCCGAGGAATTTTCCTTTTTCGGCGACTGGTCCGAGCGCTATCAGTACCTGATCGATCTTGGCCGCAAGTTGCCCGCCTTTCCGGAACACTGGAAGACCGAAGAACACCGTCTGCATGGCTGCCAGTCGATGGTGTGGATCGTGCCGGAAGGCAATGCCGAACGGCTGGATTTCCACGCCGTCAGCGATTCGGCCATCGTCTCGGGGCTGATCTATCTCGCCTTGCGCGTGTATTCGGGACGTAGCGCGCAAGAGATCCTGGCGACCGAGCCGGACTACATCGCCGGGATCGGCCTGACCAAGCATCTGTCGCCGACCCGCAGTAACGGCGTGGCCGCGATGCTCGCCTTCATTCGCGACACCGCGCGCACGCAGCAGTGAGCACGCCCACACCCTTGCCCGCCGATTCGCTGCGCACGCTGTTTGCTCACCCAGGCTTCGGCCTGGTGCTGCTGTATCGCGTGGCGGCGATGCTGTCCTACCAGATCGTCGCGGTGACGGTCGGTTGGCATATCTACGAAATGACCGGCAACCCGCTCTCGCTGGGGCTGATCGGCCTGGCCGAAATCCTGCCGTTCTTCTGCATCGCCCCCTTTGCCGGCTACCTGGTCGATCACTTACCGCGCCGCCGGCTGGGCATGGTCGCAGCGCTGGGCTTGGTCGCGACCGCGCTGCTGCTGTTGGCGATCCCCCAAGGCTGGCTGCCGGTCAAAGGCGTGTGGCCCATCTACGCCGCCATCTCGCTCACCGGCGCGGCACGCTCTTTCTTGTCGCCGGTCTACAACGCCTTGTTCGCAAGGGCGCTGCCGCGCGAATCCTTCGCACGCGGTGCCAGCATCGGCAGCGTCACCTTCCAGGCCGGCATGGTGATCGGTCCGGCGCTGGGCGGCGTACTGGTCGGCTGGGGCGGCAAGGGCCTGGCTTACGGCGTGGCCGCCAGCGTGGCGATGCTGGCGATCCTGGCATTGGCGCTGTTGCGCGTCAGCGAGCCGGTCAGCGAAGGTCCACGTGCACCGATCTTCCGCAGCATTGCCGAGGGCGCGCAGTTCGTACTGTCCAACCAGATCATGCTGGGCGCGATGGCGCTGGACATGTTTTCGGTGCTGCTCGGCGGCGCGGTGTCGATGCTGCCGGCCTTCATCCACGACATCCTGCACTACGGCCCGGAAGGCCTGGGCATCCTGCGCGGTGCGCCGGCGCTGGGTTCGATCGTGGTCGGCATATGGCTGGCGCGGCACCCGCTGCAGCGCAACGCGGGGCGCGTGCTGCTGCTCTCGGTCGCTGGCTTCGGGCTATGCACCATCGCCTTCGGGCTGTCGCGCCATTTCTGGCTGTCGGCGGCGATCCTGCTGCTGTACGGCATGTGCGATGGGGTGTCGGTGGTGGTGCGCCAGACCATTCTGCAGCTGGCTACGCCCGATGCCATACGTGGGCGCGTCTCTTCGATCAACAGCATCTTCATCGGCTCGTCCAACGAGCTGGGCGCGTTCTACGACGGCGTGATGGCGCGCCTGGTCGGCCTGGTGCCGGCGGTGGTGATCGGCGGCGGCGTCACCCTGGGCGTAGTGGCCACTATCGCCTGGAAGGCGCCACGCCTGCGCAAGCTGGATCTACGCGATCTGCAGTGAGCTGGGCGGCGGCGTGAGTGTCTGTGATTGCTCACCGTTAGCGCCGGTGGAGGAACAAGATCTCGTGCTACGGGCAGCACGCACGCAATAGAAGATCTGGCGCCGTTGCGGCAAACGCACGCAGCCTCGCGACCTCGTCGGCATTGGCACTCGTTGCGATCAAGCGTTCGATGCCCAGGCGATACGCTGTGTCCAATGCCTGCGACGCCGGCACGGCCACGTCGGGGAGCACGCCGGTGCCTTCCCAGTTCGCATGCGTGATCGCACTGACCGATTTTGCATACGGCACCACCGCCACAAAATGCGCACTCACCTTGAAACCGCGACTCGGGTGCGCGCCGCCGCCACTGGCGTCGCCGACGGCGGCGGCCCGCCCTGTTTTCTGCAGCGCATAGGCAAAATCCCCGGCAGCCGAAAACGTCTGCGGGGTAGTCAGCAGGTAAAGCGGCTTGCGGCCGCCGAAGGCCGGCCCCGGCAGGCCGGGCGTGGCCCAGGAGTGCGCGATGCTGTTGCTCTTGCGGGTGTAGATATCGTTCAGGCGCACCCGCTCGTCGAACAGATAACTGGCCAGGTAGGCCACCATTGCCGGGTCGCCGCCGGCGTTGTCGCGCAGGTCGATGATCAACACATCGGTGTTGGCGACAAAATCCATCGCCGAACGTGCAGTCGACGCGCAAGGTACGGGTAAGCGCAGACGCGGAACGTGAGGTAACCGACGTTGCCCTGCATCCGTTCGACCTTGTCGAAGGCGACGTTGTCGCGCGCCATCGCAGGCCGCGCCGCATCGAGCTCGGTGCGACTGGGAGAGACCGGCCCATCGCGCGCCCTCCGGGTGGTATTCCATCCACTGATGGCCGTCGTGCGAGACCGCACGTAGATCATCGGTCAGACGCTGCGCCAATGCGGCCGGATCGGCAATGGCCACGTCGTCGCC
The DNA here is from genome assembly GCF_004136375.1 of Xanthomonas oryzae pv. oryzae. NCBI lineage: Bacteria > Pseudomonadati > Pseudomonadota > Gammaproteobacteria > Lysobacterales > Lysobacteraceae > Xanthomonas > Xanthomonas oryzae. The sequence continues at coordinate 3,188,574 of NZ_CP031697.1, forward strand.
ACGCGCAGCATTACGAGGCAAGACCTTGCGCATGCGCTGTGCCATGGCGGGATCGATGTACTGCGCGTCGAGCGCGTCCGCCACCGCGCCGGAAAGCGCCTGCCGCTCGCTCTGCTCCAGCACTGGCGGTGCCGCGTGTGCTACCGGGCAAGCCAACAGGTACGTCATCGTCCACAACACCGCCGCTCGCTGCATGACTGGCGCCTACGCCCGTAAGCCTGCGACATGCCGCATGTCGGCACTGCCGTTAGGGCCGACCATACCCCGATGCAGCGGAGCAGGAGACCATTAAAAAACCCCGCGCATGGCGGGGTCTTTCAGTGCGCGAAGCGGACGATCAGTCGCCCTGCTGCTTCTGCAGATGCTCCCAACGCTCCTGGGCGTCGATGGTGCGCTCGGCAGTCAGACGCGCCTCCAGGCGGTCCAGGCCGATCTCTTCGCCGGTGTCCACGCAGTAGCCGTAGTCACCGTCTTCCAGACGCTTGAGTGTGCTGTCGATCTTGGAGATCAGTTTGCGCGCGCGATCACGGGCACGCAGTTCCAGCGAGTTTTCGGTCTCGCGGGTGGCGCGTTCGGCTTCGTCGCCGATGTCGCGGACTTCTTCGCGCAGGTTTTCGATGGTCTGCTTGGATTCCTCCACCATCTCGTTGCGCCAACTCTGCAGACGCTGGCGGAAGTATTCCTGCTGCAGCTTGTTCATGTACTCCTCATCCGCGGCAGGCTTGTAGCCCTGCGGCAGGATCGGGCGACCGGTGGCTTCATCGGTCTTGTACTCGACCACCTTGTACTTGGTCTTGGGTGCCGAGCTGGACGGCTTGGAGGTCACGGCCACAGCCACCTTGCCGACCGGACGGGTCGCAGCAGGCTTGGCGGGGGCTTCGGTTTTGCTTGGCGTTTTTGCGGAAGATTTCGAAACGGGCACGGGATTCTTAAGTGACGGGGTCGCAGGCTTTGCCGGCTTCGCAGGGACGGCCTTGGGGGCCGGTGCGGGCGCGGGCTTTTCAACCTTGACCGGGACTGACTTGGCCGGAGCCGGCTTGGTGGCCGGCTTCGGTACGGACTTGGGCGCCACCGGCTTGGCAGCCGGTTTGGCGGCAGCCGGAGCTGCCTTCTTGTTCGCCGCCGGCTTGGCAGCACGCTTGGCGACGGGTTTCACTGGCTTTGGGGCTGCGGACACGGCGGTCTTGGAAGCCTGCGCCGGCTTGGCAGCGACCTTCTTCGCAGGTGCCTTCTTCGCAGCCGGCTGCTTGGTCGCCGGCTTGGCGGCCGGTTTCGCAGCGGCGGGCGCCGCTGTCTTTTTCGCAACGGGTTTGGCGGACTTCTTGGCGGCCTCTACGGCCTTTTTTGTAGGTTTTTTAGCAGCCACGAAACGCTCATCCTTGGTTCTCCCGGGGCCCGGGAAAGCGGGCCTTTATAACGTACCCCGCGGACCCGCGGCAACCACCTGTTAATGCAAGTGGCATATCATTGGCAAGTGATCTCACGCCTGCTCATCGCGCTGCTGCGCTTTTACAAGCTGTTCATCAGCCCCCTGCTCGGGCCGCACTGCCGTTTTGCGCCCAGCTGTTCGGAGTACGCGATGACCGCCATCGGCCGCTTCGGCCCGCTACGCGGCAGTTGGCTTGCCGCACGCAGGCTCGGCCGCTGCCATCCCTTCCATCCAGGCGGGTTCGATCCGGTGCCCGATGCGCCCGCGTCGCCCTCTTCTTCCTGTAGCTGCAAAGGACCCCATCCATGAGCCGAACCGTCATCGTCAATGCCCGCCTGGTCAATGAAGACAAGGAATTCGACGCCGATCTCCTGATCGAGGGCGGTCGTATCGCCAAGATCGACAGCAAGATCACCCCTGCCCCTGGCGATACCGTTGTGGACGCCGCCGGACGCTGGGTGCTGCCGGGCATGATCGACGACCAGGTGCACTTCCGCGAACCCGGCCTGACCCACAAGGGCGACATCGCGACCGAATCCGGCGCCGCTGTCGCTGGCGGCCTGACCAGCTTCATGGACATGCCCAACACCAACCCGCCGACCCTGGACGCCGCTGCGCTGCAGGCCAAGTACGATGCCGCCGCCGGGCGCGCCTGGGCCAACTATGGCTTCTACATGGGCGCCAGCAACGACAACCTGGCTCACATCCAGTCGCTGGACCCCAAGACCGCACCGGGCATCAAGGTGTTCATGGGCGCGTCCACCGGCAACATGCTGGTCGATAACCCTGAAACGCTGGACGCTATCTTCCGCGACGCGCCGACGCCAATCATCACCCATTGCGAAGACACCCCGACCATCGACGCGACGATGGGGCAGTACAAGGAAAAGTATGGCGATGCGCTGACCCCGGAGATGCACCCGGACATCCGTTCGCGCGAGGCCTGCCTGAAATCCTCGCAGCTGGCGGTGTCGCTGGCGCGCAAGCACAACACCCGCTTGCACGTACTGCACATCTCCACCGCCGGCGAGCTGTCGCTGTTCGAAGCCGGCCCGCTGGTGGATTCGGACGGCAAACTGCGCAAGCGCATCACTGCCGAGACCTGCATCCACTTCCTGCGTTTTGATCGCAGCGATTACGCGCGGCTGGGCAACCTGATCAAGTGCAATCCTGCGATCAAGGAGGCCGAAGATCGTTTGGCACTGATCGATGCGCTGGCAGAAGACGTCATCGACGTGCTGGCCACCGACCACGCTCCGCACACCTGGGAAGAAAAGCAGAAGCCGTATGCGCAGGCGCCTTCGGGCCTGCCGCTGGTGCAGTACGCGCTGGTCGCGGCACTGGAGCTGGTGCACGAAGGCAAATTACCGATCACCCGCATCGTGCAAAAGTTCGCGCATGCACCAGCGCAATTGTTCGATGTGGAAGAACGCGGCTTCCTGCGCGAAGGTTACTTCGCTGATCTGGTGATGATCGACAACACGCCGTTTACCGTGCAGCGCGAGCAGGTGCTGTCCAAGTGCGGCTGGTCGCCGTTCGAGGGCACCACCTTCCGTTCGCGCATTGCCGCGACCTGGGTCAATGGCCGGCAGGTGTGGGACGGCGAGCAGCTGGTGGGCAGCGCTGCCGGTCAGCGCCTGACCTTCGACCGCTGATGCGCGCAGCCCTGTTGGGCGCCTGGTTAATCCTGGCACACGTATCGCTGGTCACCGACCGCGACGACGCGCAAACAGCCGCCGCGGCGGATGTCGTGTTTCCGCAAAGCGCATCGCAAGGTGCGCTGGTGATCGGCAAGGTGCCGGCAGGCAGCAAGGTGCAGTACGCCGGCCGCAGCTTGAGTGTGAGCGGTTATGGAAGCGTGGTGTTCGGTATCGGCCGCGATGCCACCGGGCCATTGCAGGTGCAGATCACCCAGCCCGATGGCAGCACACAGACCGTCAGCATCGCAGTGACGGCGCGCGACTGGCCGGTGGAGCGCGTCAATGGCGTGCCGCCCAAGACGGTCAATCCGCCGGCAGACATTGCTGCGCGCATCAAACGCGAACAGGCGCAGGTCACGGCGGCGCGCGAACGCGACGACCCGCGCACCGATTTCGCTCAGCCATTCATTTGGCCGGTGCAGGGTCGCATCAGTGGCCGCTTCGGCAATGCGCGCGTGTACAACGGCCAACCCGGTGCAGGCCATTCGGGCATGGATATTGCCGTGCCCACCGGCACGCCGGTGAAAGCACCGGCCGCTGGCGTGGTGACGTTCGCAGCGCCGGATCTCTATTTGACCGGTGGCACGGTGTTGCTGGATCACGGCTTTGGCGTGAGTTCGAATTTTCTGCACTTGTCGCGCATCGACGTGAAGGTGGGTGATCGGGTCGAGCAAGGCCAGGTCATCGCTACCAGCGGTGCGACCGGGCGCGCGAACGGGCCGCACCTGCATTGGGGAATGAATTGGTTCGATGTGCGAATCGACCCGTTGTTGGTGCTTGAGCGCACGAAATAGAGCATTTGGCGACTGCCCTGTCTGACCTGCGGAAGCGCGGAGACGACGTTGTTACCGCGCGTGTTTGCTACACAGGTCGATAGCGGATCGAGCATTGTGCACAGGCCCGATCAGTGAACGTGCTCGGCGACCGGTGGGTAGAAGCAGCCCTAGCCAAGTGATCGGCTAGCGACAACGCACTTGCCGCGCGACTTGCCTTGTATGCCGTCGCTGGCGTCCTGCTGGCGCTACTTCGCTGGTCATCAAAGCAATCGACGGTGTGAGGACGCACTTGCGGTGCTCGTGTCGGCACGCTGGCAATTGGTACGTTGCGTGATGTACGCACGCGCGCGCGCGACGGCGTCGAGCATGGTGGTCGGCAGGATCTTGCAGTGGTGGTCGCCGATGGGCTTTCCGCGCTGGCCTTGCATCGCCCCCCGAGCGCATGCTCGACCATATCGATGTCTTGGCCTTGCAGGAAGGCTGGTCGCGCAAGGGCGCGTGGCGATCGGCGATGAAGTCGGCGAGCTGCTCAACGCGCGCGATAGTCGTGCTGATCGGCGAGCGCCCAGGCTTGAGCTCACCCGACAGCCTGAGCCTGTATCTCACCTACACGCCCCGCGTCGGGCTCACCGATGTCGCGCGCAACTGCATTTCCACTATCCGCGCCGAAGCACTGAGCTACGCGGAGGCAACCCACAAACTGGAGTACCTGCTGCGCGAAGCGTTTCGCCGCACACTCTCCGGTGTGCAGCTCAAGGACGAAGCCAAGCAGCCTGCATTGCTGTCGGCAGGGCCTGCCCATGGTGCGCCGCGCACATTCCTGTTGCCGGACTGAGCTGCGCGGCATCTGCAGATTAGGCATCGAGCACGCTAATAACGTACCAACCTGTTACTTCAGCGCGCCATCCTGTGGATTGCTCGCTGCATGGGTGTTAGTCCGCAACTCGCTGCCGTGCGAATGGCGCAACGCATTGCGCACATCATCAGGAAGCTGGTCGACATCCAGCATCACCTTGCCCCAATGGACATCGCACACGACGGAGACAGGCAGAACGAAGTCACCGCCGTTTTCGATAGTGATGAGCAATTCGTCTCCACCATTGCGGATATCGCGAATGGCACCCACGCCTACCTCGCCATCGCGTAGAAACACCCTTTACCCAATCTCAAGCGGTTGCATGTCGCATCTGCTGACGTGGCATCGCCGCATGGCGCGCTGTGCCGGTGACAGATCATCGTCTCCCGCTGTGTTGGTACGTGGTGACGCACAGATCAGCGCGGCGTGCACGGATACGCGTTCAATCGACATGAGGACTGGGTGCCACACAGCGCGCTCGAATTTCGTGCTTTGGCAAGCGAACGCATCCAGCCAATCGGGGCAATGTAGCTGCCGTGTGTGTAGGCGTTTCGGTAAGCAAGGTGTGTCGCCCGACCGTCGTCCAATATTGATTTGGCAACCAACAGTGCGGTCAAATGCAAAGACGCACACGCAATCTGGGAGGCTGCGTGTGCGTGTAGAGACACTCAGCGCAGCGGAACGTCCGCGACGTTGTCCTGATAGTCCTTCTTCGGGTCTACGCCCAACAACACCTTGATCCCCGCCAGCAGGCTCGACTCATTGAGCCAAATCTGGGCGTGATCGGCATCCAGGCGCAACAACGCCAGCTTCGGATCGTCCTTGCCACCTTCGTACCAAGCCGCGACGTACGGATTCCACAGGCGCTCAATGACAGTCTGGTCGGTGTCTTCGCGCAGCGAGCCGCTGATGCTGGCGAATAGATCGTGCCCCTTGCTGCTGAAGGCACCAATGACACGACGGCCCTGCCCCAGCATCGCGATCAGCGCATTATCTTTAGAGGTGAAGAACCAGATCGGGCCACCGCTGTCGCCTTCGATCTGCGCAGTCATCGGGCGCGCGTGCCCGTCTTCGACACCATCCAGGCCCAACATCACGGTGCGATCGGATTTGAGCGCTTTCCAGAATTTTTCCTGCAACTCGTTTGGGTCTGCCATGGTGATTCCTGAGCATGCGTATGTGTACGCGACTGCGCCAGTCTGGAAGTCTGGCTGCCCACGGCATGTGATGATGCGCATCCTTGTCTGCACACCGCGGCAACACGATCCCAAAGCATCCGATGCTGCAACTGCGTTAGTTCTACTGTGTTACTAAATCCGAATCCGTTGGTACGGTGAGACCCCGCAACACGGGCAGTGTGGGAGGCTTCTGGCGATAAGCCTAGCCAGTCCGAAGGCCAGCGTGGCAATCGAGTTGGGATGGTGACGTTGCATTGGGGCCAGACCGGCGCGGGCGGACGCTTTTGGATACTGCAGGCATCTTGAATGCGACGGAGTTTTTTTTACTGCGCAGGCGCTCGCGCATCAAGAACCCGTATGCGGCGATGCACAGACTGGCGTGATGGTGAAAACCACGCCAGTTGCGCCCTTCATAGTGATGCAGGCCCAACTCCGACTTCAGCTCCTGATAATCGCGTTCAATCCGCCATCGGCCTTGTGCCGTGGCAACCAGTGTCTTGACCGGCGTTTGCTTTGGTCGCGTCGAGAACCAGTAGTGGCGGGGCTCGGACTCTCCCGGCGGCCACTCGATCAGCAGCCACTGCTCGTCATGTGCCTGGCGATTGTGTGCGGCACGAACCCGCACCGCCGCGAACCGCGAACTGAGCGTTGCGTCGCTGCCCTGGCGCCAGCTGACCTGCCGATACGTCCTTGCGGGCAAGCGCTGCGCGACTTCATGTACCGAGATCGGCGCATGTGCGCTATCGCGCATCGGTCGTGTGCGGGGCCGACCGCCCTTAGGGCTGGCTGGCGGCATGGGCGCAGGTTGGTGCGATCCCCACCAGACCTTCGTGTTGCTGCGGACGCCGACCATGTACAGCAGGCCGCGTTCGCTGAGCTGGTCTCGCCAGTGGGTCTCGGTGCCGTAGGCCGCATCGGCTAGCACGACGCCTGCCGCAATCCCTGTCGCCAGCGCGCTGTCGATCTGATCCATGGCCAGCGCTGTCTTGGTCTGAAACACGATCTGATCCGGAACGCCTGCCTTCTTGCGCCGCACAGTGTCCTGAGCCCACTGCTCGGGAAGATACAGCCGATAGCCCACTGGCAGGCTGCCGTGTTCGTTGGCGATCGACAAACTCACGGCAACCTGGCAATTGTCCGTCTTGCCAAGGCGGCCGCAGTACTGGCGTGCAACACCGACCGAATGCACCCCCTTCTTTGAAAATCCCGTGTCGTCCACGATCCAGTGACACGCTGCGCTCTTCCTGCTCAGGGGCGGCAGCACCTGTGCCGCCACCGCCGCCAGCAGCGCTTGATCGCTCCAGTCGGCATCGGCCACCAGATGGTGCATCGATTGATGGGCTGAGCGCACGTTCTGCGGGTGCACCCGCGCGGCCATGGGCTCCACGCTCTTGCGCCCTCCAGGCAGTAGCAACCCCTTCAGGTACCAGTGTGCGGGCTGTTTGCGATCCACATGGGACAGGGCGGCAGCAACTACTTCCCCGTCCTGTTCAAAACGCACTTCCAGTGTCCTATTCAACACAGCTCTCCCGCGCGGCCTGAAGGTCTTCCAATAGTGGCACAAAGGTATGATTATTTGTAACACAGTAGAACTAGGGAGCCTCTGAACAACGCACCACAAATGCGAGACACTATTTGTTCGGAATGAGGAGGCATCCATGCAACTGACGTTCGGTGACGCCGAGGGCCTGGGCAAGCGCAAGCAGACCCGGCGCGAGATCTTCCTTGCGGAGATGGAGCGCATCGTGCCGTGGAAGCGACTGCTTGCCCTGATCGAGCCGCACTATCCGGTGTCAGGACGACCGGGTCGGCAGCCGTACGCGCTGGCGAGGATGTTGCGGATTCATCTGTTGCAGCAGTGGTATGCGTTGAGCGATCCGGCGATGGAAGAGGCATTGCACGAGATCCCGACCCTGCGGCGTTTTGCCCAGCTCGGCGGCTTGGATAACGTTCCAGACGAGACCACGATTCTCAACTTTCGCCGTTTGCTGGAAACCCACGGCATTGCCGCTCGGATGCTGGAAGCGGTCAACGCCCATTTGTCGCGCAAGGGGCAGAGCCTGCGGTCGGGCACGATCGTCGATGCGACGCTGATCGCTGCGCCCAGTTCGACCAAGAATGCCGATCGTGCGCGCGACCCTGAGATGCATCAGACCAAGAAGGGCAACCAGTGGTATTTCGGGATGAAGGCGCACATTGGGGTGGATGAATTTTCCGGGCTGGTACACCACGTGCAGTGCACCGCAGCCAACGTGGCCGATGTCACGGTGACGCACGCATTGCTGCACGGCAAGGAAGACAGCGTGTTCGGCGACAGCGGCTACACCGGTGCGGAAAAACGTGACGAGTTGCAGAGCTGCGAGGCTGCATTTTTCATTGCCGCCAAGCGCTCCACGATTCAAGCCATTGGCAACAAGCGCGCGCGTGCTTGGGCAGAACGTTGGGAACACTTCAAGGCAAGCGTGCGCGCGAAGGTGGAGCACCCATTCCGGGTGATCAAGCGGCAGTTCGGCTACACCAAGGTGCGCTATCGCGGCCTGGCCAAGAACACCGCACAGGTGCAGACGTTATTTGCGCTGTCGAATCTGTGGATGGTGCGCCGGCACTTGCTGCCGGCCAGGGGATAATGCTGCCTGGCGGCAGCCAAAACCGCCAGAACGTTGCAAAAATCGCACCCGACTCAGCATTTTTCCAGTCATTGAAATGCAAGAAGCTGGAATTTTAGAGGTTTGATGGGTTGTTCAGACCTTCCTTAGTTCTACTGTGTTATAAATAATCATACCTTTGTGCCACTATTGGAAGACCTTCAGGCCGCGCGGGAGAGCTGTGTTGAATAGGACACTGGAAGTGCGTTTTGAACAGTACGGGGAAGTAGTTGCTGCGGCCCTGTCCCATGCGGATCGCAAACAGCCCGCACACTGGTACCTGAAGGGGTTGCTACTGCCTGGAGGGCGCAAGAGCGTGGAGCCCATGGCCGCGCGGGTGCACCCGCAGAACGTGCGCTCAGCCCATCAATCGATGCACCATCTGGTGGCCGATGCCGACTGGAGCGATCAAGCGCTGCTGGCGGCGGTGGCGGCACAGGTGCTGCCGACCCTGAGCAGGAAGAGCGCAGCGTGTCACTGGATCGTGGACGACACGGGATTTTCAAAGAAGGGGGTGCATTCGGTCGGTGTTGCACGCCAGTACTGCGGCCGCCTTGGCAAGACGGACAATTGCCAGGTTGCCGTGAGTTTGTCGATCGCCAACGAACACGGCAGCCTGCCAGTGGGCTATCGGCTGTATCTTCCCGAGCAGTGGGCTCAGGACACTGTGCGGCGCAAGAAGGCAGGCGTTCCGGATCAGGTCGTGTTTCAGACCAAGACAGCGCTGGCCATGGATCAGATCGACAGCGCGCTGGCGACAGGGATTGCGGCAGGCGTCGTGCTAGCCGATGCGGCCTACGGCACCGAGACCCACTGGCGAGACCAGCTCAGCGAACGCGGCCTGCTGTACATGGTTGGCGTCCGCAGCAACACGAAGGTCTGGTGGGGATCGCACCAACCTGCGCCCATGCCGCCAGCCAGCCCTAAGAACCTGTTCACGATCTTATTCAAACCGTGCAAACTCCACGAATGCGCGAGAAGAACGATCCAAGTGACGTGAGCCGTGAGCGGTTCGAGCAAATCCGCCCGATTCTGGAGCAAGCCCGCAAGCGCACCAAGCCTGTGACAGTGGATATGTATGAGGTGTGGTGCGCAGTGCTGTATCTGCTACGGACAGGGTGCCCGTGGCGTGCGTTGCCCAGTGACTTTCCGAAGTGGCGCACGGTGCATTCCTACTTTGCCAAGTGGAGCGAAGTGGACGATGAAGGAATAAGCCTGCTGGAGCGGGCGCTTAAAAAATCAGGTTGGCACGGCCCGCGAGAAACAGGGGCGCAAGGCCTGCAGCACGTTCTTGATCGTGGACGCGCAGAGCGTGAAGAACAGTGATACAGCCGGCCAGAAAGGCTATGACGCGGGCAAGAAGGTATCGGGGATCAAGCGCCACATCGCGGTGGATACGCAAGGCTTTCCACATGCCGTTGCGGTGACCACGGCGGAAGTCACCGATCGTCAAGGTGCGCTGGAGGCATTGAAACGCTGCCGATCGGGTTTAGGTCGGGTGAAACGCCTGCTGTGCGACAGCGGCTACACCGGAGATCCCTTCGCCGAGGGCGTACAGGACATTCTGGGCAAGCATGTCACCGTACAGATTGCCAAGCGCAGCGAGCTGCATACCTTCAAGGTCATGCCCAAGCGCTGGATTGTCGAACGCAGCTTTGCCTGGCTGGAGAAGAACCGGAGGCTATGGAAGAACTGCGAGCGAAGGCTCAATACCAGCTTGCAGTTCATCCACCTGGCGTTCCTGGCACTGCTGCTCAGGAGATCGTGAACAGGTTCTAAGGGCGGTCGGCCCCGCACACGACCGATGCGCGATAGCGCACATGCGCCGATCTCGGTACATGAAGTCGCGCAGAGCTTGCCCGCAAGGACGTATCGGCAGGTCAGCTGGCGCCAGGGCAGCGACGCAACGCTCAGTTCGCGGTTCGCGGCGGTGCGGGTTCGTGCCGCACACAATCGCCAGGCACATGACGAGCAGTGGCTGCTGATCGAGTGGCCGCCGGGAGAGTCCGAGCCCCGCCACTACTGGTTCTCGACGCGACCAAAGCAAACGCCGGTCAAGACACTGGTTGCCACGGCACAAGGCCGATGGCGGATTGAACGCGATTATCAGGAGCTGAAGTCGGAGTTGGGCCTGCATCACTATGAAGGGCGCAACTGGCGTGGTTTTCACCATCACGCCAGTCTGTGCATCGCCGCATACGGGTTCTTGATGCGCGAGCGCCTGCGCAGTAAAAAAAACTCCGTCGCATTCAAGATGCCTGCAGTATCCAAAAGCGTCCGCCCGCGCCGGTCTGGCCCCAATGCAACGTCACCATCCCAACTCGATTGCCACGCTGGCCTTCGGACTGGCTAGGCTTATCGCCAGAAGCCTCCCACACTGCCCGTGTTGCGGGGTCTCACCGTACCAACGGATTCGTATTTAGTAACACAGTAGAATTAGACCCATGCAGCACATGCAGCTGTTTGCGACACAGTCACCCTGCAGAACGTGATGGCAGCGAGAGTCCTATACTTTGCGTCTCAACGTGAGACCACGCTAGCGAACGCGTCAGTAAGATCGCTCCGCTGAGTGCACAGCCATCGCAGCACTAAAAGCCGTGTTCGATGCCCGCTTCGGCGCACGTGTCAAGCCTGCGGTAGAGGCACGCATCATCACATTGCACAAGCGTATTGACCTGCCCCACACGTCCCTTCCTGAGAGAGCGCCACCACATGTCTGAATCGCACATCCGTACGACCTGCCTCGCCACCGCACTGTTGAGCCTTGTCAGCGCCAATGCGATGGCATTGACCGGCACCGCCACGCGACCGCAACTCACCACTAGCGAAGCAAGCACCTACACCATCACAAAAGCCTTGGCCAAGGCCGGACCGATCACTGCGCTGGTGACCGACAATTGGAATCCCACGGCAGGCGTTGCCTTGCTCAGCGCCGATTACGCAGTGGCTGCCGACGGCTCGACACCCTACCGCACCGTGCAGGCGGCTATTGATGCGGCGGTTGCTGCAGGCGGCACCACACGTCGCTACATCAGCATCAAGGCGGGCACCTACACCGGACTGGTGTGCGTGCCCACCAATGCGCCACCACTGACGGTGTTCGGGCTGGGCACCGACAGCACAGATACGGTCATCCGCTTCAACAATGCCAACCCCACTCCCAAACCGACTGGCATCGCAAGCCACCCTTGCGCAAGCAATGCAGCGGCAACCACGGTGGGCACGTCCAATAGCGCTACGTTGACGGTGCGCGCAGCAGGCTTCCAGGCGCGTCACCTGCGCGTGGACAACGACTATGTCGAAGGCACTTACACAGACAATAACCAGTCGGCTGTCGCGCTGGCAGTGCGTGGTGACAAAGCCAGTTTCGAAGACGTCGTGATCACCGGTAACCAGGACACCTTGTTGATCAGCGCGACCAACGCGGCCAATGTGATCCGCTCTTACTTCAAGAACAGCACAATCGAGGGCGACGTCGATTTCATCTTCGGCTCGGGTGTCGGCGTGTTCGACAATGCCCTCATCCGCTCCGCTGGCGCGCGCCTGGGCAGCAGCAGCGGCGGCTACATCTTCGCGCCCAGTACGCGCCCGGGCAGTCCCTATGGTTTTCTCGCGATCAATAGCCGCTTTGTGGCTGGCTCAGGCTCGCCCGACAACCAGACCTACCTTGGGCGTGCCTGGGACGAAGGCGTCCGCGGCCTGTCGGCCTACGTCAACGGCACCTCGCCCAATGGGCAAGTGACAGTGCGCGATTCCAACCTGGGCAGCCATATTCGCAAGACCGCGCCGTGGGATGCGTCCACCGCCAGCCGCCCGTATTGCAGCAGCAATTGCACCAATTCGGCGAACCGCTTTTATGAGTATGGGAACAGCGGCGCCGGCGCTGGGAATTAGACCGTCGCTGTGCGCTGACTGCGCAACAAGCCAGGCACGACCTGTGCTTGCTGCGTGTGATGCAGTGTTAGAGATGCACCTTCTTGATCTTGTGCGCTCCATGTGGCGCTGACAATGAACGTCTTGCTTGCCACTGCAGCAGTGCACGCAGAACGATAACAAGGCCTATCGACTGCGCGACCGTATCGTCTTGATTCAAGACCAATGCCCGGCTGTTGTAGACGCCGTGGTAGCTGCCTCCGCCGCCTGCACGAGTCACGTGAATCTGCACAACTGCGGACAGCCACGCGAGTGCCAGCGTGTGCACACCGGAAGCACACCACGCCTTGCAACACATTGCTTGACGACAAAGCCAAACAAGTCTGCAGACGTCACGCATGTTGCAACAGCATGTCATCCAGCCTTGGCGAATTCAACTCTGATTCGCAACGCTGTTGAGGACCTCCTCGGTGAAGACTTCGAGGGGCGTTTTGAATCCAAGTATCTTGCGCGGACGATTGTAGAGCCGCTGCTCGATCCATCGCAGGTGCGCATCGGTGATGGTGCTGACATCGGTTTGCCGTGGCAGGTATTGGCGTGTCAATCCGTTGGCATTCTCGTTGCTGCCGCGCTGCCATGGGCAGTACGGATCTGCGAAATAGAAATCGCTCTGCAGGCAGGCGGCAATGAGCCGATGATCGGCGAACTCCTTGCCGTTGTCGGCGGTGAGAGTGTGAACTGCATGGCGCAGGCCGCCCAGTCGCTGGACAATGGCGTTGCGCACGTTCTCGGCGGTGCCGTCGGGCGAGTAAGCCAGCAGATGCAGGCCACTACAGCGTTCGGTCATGCTGACCACCACGCCATTTCCGTGCGAGGCCCTGATGGTCTCCAGCTCCCAGTCGCCGATACGGCTTCGCTGCTCAACCACGCTGGGGCGCTGTGTCCAGCTGCGCCGATGCGAGCTGCCCGCGGCCATCGCGCACGCCACGCCGACGGCGATTGCGACGGCGTTTGCGTAGATGCATGAACAGCTGACCACCGCGCTTCTGATCGGCGTCGATGTGCCGATAGATCCATGCGTGACTGGCCAAGCCGGTGCGACCGGCGATCTGTTCGGGACTGACGTCCTCCCTCAGCAGGACCTCGCTCTGGCCGATACGCTCGGCGTCGATGCGTGGACGCCGGCTGGCCTGCGTGCGCCGATGGGCGCTGATGCGCTGCGCGTGATCGGGCTGGTACCGCGCAGCGTGCTGATTGCGGCGCAGCTCACGACTGATCGTGCTGGGCGCACGCGCCAATACATCGGCGATGGCGCGCATCGACATCCCGGTTTCATATAACGCATGTAGGCGGTATCATTCCGATAGGTCAAGGCGGCTGGATGACATGGGCAACTCCACTTGGCGGTGAAATGCTCAGGTCAGGTCGCCTGGACCACGTCACAAACGTTGGTGTTGCGATCCAGAGTTGAAGCCGCCCGATCAACACAGCAACACCGACGCCGCGTGCGTGCGCGTCGCAGGATCATCGCATCACGCACACGCTGGTATCTCGCTGCCGCTCGCTGATCTGGCACGTCTGCCGCATTCCACCGGACCAACACCCATGCAGTCCCATCGCTTTGTTCCAACCGTCACGCCACTGACCCTCGCCCTGCTCGGTCTGGCTACGTTCCACGCCAGCGCTGCACGACCGCACGGGCAGTACGTACCTGATACCGCGCACAGCATTTCCACAAGCTGGGGGGTGGTCCAGCAGCCCACATTACCGACCCAGGTATGCGCCACGCTCAAGGCCGCGCTGATGCCGGTGGGCGGCTCGCTCGATACGCTTGACCAGAATCCGGCACACTCCAAACGCGACACCGCGCGCTTGCAGGCGGCCATCGACCATTGCCCTGCCGGCAGCGCAGTGCACCTTGTCCCCGGCGATGCCGGCGAATCCGGGTTGCTGACCGGGCCGCTGACCATTAAAAGCGGTGTCACGCTATGGATCGACGGCGGCGTCACCTTGTTCGGCTCGCGCAATCCGCTGGATTACGACAACGGCCTGGGCACCTGCGGCACTGCGACCAGCGACAAGACGAAGTCATGCAAGCCGCTCATCCACGTCGCCGATACCGCAAAAAGCGCGATCGTTGGTGCGGGCAAGATCGATGGACGCGGCGGCAGCACGCTGACTGCCGGGCCAAACGCCGGCACCGCCAGTTGGTGGGATCTGGCCTATCTCAACGTCACTAAAGGCCTGAGCCAACACGTCCCGCGGCTGCTGCAGATCGACGACAGCACTGACTTCACGTTGTACGACATCACTCTGGAAAACTCGGCGAATTTCCATGTGACCACCGATAACGTGGTTGGCCTGACGGCGTGGGGCATCAAAATTCTTGCGCCCAGCCTGGTCTACTCGCGGCCCGGCTACCACTGCCCGGTCGGCAGCACGCCTGATGTCAATCCGCACGCCACCTGCTTCACCCCGAAAACCGCCAAGAATACCGATGGTTTCGATCCGGGCCAGTCGAAGAATGTACTGCTGACGTATTCGTACATCGCTACCGGCGATGACGGTGTTGCGATCAAGGCACATGCCAGTAGCAAGCGCAGCATCGCATCGGAAAACATGCTGTTCACCTACAACCAGTTCTATTACACACATGGTTTTTCATTGGGCAGCGAAACCGACTCGGGCATGCGCCATATCGCCGTGCGCGGGCTGAGCATCGATGGCTTCAATAGCAACGATGTACACGACGACCCGTATTCTTCCAACGGGCTGCGGATCAAATCCGATGGCACGCGCGGCGGCCAGGTCTACGACATCAGTTTTGAAAACATCTGCATGCGCGGTGTGGCAAGGCCGCTGGTGTTCGATGCGAACTACGCCAATGCAGCAGTGCGCAGCAAACTGCCGAGTTTCAGCGGCATCACGCTGACCAATGTGCACTCGCTGGGTTCCAAGGCATTCGGCGGCGGCGAGCTGAGCTTCTACGGCTACCGCGATGCGAAGACCACCTTGCCGATCAGCATTTCGCTGGACAACGTGGTGCTGGAAGGTGGAAAGGTCTCGTTCGCAAAGCCGCATTTCGGCGGGCCTGCGAGCAACCCGGGCACGACGCATTTCACGTTTAAAGGCGGTCCAGTGAGCTTTTTCGATCAGCTGACCGAATCAGCGTCCAACGATGTGCAGCTGCAAGGGAAGCCTGGCCCTGGCGTGCCGTTGCAATGCAACGACGCCTTCATCGCCTACCACTCGGTGCTGCCGGATTCGCCGATCTGAGCACAGCTGATTGAGACACCGCGCTTGCCACACGGCAAGCGCGGATGCCGAGCGCGGTCAGCGTACTTGCTGCGCCTAAAGCGCCTAAAAACACGACTGCGCAGCCGCCAGGCGGGCGCGATCGGCGCTCGGAATCGGCATACGCCATTCATACACTGCGGTTCCGACCGCGCCGTCTACACCCGCTTGACGACCAACACGTTTCGTTAGCCGCGGTTAGTCCGTACCGCTGGCCGCACGCCAGCTATGCCACACCTGCTGCAGCGGCGGCGGATAGGCTGTCCTGCCGCTCAGCGCGCGCTGCAGACGCAGCCGCGCCAGGCGCGACCACACCCGATGCGGTCGCGCCAACGCGACCTTGCGCGGCCAGGCCTGCAGCAACTGTATGCGCCATGCGGCCGTGGCCACGCCGCCCGGCGCGGCGCTATCGCCGGCCACGCGTTGACGTGCATCCAGCCACTGCACCGCTACCGCAGCGCCATCGCCCGGCTGCGTGCGCGCAAACAGCACCGCTTCTACCGCAACCACGGCCTCTGCAAATGCATGCAATGTGCCCAGTGCCTGCTGCAGTGATTGCGGTTGCACGCGGGCGGTCTGCATCGCCGGCAAGGTGTCAGCCAATGCTGCCCACGGCGCACGCACCGGTTCCAGTACGCGGCCCAGCGGATGCCGCGAGCGCTGGTTCGACCAGTCGCGCAGTTCCTGCTGCCACCATGCCAGCTTGGCATCGGCCGGCAACGGGTCGCCGGCGATGTTCATGATGTCTTCCCATTCCTGCAACAGCGCAAACCAGGCGGCTGCCAGCGGGCGTTGCAGTTGCGGGATAAAAGGCTCGGCAACCGACCATTCCGGCCAGCGTGTGCGCCATTTGTCGAGAAAACTATCGAGAGCGCTGGATTGGCTCATGGCGGGTCCAGAAAAAAACGAAGAAAGATCAGGTTTGCGGCCACGTTGCGGGATTCCACAGCGCCTGCGGCTGTTCGACCAGCACGTCGGCCTGCCAGCGCAATGGGTCGTCGTCGTCCAGGCGGTAGCCCCACAACACCGCGACCGACGGCATCGCCGCCACCCGTGCAGCCAGAATGTCGCGCGCATCGTCGCCGACATACACGCATTGCGCGGGCGCAACGCCGATACGTTCGGCGGCCGCCAGCAGCGGCAATGGATGCGGCTTGCGCTCGGCCAGCGTGTCGCCGCCGATCAGCACCGCGCAGCGCTGTTCCCAGCCCAACTGCGGCAGGATCAGCCGCGCCAGATATTCCGGCTTGTTGGTCACGATGCCCCAGACGCAACCGGCATTCTCCAGTCGCACCATTAGTTCTTCGACACCGTCGAACAGCTGCGACTGCGTGCCGATCACGTCTTCATAGCGCTGCAAGAATTCCGGCACCAGTGCAACGCACGCCTCGGCATCGAGCTCGGCAAAGGCCACACCGAGCATCGCACGCGCACCTTTGGAGACCACTGGACGCAACGAGGCCAACGCAATCGGCGCACGGCCACGCGCGTCCAGCATCGCGTTGACCGTGGCCAGCATATCCGGCGCACTGTCCAGCAAGGTGCCATCCAGATCGAATAGCACCACCCGCGGAAAATCCGCAGCAGCCACATCTGTAGTCAATTGCGTATCGCCCGGCACGCCACCGGGACCATCAAGACCCCAACCAACGGCCGTTGCGAATCCCAAATCCCGACTTTCGAATCCCGGCCCATCACGGCTTCACCGCATACGCCAGATAATTCACCTCGGTCCGCGAGGACAGACGCGCGCGGTTACGCCACGGCTCGTAGAGCATGCCGCTGACGTCTTCAAGCTGCAGTTCGGCATTGCGCAACCACGCCGCAAGCTCGGCCGGCTTGATGAAATCCTTGTAATGATGCGTGCCCCTGGGCAGCAGGCGCGCGATGTATTCGGCACCGACCACGGCCAGCGCGAACGCAGCCGGGGTGCGATTGAGCGTGGACAGGAACAGCTTGCCGCCCGGCTTGAGCAGGCGGGCGCAGGCGCGGATGATCGCGGTCGGATCCGGCACGTGCTCGAGCATTTCCATGCAGGTCACCGCATCGAAACTGCCCGTCTGCTCGGCGGCCAGATCTTCCACAGATTGCACGCGATAGTCGACCTGCACGCTGGATTCCAGGCCGTGCAGACGCGCCACCTTGACCAGCTCCGGTGCCAGATCGATCGCAGTGACCTGCGCGCCCAGGCGCGCCATCGATTCGCTGAGCAGCCCGCCGCCGCAGCCGACGTCGAGTACGCGCGCACCGGCAAGATCTAGCCGCGCGGACACATAGTCCAGACGCACCGGATTGAGCGCGTGCAACGGCTTTTGCGGGCCGTCGGCATCCCACCAGCGGTTGGCCAGCGCAGCGAATTTATCCAGCTCGCTCTGGTGGAAATTGCCGGATGCAGGTTGCGTATTCGAATTCATGCGGGGGCTCCGTGATGCGATGACGCGCGCTCAGGCGCGGACGGTGCGGATGCGTTCGCGCCACTGCCGCGCATTGGCGACCAGGGCGGCGGTATCCATATCGATGAGCTCACGCTGCACCAGTTTGGGCTTGCCGGCGATCCACACATCGGTGACCTGATGGCGGCCGGCCGAGTAGATCAACTGCGACAACACATGATGCAGTGGCTGGATTTCCAATGCGGCCAGATCCACGCAGATCAGGTCGGCCTGCTTGCCAATCTCGATCGAGCCGATGGTGTCACCGAAGCCCAATGCACGCGCGCCGCCCAGGGTGGCCGCGCGCAAGGTGGTTGCCGCGTCCAGCGCGGTCGCATCGTTGGCCACGGCCTTGGCCAGAATCGCGGCAGTGCGGTTCTCGCTGAACATGTCCAGGTCGTTGTTGCTGGCGCAGCCATCGGTGCCGATCGCCAGATTCACGCCGGCACGCTGCAGCGCGCACGCCGGGCAGAAACCCGAGGCAAGCTTGAGATTGGATTCGGGGCAATGCACCACGCTGATGCCGCGCTCGGCGCACAGATGGATTTCCGCATCGGTGAGCTGGGTCATGTGCACTGCGATCAGACGGTCGTTAACCAGGCCCAGACGATCCAGTCGCGCCAGCGGGCGCTGGCCGTATTGCTTGATCGAATCGGCCACTTCCTGCGCAGTTTCGTGCGTATGCAGGTGCACCGGGATGTCGAGCTGGTCGGCCAGCATGCGCACGCGTTCGAAGTTGGCATCGTTCACGGTATACGGCGCATGCGGCGCGAACGCGGTGCTGATCAACGGATCGTCGCGCCACTGGTCATGCAACTCTCCGGCGCGCGCGAAGTAGTCGTCGTCCGACGATGCCCACGCGGTCGGGAAGTCGATGATGACCGCACCTACCAGCGCACGGAAACCGTGCTGCTTGTACACCGCGGCCTGCACATCGGCGAAGAAGTAGTTTTCGTTAACGCAGGTGGTGCCGCCACGCAGCATTTCGGCGATCGCCAGCGTGGTGCCATCAGCCACGAATTCCGGCCCGATCACCGCCGCTTCCACCGGCCAGATGTGCTGCTGCAACCACACCATCAGCGGCAGGTCGTCGGCAATGCCGCGCAGCAACGTCATCGGGTTATGCGTATGCGCGTTGACCAAACCCGGCATCAATGCAGCCTCCGGGCGCGACGCGGTCTGCTTCGGCGCAAAACGCGCGCGTGCGTCGACGGTCGGGAGGATCGCCACGATCGCTCCATTGCTGACCGCAACGGCGTGGTCTTCCAGCACCACCGCGTGCGGCTCGATCGGCACCACATAGCCGGCCTCGATCAGCAGGTCGCAGGGTTCGGGCGGGGCGTTGGTCATGAGGGGATCCATTGAAAAGTTAGTTGCCGAACGGCCAGGAGTCGTCGGAGCGTGACACAGGCACATACCGCGTGCCGTCGTAGCGCAGCACCTGACGTCGGCGGCGCGTGCGTTCGGTGTCGACCGCATCCTTGACGGTGGTGGAGGTCACCAAGTTGGCAGTCAGCGCGATGTCGGCGTAGCCGGCATGGATGGGCGTGTCCATCGACAGTGTGAGCGTGCCGCGCTCGGTCACCACACCTGTCGCGCCCCAGTTGCAAGGCTCGCCTTTCACCCGCTGCCAGACAGTCAGATTCCGCTGCAGCACCGGGCGCAACCGACGCCCTTCGCGCACCAGCAAGGTCAGTGCGTCGTTGCTGTCGAAATCCGGGCAACTAGGGCCGCGCGCAACGCTATGCACCACAACGCCAATTGCGCGTACGCCCTGCGCCAGGTCATAGCGCGCGGTATCCAGGCGCAGACTGTCGGCAGCAAGTTCGAAGCCGGCATCCTCACCCATGTCCTGCGCATACAACGCCACGACCTTATGAGTGCCGGCATCGAGCATGGCAACGCGCAATTCAAGGTTGCGCTCGCCAGCCTCGGTGGTGGCATCGGCAGCAAATGCAACCGCTGCCAGCCGTATCGCTGGATCGTACGGCCACGGCTTGCAGGTCTGTGCCACGACACGCGCGACCGGCACCGCCTCGGCGGTGCCGCCCGCTCCGCCGGAAGTCGCAACCGCTGCAACCGCCGCCACGCTCTGCGCATCACAGGCAGCAGTGGCAGCGGTTTGCGCAAACACCTGGCACACCGCAAGCGTGCCGCTCAGCCCAGCCAGCAACGCGAAGCGAGCAGCCGTCAGGTGCGTACGAATGGCGCACGGGACCGGCGGTGCAGGCGTGGCACACGCAGATTCCAAACACCGGCCGCCCAAGCCTGGCAGCGGCGCAGTCGTTCTGTCATCTGCTCCTCCCGCCATGACACTGGCACTGCGTACTGCTCGGCCGGACCGGCGTCCCAGGCGCATCTTAATTACTTGACGCGCGCCGAGTATTCGCCCGAACGGGTGTCGACCTTGATGATTTCGTCCTGGTTGACGAACAGCGGCACGCGCACCACTGCGCCGGTTTCCAGCGTGGCCGGCTTGCCGCCACCACCGGAGGTATCGCCGCGCACGCCCGGGTCGGTCTCGGTGATCTTGAGTTCGACGAAATTCGGCGGCTGCACCCAGATCGGCGCACCGTTCCACAACGTCACGATGCAGTCTTCCTCGCCCTTCAGCCACTTGTCGGCGCCGCCCATGCCGGCCTTGTCGGTCTGCACCTGCTCGAAGGTTTCCGGGTCCATGAAGTGCCAGTACTCGCCATCGCTGTACAGGTAGCGCATGTCGGTATCGACGACATCGGCCACTTCCACGTCGTCGGTCGCCTTCATGGTCATTTCGACCACGCGCCCGGACTTGATGAAGCGGTACTTCATGCGGGTGAAGGCCTGGCCCTTGCCCGGCTTGACGTATTCGGTCTCGGTGATGACCGCCGGCTCGTTGTTGACCAGGATCTTCATGCCGTTCTTGACGTCGTTCATGCCAACAGTGGCCATGGTGCAGCTCCTCGATAAGACCACGACCCGCCATGCGGTGGCAGGTCGGATTAGAATGGGGCGCCCGCCGCAACCGGCGGGCATTGGTTTTGTGACTGCACATGATAACCGCAGCCCCCCGCGCCTTACAGCCATCCCCGCCCCCTGCCCTGCAGCCATCGCGCTGGCAGCAGCAGTGGCGCGACGCCGTGCGCGACCCACGCGTGCTGCTGGAGCTGTTGGGCCTGGATGCGCAGGCGGCGGCGATCAGCGACGCTGCCGCTGCGCAGTTTCCGCTGCGGGTGCCGCGCGCGTTTGTGGCGCGGATGCGCCACGGCGACCTCCACGACCCGCTGCTGCGCCAGGTGCTGCCGCTGGATGCGGAAATGCAGCCCGTGCCGGGCTTCGGCCTGGACGCGGTGGGCGATGCCGCCGCCAAGACTGCCGCCGGTGTGATCCAGAAGTACCGCGGCCGCGCCCTGCTGATCGCCACCGGCAGCTGCGCCGTGCATTGCCGCTACTGCTTCCGCCGCCACTTCCCGTATGCCGAAGAGACCGCTGCGCGCGATGGCTGGCGTGAGGCGGTGGCCGCGATCGCCGCCGACCCCGGCATCGACGAAGTGCTGCTCTCCGGCGGCGACCCGCTCTCGCTGGCCACGCCCAAGCTGGCCGAACTTACCGACGCACTGGCAGCGATCCCGCACCTCAAACGCCTGCGCATCCACAGCCGCCTGCCGATCGTATTGCCCGAGCGCGTGGACGCACCACTGCTGGCCTGGCTGCGCAGCCTGCCGTGGCCAGCGGCGTTCGTGCTGCATGCCAACCACGCCAATGAATTCGACTCCGCAGTGGACATGGCCATGCACGCGCTGCGCGACACCGGCGCGCAACTCCTCAACCAGGCTGTGCTGCTGGGCGGGGTCAACGACAGCGTGGACGCGCTGGCGGCATTGAGCGAGCGCAGCTTCGCTGCCGGCGTACTGCCCTATTACCTGCATCAGCTCGACCGCGTCGCTGGCGTGGCGCATTTCGAAGTGGACGATGCCCGCGCACGCGCGCTGCATACCGAACTGGCCACGCGCCTGTCCGGCTATCTGGTGCCGCGCCTGGTGCGCGAAATTCCCGGCGATACCGGCAAACGGCCGCTGTAACCGCCCTGACCTCAGCGTAATCCGTCGCAGGAGCGCGCCCGGGCGCGATGAAGCTTTACCGGTAACGCCCAATCGCGCCCAGGAGCGCTCCTACGCTGTTACCCGGCACTGCGCGAAGTCCCCGATGATGACCCAGACACGCTCTTTGCAGGAGCGCACCCGGGCGCGTGGAGCCTTACCAATAACGCACGTTGCGCTCAGACGCGCTCCGACGGCACTCAGCCTGCTGCGATCAGCTTGACCATATCGGCCGGGCTCAATGGCCGGCTGAACCAGTAACCCTGACCCAGATCGCAGCCGCGCTCGCGTAGCAGATTGAATTGCGCTTCCTGCTCGATGCCTTCGGCAACGACGGTAATTCCCAGCGAATGCGCCATGTTGATGATCGCAGTGGTCAGGGCCAAATCGTCCGGGTCGCGCTGCAGGTCGGCGATGAAACTCTTGTCGATCTTGACCCCGTCCACCGGCACCTGGCGCAAATGGCTCAGGCCGGAGAAGCCGGTGCCGAAGTCGTCCAGCCACACCTTCACGCCGGTGCGGTGCAGTTGATCAAGCAAGCGGGCGGCCATCATTTCGTCGCCGATCACCGCGGTCTCGGTGAGTTCCAGATGCAGGCGCGCGGCCGGCAATCCCGACTCGGCCAGGCATTGGGCCACGGTGTCGATCAAATCGCCACTGCGCAACTGCCGCGGGGACACATTGACTGACACAAACAGGCCTTCGCCCACCAACGGCCATTGCGCCGCCTCCAGGCATGCTGCGCGCAGCACCTTGGGGCCGATCACTTCGATCAGGCCGCTCTGCTCGGCAATATCGATAAACGTAGACGGTGCAATCGTCCCGAGTGTCGGATGCTGCCAGCGCAACAGCACTTCCACGCCCACCAGCACGCGGTCGCTTGTGCGATAGATCGGCTGATAGACCAGCAGCAGCTCGTCGCGTTCCCAGGCCCCGCGCAACTCGTGCTCCATGCGCACGCGGCGCTCGACGGCATGATCGGCAGCGCGGCTGTAGAAGCGATGGCAATTCTTTCCGGCTACCTTGGCCTGGTACATCGCGATGTCGCCATTCTTCAGCAGCGCGGTGGCATCGCGGGCATCGTCCGGGAACAGCGTGATGCCGATCGAAGTGCCCAGGAACACCTCGCGGCCCTGCACGTTCAACGGCCGGCTCAGCTCATGCACCAGGCGCTCGGCCAACTGCGCGGCCAGCAGGCTGACGTCGCCGCTCTGCAACAGCATCACGAACTCATCGCCACCGAAACGCGCCAGAATCGCATCGTCGTCGCCCAACGCAGCCACCGCGCGGCTGATGCGGCTGGCGAACTGCAGCAAGGCTTCGTCGCCGGCTTCGTGGCCGAGCGTGTCGTTGACGCGTTTGAAGTCGTCGATATCGGCGAACAGCAGTGCCAGCTTGCTGCCGGTGCTGCGGGCGGTGTTGAGCAGATGATCCAGCCCTTCGCGGAAGCCCAGGCGGTTGGTCAGCCCGGTCAGTGCGTCGGTGTAGGCCATGTGCCGCACTTCGCGGTCGTGGCGGGCGATGCTTTCGCTCATACGCCCGAACGCGGAAATCAGCTCGCCGATCTCGTCGTTACGCGGGTGCGGCGGCAGCTGTACTGCGTAATCACCACGTTCGATCTGCTTGGCCGCAGCCGCCAGCAGCCGCACCGGCGCCACCAGCGTGCGCTGCACATAAATGGCCAGCAAGACACCCAGCCCCACCAGCGCGGCCAGCAGCACCAGCAGCCAGCCCAGATCGCGCTTGCCGATGGCGTTGAGGTTTTGCACCAACGTCAGATTGGCGCCGGACTCGATCTTGCGCACCCGCTCGCGCGACATGCCCACCCGCACGCCGCCGATGCGCTGGTCGCCGATCTTGATCGGCACCGTGACATCCAGCACCTCCGGCGAGTACTGCAACACCATTTTCTGCGCCGCCAGCGCCTTGGCCGCGAGCGGATCGGTCATGGCCTGCCCGTAGCGCTGCAAGGTCGGCGTGCCGTCGTGCACCAGCCGGCCATGGCGGTCGAATACCAGCACATAGCTCACCACCTGCTGGCGCATGGCATTGCGCACCAGCGCGCCCACCGCGCCCAGGTCCGAGTAATACACGGGATTGGCCAGCCCGGAGGCCAGTTCGGTCGCCAGCGTTTCGCCGCGCGTGCGCAGGCTACGGTCGAATAGCTCATGCAGGATCTGCGCACTCAACCCGCGCACCTCGCGCTGCATGGCGCTTTGTCGCTGCAACAGCGAGGCCAGAATCGTCCCGACCAGTAACAGCGTCAGCGCCATCACCAACAGAAAGCGTGCCTGCAAGCCAAAGCGCAGCTGAGTCATTCCACCTGTTCCCTGACGCGTTGCACGCCGGCACTCAGCTCCTGAAGACGGCGGCGGCTGGTGGGATCCAGCGGTCGGAACCCGGTGGTGTCGAAGAAACGTTTCAATGCAGGCGCCGCCCTGGGATCGGAGGCAGCCTGCAGCAACACCACACGCAGGCGCTGCTCCACCGCCGGGTCCATGCCCGCGCGCACCATTTCCACCGCGCGCGGCACCGGCGCCGTGCGGTGCACGATGCGGAAGTCGCGCTTGAACACCACTGGCATGTGGCGTTCGTCGTCCCAATCCACATTACTGAGTGCGCCCACGTCGATCAGGCGTTTGTGCACGAACGCGGCAACGTTCAATTTGGAACCGACCATCAAATAGCCGGCCGATCCGCGCGCCGGGGCGTCGTCCGCCGACAGCAGCACATCGCACGCAATGCCGTTGCGCAGCAGTTCGAGCATCGGCAGCAGATAGCCGCTGGTGGACGAGGCGTTCTGCAATGCCAGGGTGTGGCCACGCAACTGCGCGAGCGACTGGATCGGGCTGTCGCGACGCACGAAGAAGAGCGTGTGGAAGTCGCGCAGACCGCCACGCTCGGTCATCACCAAGGGATGCGCGCCGCCGCTCTGCTCCAGCAGCATCGCCGCACCGGTGGTTTCGCTGACCCAATCGACCCGGCCGCGCCGCAGATAGCTGGACATCTGGCGCGCGTCCGGCGCCATCAGGATCTCGCCACGACGGATTCCCACTTCGCGCATGCGCGGCACCACGTAATCCAGCAGGGGCTTGAGCTGCTCGTAATGGGTGGCTGGATCATCGCTGATCCGTCCAAGCACCAGGACCGAGGAATGCGCTGCCGAAACCGTCGCAGCCAAGCCTGCCCCGGCGATCAGCCAGCAGGCAATCAGACACCATCGTAGACCGCGCAAAACGAACACTCCACTAGAGCCGCGGACAGCCTAGCCGAATCTTCGAAGATGTGACAGACGTCAGTTTTCGGCCTGCCTGGCAAGCATGGCCATGCGCTGCGCATCGGACAGGATGCCGCGGATCAGCCGCACCTCCTGCTCGGTCATCTCAGCGCGCAGCAACAAGCGGCGCAACTTGCGCATCGCCGACTCCGGCGCACGGCCCTTGTGGAAGTCGATCTCGTCCAGCGTGTCGCCCAACTGACCGAACATGCCTTCCAACTGCGCGTGGCTGGCCGGCCCGTCGCGCAAGCCGGTAGCGGCGGCCGGCGCCGGTTCGGCCTCGCCTGCCGCCAACTGCGCCAGCCGCACCTCATACGCCAGCACCTGCACGGCTGCGGCCAGATTGAGCGAACTGAACTGCGGGTCCGACGGTATATGCACTGCGGCATGGCACAGCTGCAGCTCGTCGTTGGTTAGACCGGTGCGCTCACGGCCGAACACGAAGGCCACCTCGGCTGGCTCGCTCGCCTTGGCCAGGGCGCGCTGTGCGCCCTCGTCGGGCAGCAGTTCCTCCAGCGCCACCCGGCGCGCGCGCGCGGTGCAGCCAATCACCAGGGTGCAGTCGGCCACCGCTTCGCCCAATGTCGCGAAGATCGGCGCTTCGCTCAGCACGTCTTCGGCACCAGCCGAACGCCGGTAGGCGTCTTCATCGAGTGCTCGCTCCGGCGCCACCAGCACCAGGCGCGAGACCCCCATGGTCTTCATCGCACGCGCGGCGGCGCCAATGTTGCCAGGATGCTGGGTACCGACAAGAACAAAACGGATGCACTGACTGACGGACATGAACGGAGATTGGAGAGCTGTTTGGCCGTAGATGGTAAACTGCGCGGCCGGCTTTCGCGCCGGAGCGCTCTTTATAACTTCGCCATTGTCCGATTCTGCCTTCACGGGAGCTTTAACCATGCAGAAACCCGCCGTCACCGTCATGGTCAAAGCCGCCCGCCTCGCCGGCAATGTGCTGTTGCGCGGTATCAACAAGCTCGATGCGCTCAACGTGGTGCAGAAAGGCCGCATGGACTATGCCAGCGAAGTCGATGCCGACGCCGAGAAGGTCATCATCAAGGAACTCAAGCGCGGCTATCCCGAATACGCCGTATTTGGCGAAGAAGGCGGCGTGCAGGGCGGCAAGAGTGGCCGCTACACCTGGGTGATCGATCCGCTGGACGGCACCAGCAACTATCTGCGCGGCTTTCCGCACTACTGCGTTTCCATCGCACTGGTGGAAAACGGCGAACCTATCGATGCGGTGATTTTCGATCCGCTGCGCAATGAGCTGTTCACTGCCAGCCGTGGTGTCGGCGCGGTGCTCAACGACCGCCGCATCCGCATTGCCGAGCGCAAGGACCTGGAAGGCGCGATGGTCCACACCGGCTTCCCGCCGCGCGAACGTGCGCGCGCCAGTGCGCAGCTCAAGTGCGTGGATGCGCTGCTGGTGCAGGCCGAAGACGTGCGTCGCACCGGCTCGGCGGCGCTGGACCTGGCCTATGTGGCCTGCGGGCGCGCCGACGCCTATTTCGAAGCAGGCGTCAAAGCCTGGGACATCGCTGCCGGCGTTTTGCTGGTGCGCGAGGCCGGTGGCCGCGTTTGCGACTACAAGGGCGCCACTCCGCCGCGCATGGACAACATGGGCCCGCAGACGCAGCAGATCGTGGCCGGCAACATCAAGATCAGCGACGCGCTGCAGAAGGTCATCGTCAATACCGGCTATGCGCGCGAGTTCGACGCCACGTTCTGAGTGCCGCGCCTGACGGCGGAATGCGCGACGCATGTCGCTGCAGCAGGACCACACAGACAAAGGGCCGGGATCAAACCCGGCCTTTTGCGTTGCATAACGCTCAGGAAAGGCCCTCTTCGTCGCGCGCGCCATCGGCGCGACCGACACGTCACATCGTGCGCTATCGCATCGCCGTGAAGAAGATCAGATCGCAGCAACAAAGAAGGCCGGGATCGCTCCCGGCCTTCTTGCGTTACCGCACTGACTCAGAACTCAGGCGATCGCAGCGTGGTAGCGGCGCTCGACTTCTTCCCAGTTGACGGCGTTGTAGAACGCGCCGATGTATTCCGGGCGGCGGTTCTGATACTTCAGATAATACGCGTGTTCCCACACGTCCAGGCCCAGGATCGGGGTATTGCCTTCGAACAGCGGGCTGTCCTGGTTGGCGGTGCTTTCCACCACCAGCTTCTTGTCCGGGGTCACGCTCAACCATGCCCAACCCGAGCCGAAACGGCTGACGGCGGCCTTGGTGAACGCTTCCTTGAACTTCTCGAACCCACCGATGTCCTTGTCGATCGCCTTGGCGACCTCGCCCTTGGGCTCGCCGCCGCCGTTGGGCGACAACACGGTCCAGAACAGCGAATGGTTGGCGTGGCCGCCACCGTTGTTGCGCACCGGGCCCTGCAGGTTTTCCGGCAGGCTCTTCAGCTTGGAGACCAGCTCTTCGATCGGCAGATCGGCGTACTCAGTCCCTTCCAGCGCCGCATTGACGTTGTTGATGTAGGTCTGATGATGCTTGGTGTGATGGATTTCCATCGTCTGCGCATCGATGTTCGGTTCCAGCGCGTCGTAGGCGTAGGGCAACTGCGGAAGGGTGTAAGCCATGCGTATCTCCTGGACTTGCCGCCCGGCGAAGACCGGGCGTTGCGTGGTAGATGGTAAGGACGGCGGCAGCGCTTACCAAGGGTGCTGGCAGGGAAACTTCATCCCATCTCATGCCGCGCGTCGTTGGCTGCACACCTTGCACCATGTCCCGGTTACTTGGGCGTGAACCGCGCTGGCGCTTGGCCACGTTCAAAGTCGACACAGTCACGCATCGGCATACTTGCTCTGCCGTAGCCATTCTTCGGACCGTCTTCATGCGTAAGCCCGCGTTGCTCATTGTCGCCATCGCGCTGCTCGTCGCCGGGCTGTGGGGCATGCGCGCAATGCAGACGCCCAAGCCGCAGTTCGCGCCGCAACTCAACGCACCGAGCACCGCGACCGCACCGACGCGCGAGGTGCCGCGTCTGCCCGCCTTTCTGCCGACCGAGGCGATGGCCGCGATCGTGCTGATCCAGCACGGCGGGCCGTTCCCGCATCCACAGGACGGCGGCGTGTTCGGCAACCGCGAGCATCGCCTGCCCGAGCGCCCGCGTGGTTATTACCGCGAATACACCGTGGATACGCCCGGCAGTCCGGATCGCGGCGCACGCCGCATCGTCACCGGCGGTACCCCGCCCGAGGCGTGGTACTACAGCGACGATCATTACCAAAGCTTCAAAGCCTTCAATGGCGCCACCCCGGATCAGGCACCATGAGCGCAGGCGACTTCGCACTGGATCTGTCCGATCCGCAGCAATCAGGCGTCTATCAGGCCGAGACCGACGATCTGGACACGATGGCGGCACTGGCACGCGATGCCGGCTTGCGCATCCTGCGCGTGGATCTGGCAACCTGCAGCGACAAACGCATGTTGCTGATGCGCCTGGCCACGCAACTGGATTTTCCGGCCAGCTTCGGCCGCAACTGGGACGCGCTCAGCGATGCCTTGCGCGACCTGGCATGGCTGCCGTCATCGCAAGGCTATGCACTGCTCATCGATGGCGCGCAGGCGCTGGCAGGCACCGCATCCAACGACCGCGACACCTTGCTGGACATCCTCGATGAAGTCGCCAACGCCTGGGCAGCACGCGGGCTGACCTTTGCGGCGTTCGTTGCGCCAGCCAGCGCCTGCGATTAAGAGCAGCTCATAAGGCTGCCGCGCAGCCCCCTGGCAGGTGCCGCCGGCGCTCGGAATCGGCATGTCCCACGCGTCCACTGCGGTCCTTCCGCGCCGTCCGCACCCAACTGACGACAGCGCGCGACGTTCTGTTAGCCGTTGCGAGGCCGGCTGACGGCACAACTGCACAGCAGTTCTGCAAGGCGCGTCTGGTCACGGTGCAGCATGCCTTGCCGCCACGATGGCGTGAGGCACGCCTTGCGCGCCGGCCTGATAAGCGTGGGCAAAATTTCGTAGGCACTGTGCGCTTGCAGTGCGATCGGCGATGGAATCGACAAACAACGGATCGCTGCCGACGGATCGCTGCGCACGCACGTCCGTATGCATCCATCCGCCATGGCTCGCAATCATCACCTTGCTTACAGCGAACAATACGGGACCAGCACGCATCACGCGTGCCGGCCAACTCTCAACTATCCAGCTCGCTCCAGCGCGCGTACGCCGCATCCAGTTGCTTCTGCGCATCGCCCAACGCTGCGGTGTGGGCCGCCATCGCCGCACTGTCGCGCTGATAGAAGGCAGGCTCGTTCATCGCCGCGGTGAGCGCGGCAACCTGCTGCTCCAGTGTCTCGATCAAGGCCGGCAACTGCTCCAGCTCGCGTGCATCCTTGTAGCTGAGCTTGCGCTTGGGCGCGGTGTCCGTCGACGCTGCTGCAGCCGCCACTGGGGCGGTCGCCACCGCAGTAGCCGAGGCCTTGGCAACCGCCATCGCATTGCCCACCGGCGTGCGGCGTTGGCGCAGCGAATCGCTGTAGCCGCCGATGTAATCGCCGATCAGGCCATCGCCTTCCATCACCAGCGTGGAGGTCACCACGTTGTCGAGAAAGTCGCGGTCGTGGCTGACCAGCAGCAAGGTGCCGGTGTACTCGCCCAGCAGTTCTTCCAGCAGCTCCAGCGTTTCCACGTCCAGATCGTTGGTCGGTTCGTCCATCACCAACAGGTTGGACGGCTGCGCGAACAGGCGCGCCAGCAACAGGCGATTGCGCTCGCCACCGGACAGGCGCGTGATCGGGGCACGTGCGCGCTCGGGCGTGAACAGGAAATCTTGCAAATAGGCATGCACATGCTTGCGCTTGCCGTTGATCTCCAGAAAATCGCGGCCTTCGGCCACGTTTTCGATCGCGCTCCAATCTTCCCGCAGGGTGGAACGGTATTGGTCGAAATACGCAATCTGCAGATTGGTGCCGATGCGAATTTCGCCCTGCTGCGGCTGCAGATCGCCCAGCAACAGCTTGAGCAAGGTGGTCTTGCCACTGCCGTTGGGGCCGATCAACCCGATGCGGTCGCCACGCTGGATGGTGGTGGAAAAATCCTTGACCATCGTGCGCGCACCGAAGGCGAAACCGACTTCCTTGGCCTCGATCACCTTCTTGCCGGACGACTCGCCCTGCGAGACTTCCATGCGCACATTGCCGGCGAGATCGCGGCGCTGCACGCGCTCGTTGCGCATCGATTCCAGGCGCCGCACGCGGCCTTCGTCGCGAGTGCGACGTGCCTTGATACCCTGTCGGATCCAGATTTCTTCCTGCGCCAGCAATTTGTCGAAGCGCGCATTTTCCTGCGCCTGCGCATTGAGCCGTTCTTCGCGGCGGCGCTCGTAGTTGGCCCAGTCGCCCGGCCAGCTGGTGACCTGGCCGCGATCGATTTCCACGATGCGGGTGGCCAACGCGCGCAGGAAGCGGCGGTCATGGGTCACGAACAACACGCTGCCGCTCCAGCCCTTCAGGAAGGTTTCCAGCCAATCGATGGCTTCAATATCCAGATGGTTGGTCGGTTCGTCCAGCAGCAGCACATCGGGCGAGGACACCAGCGAACGCGCCAACAGCACGCGTCGCTTCATACCGCCGGACAGCCGCGCAAACTCCGCATCGCCGTCCAGTTCCAGCTTGGTCAACGTCTCGGTCACGCGCTGGTCCAGCGCCCAACCGTCGGCCGCATCGATCTTGGCCTGCACCTTGCCGAACGCATCGCCGTCGAACACCTCGGCGTGGCTGAGCTGATGGAATTCGGCCAGCCAATGGCCCAATTCGCCCAAGCCATCGGCCACCACGTCGAATACGCTGCCGCCGGTGCCCTGCGGCACCTCCTGCTCCAGCCGCGCGATGCGCACGCCCTGTTGCACGCGCACTTCGCCATCGTCGGGCTTGAGCTCGCCGGCGATCAATTTCATCAAGGTCGATTTGCCGGCGCCGTTGCGGCCGATCAAGGCGATACGCTCGCACGGCTCGATCGTGAGGTCGGTTTTTTCCAGCAACAAGGGGCCGCCGACGCTGTAGTCGACACTTTGCAGAGTGATTAAAGGCATGCCGCAATTGTACGGGATTGGGGATTGGCAAGAGCACAGGCTGTTGCAGTGACGAATCCCGAATTCCGAATCCCGGGCTAAAATGCGCCATGAACGAATTCTCCGCGCTGCCGCTGTCGCCGGCCCTGGCCCCCGGCATCGACGCCCTGGGCTACACCGTCCTGACTCCCGTCCAGGCGCAGAGCCTGCCGCCGATCCTGCGGGGGCTCGATGTCATCGCGCAGGCGCCGACCGGCAGCGGCAAGACTGCCGCGTTCGGGCTTGGCCTGCTGCAAAAGCTCGACCCCGCACTGACCCGCGCGCAAGCGCTGGTGCTCTGCCCCACCCGCGAGCTGGCCGATCAGGTCGGCAAGCAACTGCGCAAACTCGCCACTGGCATCCCCAACATGAAATTGGTGGTACTCACCGGCGGCATGCCGCTGGGCCCACAGCTGGCCTCGCTAGAAGCGCACGACCCGCACGTGGTGGTCGGTACGCCCGGGCGCATCCAGGAGCTGGCGCGCAAACGCGCCCTGCATCTGGGCGGCGTGCGCACCCTGGTGCTGGACGAGGCCGACCGCATGCTCGACATGGGCTTCGAAGAACCCATCCGCGAGATTGCCAGCCGCTGCGACAAACACCGCCAGAGCCTGCTGTTTTCGGCCACGTTCCCCGACATCATCCGCACCCTGGCGCGCGAGATCCTGAAAGACCCGATTGAAATCACCGTCGAAGGCGCCGACAACGCGCCGGAAATCGATCAGCAGTTCTTCGAGGTCGATCCCACCTATCGGCAGAAAGCGGTAGCCGGCTTGCTGCTGCGCTTCACCCCCGAATCCAGCGTGGTGTTCTGCAATACCCGCAAGGAAGTGGATGAAGTGGCCGGCTCGCTGCAGGAGTTCGGCTTCTCCGCGCTAGCCCTGCACGGCGACATGGAGCAGCGCGACCGCGATGAGGTGCTGGTGCGTTTCGTCAACCGCAGCTGCAACGTGTTGGTGGCCAGCGACGTGGCAGCACGCGGATTGGACGTGGAAGACCTCTCGGCCGTGGTCAATTACGAGCTGCCCACCGATACCGAAACCTACCGCCATCGCATCGGCCGCACCGCGCGTGCAGGCAAGCACGGGCTGGCATTAAGCCTGGTCGCCCCGCGTGAAACCGCGCGCGCCCAAGCGCTGGAAGCCGAACAAGGCCAGCCCTTGAAGTGGTCGCGTGCACCACTGGCCACCGCACGCCCCGCGCAGCTGCCGCAGGCGGCAATGACCACCTTGCGCATCGACGGCGGCAAGACCGACAAGCTGCGTGCCGGCGACATCCTCGGTGCATTGACCGGCGAAGCCGGACTCTCGGGCGCGGCGATCGGCAAGATCGCCATCTACCCCACCCGCTCCTACGTCGCCATCGCGCGCGCGCAGGTCGCCAAGGCGCTGGCACATCTGCACGCCGGCAAGATCAAGGGGCGCCGGTTCCGGGTCAGCAAGCTCTGAATACGACGCGGCCGGCGTCATGCCGGCCGCGTGTTTTCTCAGTCACGGCAAACCTGGATGCGCACACTTCCATGCAGCCAGGGTCGCCGCAGAACACGCGAATCAAAAAGAAAGCGTCGCCAGTAGCGGCACGTCATCGGCCCATTTCTGGCGACCCTGTAGCGCCAGCAACTCGACCAGCACCGCCGCGCCGACGATCTCCAGCTCAAGTTGCGCAGCCAGACCCAGCGCCGCACGCAACGTACCGCCGGTGGCCAGTACGTCGTCAACGATCAATACGCGCGCGCCGCGCGGCAACGCGCCTTCGTGCATTTCGATGCGATCGGTGCCGTATTCCAGTGCATATTCCCGGATCAGCGTGCGCCCAGGCAGCTTGCCCGGCTTGCGCACCGGCACGAAACCAGTGCGCAGTTCGCGCGCCAATGCCGCACCCAGAATGAAACCAAGCGCCTCGATGCCGAGCACGGCGTCCAGCGGCGTGGTCCGCCACGGCTGCGCCATTTCGTCGAGCGCCGAGGCGAAATCCGGGCCATCCGACAGCAGCGGCGTGATGTCCTTGAAGACGATGCCAGGCTTGGGGAAATCGACGATGTCGCGGATTCGCTCCGACCAATAGTTGGGCCCGGAAGCGTTGGTGCCGGCGCAGCGGCTGCAGTCAGTCATGATGGTAGTTGCGGCGTCGTGGCCAGTGGGGATACCCCTATTCTAGGCTGCGCGCGCCGTTGATGCCGGCTTTACGGCATCCCTGCATCTGAGCGCGTCAGGAACTGCACGAGAGCATCGAGCAGCCGGCGCGATCGCGCGCCCACTCCGGTCGCCGCGCCGCGAATGCCGCGCGCCCGGACTGATCGTCGTAGGGGCGGCGCATGACCTCCAGCAACTCCTGCACCCCCGACGGGTCGCCCTGCTCCGCCTGGTCGATTGCCTGCTGCGCCAGGTAGTTGCGCAGCACATAGCGCGGATTGGCCAGGCGCATCAACGCGCGGCGCTCATCCGGCGACAACGCATCCTGCTGCAGGCGCGCGGCATAGCGCTGTAACCACTCCTGCAACTGCGACGCACTTGCCACGCGCTTGTGGTCGTCGTAGAAGGCATCGTGCAGCTGTGCGGGGTCCGGATGCACAGGCGACAGGTCGATCAAGCCGCGGAAGGTCAGCGTCATATCCATCTCGGCGTCGCGCATCAATGCGCGCAGCGCATCGATCAGCTCAAGATCCTCGTCACGACACTCGGCCAACCCCAGCTTGGCGGCGGTGTCGCGCCGATCACAGGCCAGATAGGTATCGCGGAAGCGGTTCAACCCTTGTTGCAGCGGCGCCTGGTCGGCAAACAACGGTGCCATCGCCTGGGCAAGCCGGCCAAGATTCCAGTACGCCACCTGCGGCTGGGTGCCGAAGCGATAGCGCCGACCCTGCGCGTCGGTGGTGTTGGGCGTCCAATCGGGGTCGTAGTCGTCGACCCAGCCATACGGTCCGTAATCGATGGTCAACCCCAGGATCGACATGTTGTCGGTATTCATCACCCCATGCACGAACCCCACCCGCATCCAGTGCGCCACCATCACCGCGGTCCGCTGGCACACCTGCGCGAACCAGTCGGCGTAGAGCGCCTCAGCAGTACCGACCAACTCCGGGAAATCGCGGGCAATGGTGAAATCCACCCATTGCCGCAGCAATGCGTTATCGCCGCGTGCGCTAGGCAACTCGAAGTTGCCGAAGCGAATGAACGATGGCGCCACCCGGCACACGATCGCGCCCGGCTCGCGTTGCGGGCGGCCGTCGTAGAACATATCGCGCACTACCGCATCGCCGGTGCCAACCAAACTCAACGCACGCGTGGTTGGAACGCCCAGATGATGCATGGACTCGCTGCACAAAAATTCGCGGATGGATGAGCGCAATACCGCACGCCCATCGGCGCCGCGCGAATAAGGCGTGGGGCCAGCGCCCTTGAGCTGCAATTCGTAGCGCCCGCCATCAATGCCGATCGCCTCACCCAGCGAGATCGCCCGCCCGTCGCCGAGCTGGCCGGCCCAATGCCCGAACTGGTGACCACCGTAATTGACCGCCCAGGGCTGCATACCTGGGTACAGCGCGTTGCCGCCGAACACCTGGGCGAACGCGGCACTGGCTACTTCGGACGCATCCAGGCCCAGCACATGCGCCATCTCCGCCGAATGCGCAATCAGATACGGGGCGGCAACCGGTGTCGGCATCACGGCCGACCAAGCTGCACGCACCTCGCGCCGGCGCGCCCCCTCCTCCTGATAGCCGGGCAGCTGCTGGCGTAGTCGGTTATCGAAATGCAGTTGTGTCATGCGGGCAAGCCTAGGCCACCGGCGGTGAACCTGGCATGGGTCGCGCCGCATCCGGTGCCGCTTGCGCACCGTATCTTCACTCGGCTGACTTGCACCGAGCGGGCTCGTCCTGCACATGCTTGCGACGTGCGATAGCCGCTAATAGCCGCCGGCTGCGGACCAGATACAGGCGATAACGGCGACCATGTTGCCGGGTCGCTGCCATCTCGGTTTGTGCTTGCCTGACCCGTTGCGTACGCGCCTGGTACCAATCACCCTGCCCGCCATCCTGCCGATATTGCCCATGCCCTCGCGCGCCTCCCGCTGGTTCCGTCCTGCCCTCCTGCTGCTCGGTTCGTTGCCCCTGACGGCCTGCAGCAGCGTCTTCTTCGGCGGCATCAATGCCGCCTCCAGCCGGGCGGGCATCGTCGAGCATCACGATCAGGTGTTCGATCCCGCACACGGCCTTGCGCTGGATGTGTACCAGCCGCGCGGCGCAGTCGATGCACCGGTGGTGGTGTTCTTCTACGGCGACACCTGGAAGCGCGGTTCGCGCGCCAATTATCGCTGGGTCGGCCGCGCGCTCGCGCGCCGGGGGCGTGGTGGCAATGGTCGCCGACTATCGCAAGTATCCGCAGGTCGGACTGCACGGCTTCATGTCCGACGCCGCGGGCGCCACCGCATGGAGCTACCGGCATGCGCACGAGTACGGCGGCGACCCTAAGCGGATGGCGGTCATGGGCCATTCGGCCGGCGCGCACATGGCCGCGCTACTCGGCACCGATGCCCGCTGGCTGCAGGCGCAAGGCCTCAAACCCCACCAGCTGTGCGGCGTGGTGGGCCTTGCCGGGCCTTACGACTTCATGCCGATGACCGATCCCGAATTGGTCGAGATCTTCGGCGATGCGCCGGCCGCACAACGGCAATCGCAACCGGTGCGTTACGTCGGCGGCGACGAACCGCCCATGTTGCTGCTGCATGGCGATGCCGACCGCGTGGTCGAACTGCAAAACAGCATCTCGCTGCAGCAAGCGCTGAAACGCCGAGGCGACAGCGCAGAATTGAAGGTCTACCCCGGCATTGGCCATCTCGGCATCCTCCTGGCGTTGCGTCAACCGCCCGAGCGCTCGCAGGTGCTGAGCGACACACTGCAGTTTGTGCGCCAGTGTCGGGCGCACTGAAGTACAATCCACCCTGACGTAGCTGGGTATTGAGTGACTGCTGCGAACGACTGGTGGGCAGCGATGCCGACGTTGGGGTCGCTGGGTCGCAATTCGGGATGCGGGAGTAGCGAATGCATCGCCGTTAGAGGCGGTGGGTCGTAGCGATAGGCGACGGACGACATACAGTCCCGCCCACCCTCACTCGCATCCCGAAGCCATCACTTCGCCGGCTTGCTTCCCATCAACTCGAACGGGCCGCCCTTCTTCAGCGCAGCCTGATAAGCGGGGCGCGCTTCGACCCGTTGCAGAAACGCGCGCAACAGCGGATATTTCTCCAGACCGCCGCCGCGTGCAGCAGCCGCCTGTACCGGAAAGCTCATCTGGATATCGGCGGCGGTAAAGCGTTCGCCAGCAAACCAGTTGCCGGACTGCAGCGACTGTTCCATCCAGTCCAGATGCAACGACAGCTGCGGACCAACGAAGCCAGCCATCGCCTTGTCCACGATCGCACGTGCGATGGGCTTGGCGAAGAACGGCATAGGCGCACGGCGGATGCGACCGAAGATCAACGTCATCAGCAACGGTGGCATCGCCGATCCTTCGGCGTAATGCATCCAATAGCGGAACTGCAGGCGCTCGGGCGAATCCAGGGGACGCAGAGACGGCGACAGCGCACATTCGGTGTCGTAGCGCTCGGTCAGGTACTCCAGGATCGCACCGGATTCGGCCACCACCAGATCGCCATCGACCAGCAAAGGCGATTTGCCGAGTGGATGGATCGCACGCAAGGCCGGTGGTGCCAACATGGTCTTGGGGTCGCGCTCGTGGCGCACGATCTGATACGGCAGCGCCAATTCTTCCAGCAGCCACAGCACGCGCTGGGAACGGGAGTTGTTGAGATGGTGAACAGTGATCATGGGAGGACTGCGCGCGGAAAGCGCACATCCTACCGATCCACGCGTCATCGCTTTGCGCAAGTGGCGCCAGGCGGACGCTTGACCGTCACCGCGCTCATTCTTTCAGGCAATAAAAAACGCCGATCGCTTGCGCGACCGGCGTTTTTGGCAACCTGACGGTTGCAGACGGATTAGACCGCCTGCACCTGGTCAGCCTGCATGCCCTTCTGGCCCTGCACGGCGACGAAGGTGACCTTCTGGCCTTCCTGCAGGGACTTGAAGCCGGTGCCCTGAATGGCACGGAAGTGCACGAACAGGTCCGGGCCGCTTTCCGGGGTGATGAAGCCGAAGCCCTTGGCATCGTTAAACCACTTCACAATACCGTTCATACGTTCTGACATTTTACTAACTCCTGAAACTATAGATGGATAAATCGCAGCATCCGAAAAGCCGGAGCTGAGACTGAGTTGCAGGCGTTGGTAAAGCGGAACGATGAAGCAAGATCTGTAACGATCCGGCTGCACCAGGCCACGATTCACGGTGACCCTTGCAAACACAGTACGTGCACAGTACTCGTGTTTTGGACAAAAAGCGACACCCTGCGTCAAATCTTTTGCAGTCAGGCCAAATCCGACTGTCTGTCAGGACTCTCCCCATCGAAAATAACCAGATGAAACCGCTTCACACCCCCAAGCCTGCACAGATCTGGGTCGATGCCGACGCCTGCCCGGCGGTGATCCGCGACATCCTGTTCCGCGCCGCCGCGCGCACCGGCACCGCCCTGACCCTGGTCGCCAACCACTCTCTCAGCACGCCCACCCTGCCCCATGTGCGTGCCATCCAGGTACCAGGCGGTCCGGACGCAGCCGACGACGCGATCGCCGAACGGGTGGCTGCAGGCGACCTGGTCGTCACCCAGGACATCCCGCTCGCAGCCCGCGTACTGGAAGCCGGCGCTACCGCGGTTGGCCCGCGTGGCGAACCGTTCACCAGCAACACCATCAAGGAGCGACTGTCAGTCCGAGGCTTCATGGAAGAGTTACGCGGTGCAGGCATCGCCACCGGCGGACCGTCGGCCCTGCATGCGCGCGATCGCCAAGCCTTCGCCGCACAGTTGGATCGCTGGCTCGCCGCGCAACCACGCCCACCGCTGTGACACGGGCGACATGACGTACGACGAATGGACCAGGCGCGTATCATAAGCCCCCTTTGCAATCGGCATCCTGATGGCACTCACCGCCACCGTCCGCAGGGCGGAACTTCAGATAAGCGACATGGACCGTGGCTATTACGCCAACCATTCGCTGACCCTGGCCCAGCATCCTTCCGAGACCGACGAGCGCCTGATGGTGCGGCTGCTGGCGTTCGCGCTGTTCGCCGACGACCGGCTGGAATTCGGCCGTGGTCTCAGCAACGACGACGAACCCGACCTGTGGCGCCGCGATTACACCGGCGCCCCCGACCTGTGGATCGACCTCGGCCAGCCCGACGAAAGCCGCGTGCGCAAGGCCTGCAATCGGTCGCGCGAGGCGGTGGTGATCGGCTACGGCGGCCAGGCCACCGAAACCTGGTGGAAGAAGCATGCCAATGCCATGGGTCGTCACCGCAATCTGCGCGTGATCGAGCTCGACTCGCAGGCCACCGAAGCACTGGGCGCCCTGATCCAGCGCGGCATGCGCTTTGACGTGATCATTCAGGACGGCGATGTGCAGATGCTGGCCGACCACGGTAGCGTTACCCTGACACAGATGGTGCGGCAAGCTCCTGCCGAATGAGCATGCGTTGCGACGTGCTGGTCATCGGTGCCGGCGCCGCCGGGCTGATGAGCGCTTTCACTGCCGGCCGGCGCGGCCGCCAGGTGCTGGTGATCGATCATGCCAACAAGGTCGGCAAGAAAATCCTGATGTCTGGTGGCGGGCGCTGCAATTTCACCAACACCGGCACCACGCCCGGCAACTTCATTTCGGCCAATCGACACTTCTGCAAATCCGCGCTGGCGCGATACAGCCCGGCAGATTTTGTGGAGATGGTCGAACGGCATGCCATCGCCTATCACGAGAAAGAGCTGGGCCA
The DNA here is from genome assembly GCF_004136375.1 of Xanthomonas oryzae pv. oryzae. Lineage (NCBI taxonomy): Bacteria > Pseudomonadati > Pseudomonadota > Gammaproteobacteria > Lysobacterales > Lysobacteraceae > Xanthomonas > Xanthomonas oryzae. The sequence goes on from NZ_CP031697.1 coordinate 3,228,067, forward strand.
GTTGTTCTGCGACATCTCGTCCAAGCAGATCGTGCGCATGCTGCTGGACGAATGCGACACGGCCGGCGTGCAGATCCGCACCCAGTGCGAGGTGCTGTCGATGCAGCGAAGCAGCGATGGATTTGACGTACAGACCAGCCAGGGCCGCGTGCAGGCGCAATCGCTGATCGTGGCCACCGGCGGACTGTCGATTCCCAGCATGGGCGCCAGCGGCTTTGGCTACAGCTTGGCCAAGCAATTCGGCCATGCGCTGCTGCCCACGCGCGCCGGGCTGGTACCGCTCACGTTGAGCGGCAAGCACCAGGAGCGTTTGCAGGAGCTGTCGGGGCTGGCCTTGCCGGTCGAAGCGCAGTGCAACGGGGTCAGCTTCCGCAACTTCATGCTGCTCACCCACCGCGGCGTCAGCGGCCCGGCGATTCTGCAGATCTCCTCGTATTGGCAGCCCGGAGACGACCTGCGGTTGGATCTGCTGCCCGGTCACGATGCAGCGGCATGGCTGCGCGAACAAAAGCAGCAGCGCGGTGCCACCGAGCTGCGCAACGTGTTGGCCGATGTACTGCCTAAACGATTTGCACAACGCCTGTGCGAGGTGTGGCTGCCGGACAAGCCGGTGCGCCAGCTGGATCCGCCGCAGTTGCAGGCCGCTGCCGAGTTGCTGGGTAGCTTTGCGCTGGTGGCCAGCGGCACCGAAGGCTACCGGACGGCTGAAGTCACCCTGGGCGGGGTCGATACCAATCAGGTCTCCAGTGCGAGCATGGAGTCGCGCTTGGTGGCGGGCCTGTATTTTGTCGGTGAGGTGCTGGACGTCACCGGCTGGCTAGGCGGTTACAACTTCCAGTGGGCGTGGGCGTCTGGCCATGCGGCGGGGAGCGTGGCGTAACCCCGATGGCAAGGCGTTGCCGGTCACTCACCGAAAACGGGGCCGGCAATACAGACGCCGTCTCTGCATGAACAGCAAGCATTCAAACCCGGTCGACATTCTCCGAACGACACATTTCACCCTTAAATATTGCTCCACATCTCACACTCGATGCGACATGCTCCACACACGTGGACGCGCCCAACCCCTTGGTGTATTAAATCCCGTCTCTAGGGAGCCGCACATGCAAAAAGGCAAAGATCTCACCCTCCGCCTGATGATCGTCGACGACAGCGTGGAGAGTGCCGAGACCATCGTCACCGCGCTGCGTAACGGCGGCATTGCGGTGCGCCCTTCGCGGCCGCAAAACCAGGAGGAACTGGCCAACATGCTGTCGGGCCAGATCGATCTGGCCATCCTGGGTCAGGCGCAGCAAATCCCCATGAGCGCCCTGCAGACGCAGATCGCCGGCAGCGGCAAGGACATACCGGTCATCTTGCTGGCCGAGCGAATCGAAGAGAACGCCCTGGTCGAGGCCGCTTCGCATGGCGTGCGTGCCATTGCCTTGCGTAACCGCCCCGCACACTTGCTCGCGCTGGTGCGCTCGGAATGGAACGACCTGCAGGCCCGTCGCGGGCTGCGCCGCATCGAAGCGCAGATGCGCGAAACCGAGCGCCGCTGCGACGCCCTCATCGCGTCCTCGCGCGACCCGATCGCCTACGTGCATGAAGGCATGCACATCCGCGCCAATGACGCCTATCTGGAAATGTTCGGCTTCGAGTCGTTCGACGATGTCGAAGGCATCTCGTTGCTGGACATGATCGCCGCGCAGTACGTCGACGATTTCAAACAGCTGCTCAAGGCGATGTCCAAGGGTGAGCCGCCGCCGGCGCAGTACAAACTCGACGCGCGCCGCGTGGAAGGCGACACCTTCCCGGCCACGATGGAATTTGCCACCGCCACCTACGAAGGCGAGCCGTGCATCCAGGTGGTGTTCCGCCGCCGGGAGGAGTTCGACCCGGAATTGGCACGCGAAGTCGAAGACCTGCGTCAACGCGACCAGGTCACCGGTCTACTCAATCGTCCTACCTTCATGGTGGCGCTGGAACAGGCCGTGGCGCAGGCCGGTCGTAGCGAAGGCCAGTCGGGCTTCCTGTTGATCGAGCCGGATCATTACGCCCGCATCCTCCCGGAATTTGGCCTGGATTCGGCCGATGCACTGATCGCCGCGCTCGCCGCGCATGTCGCCAGCGTGCTGGACGACAGCGTGGTTGCCGCACGCTTCGGCGAACACAGTTTCGCCCTACTGATGAACGGCAATTACGCGCGCACGCACGCACTGGCGGAAATCGTGCGAGATGCGTTCGCTCAGCACGTCTTCAGCGTGGGCGTGCGTTCGGCCACGGTGACGGTCAGCATCGGCGGCGTACAGATTGGCGAAAAGATCGCCAGTATTGGTCAGGTACTCAATCGCGGCACCGAAGCGGTGCGCACCACCGCCGAGCTCGGTGGCAATGCGATCAGCATCTACGACCCGGCCGCGGCCGATCGGGCGGAAGAAGAACGGATAGAGCGCTGGGTCAAGCAGTTGCGCGAGGCCCTGGTTGGCGACGGCTTCGTGCTGTATTACCAGCCGGTGCTCAATCTACAAGGCGAGCCGCTGGAGCTGTATCAGGCCTTCCTGCGCCTGGAACGCAATGGCGAAATGATGTCGCCGAATGCGTTCATGGCGATTGCCGAAGAGCACGATCTGGTCACCGAGATCGACCGCTGGGTGGTGGCGCGCGCGATCCGGCAACTGGGCGAGCGGCAACGTGCCGGGCACAAGACGCACCTGCTGGTACGCATCGGGCCCAATTCGTTCTCCGACCCGCAGATGATCGACACCATCCGTGAGCAGTTGGCCGTGTACGGCGTGCCCGGTGAACGGCTGTGGCTGCAGACGCCAGAGTCGAAGGTGTTTACCCATTTGCGCAACGCGCAGCAGTTCCTGAGCGCGGTGTCGGCGATGGGCTGCAAGGTCGGGCTGGAACAGTTCGGGTCGGGCCTGGATTCGTTTCAGTTGCTGGCGCATTTCCAGCCCGCCTTCCTCAAACTGGATCGCGGCATCACCGGCGACATCGCCTCGGCCCGGGAAAGCCAGGAGAAGATCCGCGAGATCACCTCGCGCGCGCAGCCGGCCGGCATTTTGACAATGGCCGAATTCGTCGCCGATGCGCAGTCGATGAGCAGCTTCTTCACTGCAGGCGTGGATTACGTACAGGGCGATTTCGTGGCACCGACCGGGCCGTTGATGAACTACGAGTTCGGCTGAGCCGTTACCGTTCCGCTCGTTCCACACTATCGCGCGACAACAAAAAACCCGCATTCCGCGGGTTTTTTGTTGTCTAAAAGCGACGACCAACTCGACAACTTACATCGCAGTGCCGTTGGCGGCACGCAGTGCAGCGATGCGCTCGGTCAACGGCGGATGGCTCAGGAACAGGCGGCGCAGGCCGTCGCCCACCCCGCCGGAAATGCCGAATGCCTGCACCTGCGAAGGCAAAGTGTTCTGGCCATGATTGAGCGACAACCGCTCCAGCGCAGCGATCATCTTGCTGCGGCCAGCCAGTTGCGCGCCGCCGGCGTCGGCGCGGAATTCGCGACGGCGCGAGAACCACATCGCAATCATGGTCGCGAACATGCCGAACACCATCTCCAGCGCGAACACGATGATGTAGTACGCAAAGCCGCGGCCACTGTCGCGATTGCCCGACACGGCGCTGTCGATGATGCCGCCGACCACGCGTGCGAGCACGATCACGAAGGTATTGAGCACGCCCTGCAACAGCGCCATGGTGACCATGTCGCCATTAGCAACGTGGGCGATTTCGTGGCCGAGCACCGCCTCGGCTTCATCCTGATCCATGTGCTGCAGCAGGCCGGTAGACACCGCCACCAGGGCGTTGTTGCGGTTCGCGCCGGTAGCGAACGCATTGATCTCCGGGCCGTCGTAGACCGCCACTTCCGGCATGCCGATGCCGGCAGCCTGGGCCTGACGGCGCACGGTCTCCAGCAACCAGCGCTCGGTGGGCGTGCGCGGCTCGGTGATGACCTGCGCGCCAGTGCTGCGCTTGGCCATGAACTTGGATAGCAGCAAGGAAATGAACGAGCCGCCGAAACCGAAGATGGCGGCCATTACCAACAGACCACTCATTTGCGCGGGATTGACGCCCAACACCGACATCACGACGCCGGCGAGCATCAGCACCGCAACGTTGGTCAGCAGGAACAGGAAAATGCGGTTGAACATGGCGCGATGGCTCCACGGATGCGGGGTGAACTGTTGCGGATCTGCGGGTGCGGCGGCTTGAAATCAAGCGAACAGCTGACCGACGATTCAGCTGCCCATGCCATCGCCCTCCTATCTCGGCCGCTTCGCGCCCTCGCCTACCGGCCCGCTGCACTTCGGCTCCCTGCTCGCTGCGTTCGGCAGCTGGCTGCTCGCCCGGCATGCCGGCGGACAATGGTGCGTCCGCATCGAAGACATCGACCCGCCGCGCGCCGAACCCGGCGCTTCCGAACGGCAACTACGCACCCTGACCGCCTTCGGGCTGCACTCGGATCTTCCCGTGATCCGGCAGTCCGAGCGCGACGCCGCCTACACTGCCGCCATCAACCGGCTGCTGGAGACCGGCCAGGCATTCGAGTGCAGCTGCAGCCGCGCAGACCTGGCCGGCATGGGCGGTATCCACCATGCCTGCGTCGCGCCACTCGGCGCGCGCCGTGCGGTGCGCCTGCGGGTGCCGCCGCAATCGCCGGTCGGCTTCGACGACGCGCTGCACGGCCGCGTGCTGCAGGATGTCTACGCAGATGTGGGCGATGTGGTGCTGCGCCGCGCCGATGGCTACTGGGCTTACCAACTGGCGGTGGTGGTGGACGATGCGGCGCAGGGCATCACCGATGTGGTGCGCGGCGCCGACCTGCTCGACTCCACTCCGCGCCAGATGCTGCTGCAGCGCGCACTGGGCGTGCCGCAGCCGCGTTACCTGCATCTGCCACTGATGCTGGATGGCGATGGCCGCAAGCTGTCCAAATCGCACGGCGCACCCGCGCTGGACGATACCGACCCACTGCCGGCCCTGCACGCCGCCTGGGCCGGGCTGGGCCAGCGCCCGGACGCGCTGCCGCGGCGCGCGACGGTCACGACCCTGCTGCAGCAGGCCGTGCGGCATTTTTCGCCGCAGTTGCTGCCGCGCCAACGCCAGCGGGACCGCGCTACCTGCGCATACGAGCGCCAGCGTGACTAGAATTGCGCCCCAGCACCGGCATCCAGGCGTGGCCGCGCCGGCACGCTCCTGGATCGCCCTCAGCCTTACTTGTTGATTGGAGTCGTCATGACATCTCGCGTCGCATTGGTCACCGGCGGCACCGGCGGTATCGGTACTGCCATCTGCAAGCGCCTGGCCGACCAGGGCCACCGGGTCGCCAGCAACTTCCGCAATGAAGAAAAGGCGCGCGACTGGCAGCAGCGCATGCAGGCACAGGGCTATGACGTCGCGTTGTTTCGCGGCGATGTGGCCTCGTCCGAGCATGCGCGTGCCTTGGTGGAAGAGGTCGAAGCGGCGCTGGGGCCAATCGAGATCCTGGTCAACAACGCCGGCATCACCCGCGACACCACCTTCCACCGCATGACCGCCGAGCAGTGGCACGAGGTCATCAACACCAACCTCAATTCGGTCTTCAACGTGACCCGCCCGGTGATCGAAGGCATGCGCAAGCGCGGCTGGGGCCGAGTGATCCAGATCAGTTCGATTAACGGACTCAAGGGTCAGTACGGCCAAGCCAATTACGCCGCTGCCAAGGCCGGCATGCACGGCTTCACCATCTCGCTGGCGCGCGAAAACGCGGCATTCGGGGTCACCGTCAACACGGTCTCGCCCGGTTATGTGGCCACCGACATGGTGATGGCGGTGCCGGAGGAAGTGCGCGCCAAGATCGAGGCCGACATCCCCACCGGGCGCCTGGGTCGCCCGGAAGAGATCGCCTATGCGGTGGCCTTTCTGATTGCGGAAGAGGCTGCATGGATCACCGGCTCCAATCTGGACATCAACGGCGGCCACCACATGGGCTGGTAACGTTTGCTGCAACTTTGCGGTGCAGCATGGATTTGCAACGAGAACCATGCTGCGCAACATTTTTAATGTGTCCGCTTAGGCAAATCAGGCGTTTTGGCTGTTGCAAGCGCTGCTGCGGTGCGCCATCCTGCGCGCACTATCAGTGTGGGTGAACGTTCCATGGCCGGACTTCGCATCATCAAGAAGTATCCCAATCGCCGTCTCTACGACACGGAAATCTCCAGCTATATCACCATCGAAGATGTGCGCCAATTGATCATCGATGGCGAAGAATTCGAGGTACGCGATGCCAAGAGTGGCGAAGACCTGAGCCGCGCGGTGCTGCTGCAAATCATCGCCGACCGCGAACAGGACGGCGAGCCGATGCTCTCCACCCAGCTGCTGAGCCAGATCATCCGGTTCTATGGCGATTCGCTGCAGGGCTTCATGGGCAACTACCTGGAGCGCAGCATGCAGGTGTTCCTGGATCAGCAGCAGCAGTTCCGCCAGCAGATGGGCAACCTGCTCGGGCAGACGCCATGGGCGATGATGAACCAGCTGACCGAGCGCAACCTGGAGTTGTGGCAGGAGTTCCAGCGCAATTTCGGCGCCGGCTTCGGTCGCCCGGTTGGCCCTGGCACGCCGGCGAACCCGCCCGGTGCAAGCGGCCTGGGCAGCGGCCCGATTGGAACCGGCACGCACGGCACGCCGAACAATCATCACGGCACCACCGGCAAGGCCCGCAACCGCGGCTAAGAGCGGCTAACAAAACGTCGCGAGCAGCCGGCGCGCTCAGAACCGCAGTGGACGCCTGCTACATGCCGATTCCGAGCACCGGCCGCGCCCGCCTGGCGGTGAGCGCAGTCGTTTTGTTAGCCGCTCTAAGTCTAAAGCTGCGCCAGGAGCCTCACGCTCGCAGGCGCAGTCGATCAGCGGCCGGCCTGCTTTGCGCAGGCCGAGCAGATCCGCTCCACGTGGTAGCCGCGCGCGCGCAGACGCTCCACGATCCCGTCGTTCCCCAGCAAATGCAGCGCGCCGACCACTACCAGTGTGGTGCCGCCTTTGCCGAGCCGCTGTTCCAGACGCGGCACCCAGCGCGCATTGCGCTCGACATTGATGTCCTGATACAGCGCCGGATACTGGCGACGCATGTCCTCGGCCATTTGCGTGGACAGCGTATGCACGTCGCCATTGCGCCAGGCTGCATGCAGCTGGCGTAGCTGGTCGGTGGCATCGGCCTCGTCCAGCGACTCTTCCAGCAACTGATGCTGCTCGGTCGGCGACATGCCATCGAGCAAGGCGATCTGTTCGGCGGCGCGCTCCAGGCCATCGGCCGGTTTGCCGCGCGCCTGCGCCTGTTGCATCAGGTAATGGTCCAGCCCCGCGTTCGGGTCCATGCCTTGTCGGCTCATCTCGGCCAGGCTGATCGTCAGCGCCACGAACCACGGCTTGAACGGCTGCAAGCTCTCCAGCGGCATGCCGTACCTGCGTGCATAGGCACTCAGTGACTGCCAGGTTTTTGCGTCCAGCGTGTCCTGCAGCGTGCGCCCATCGGTGCGCCGCGCGGCCTGCAGCATGCGACCGGCTAGCTCAGGCGATTGTGCGTCGTCAGGCGGCAGCTCGAACAGCAGCCGGTCGGCCTTGGCGAAGGCCTGCATCACATCCGGCGATAGCGGGTAGTCGCTGGGCTTGAGCACATGGAACGAGCCCAGCACATACAGGGTGCCGCCCTTGCCATCGACCTTCCATAGCAGCGGCACGGGCGGGCCGGCCGGTGTATCGCTTGCACCGCGTGCCCACGCTGGCACGAGCGTCCCGCTCCACAAGCTCAGGCCGAGCAGCGCGCCGCTGCACCAGGCGGCAACACGCTGGCGCGTCGAGGTTGTCCGTTTCCCTGTCATGGTGTTCCTCCGCACATATCAACATCGCGCATGTCAGTGCGGCACCTTGTAGGCCTTCTCACCTGCCGACACTGCCAGGTCGATCCGGTTTTCCGGCGGCGGCAGTGGACAAGTGGCAAAGGGTGTAAATGCGCATGGGGGGTTGTAGGCGCGATTGAAATCAACCACGACCTTTCCGGAGGCATCGGGCACGTCCAGGTCCAGAAAGCGCCCGGCCGGATAGCTGCCGTGCCCGCTGGTGCGGTCGGCGAAGACCACGAACATCGGCCGACCCGGCTCGCCGATCGTTTCCAATCGATAGGTCTTGCCATCGCGCTCGAACTCGATGGCACCCGCGTTGGGCTGCTCGCTGCTGATACCGACGATGTCGACGATCGGGATGGTCTTGCCGACAGCGTTGGGCACGTAGCGCGCGGTGATGCGCCAGGACGGATCCAGCGGCCAGTAGTCCAGACCAGCGAAGTGCGTGCGCGAGCTCGCGTCGGCATGCTTGACTCGCAGCGCATCGCGGTCGCCACGATGGATCAGGCTCAACACGCCTTTGCCATCGTCGAAATAGATGCGTGTGGGCTGCGGATCGCGGTCTGACTGGAAGCGGATTCGGCTGGTCAGCGGCTTGCCATCGAGGGTCAGCGCGGCGCCACGCTCGGGCACGAACCAGACCGCGTTGTTCTCGGTGGACACCATGCCCATCTTCGGCGGGCCTACCGCGAGTCTGATACCGCTGTCGGCACTGCTGCCGATGTAATGCGCCTTCAGCGACAGCCAGTGCAGGCCGACCAGACTGGTCCAGCCGTCGGGTGCGCGCAGCTCGTTCAAACGGGCTTTGCGCCATGCGGCGGTATCGGCCAGAAATGTCTTGTCGAGTGCGACCGGCGCGGCCGGCGGTGGCGCATCGCGCCCGCAACCGACCACTGCCACTGCCACTGCCACTGCCACTGCAACCAGCATGACGAGCAGCCAGCCCTTCTCCCTGTGCACTGCCATCAACGTCCCCTGAGAAACCAACGATCAATATCGCTCAGCGTAAACCGAGCCCAGGTCGGTCTGCCATGGTTGCATTGGCCCGAGCGCTCGGTGGCTTCCATATCGCGCAGCAGCGCGTTCATTTCCGGCACGGTGAGGCGGCGGTTGGCGCGCACTGCGCCGTGGCAGGCCATGGTGGAAAGCAGTTCGTCGCGTGCACTGGCGATGCGACAACTTTGACCATGCTCGCGTAGATCGCCGAGCACATCGCGCAGCAGCGCTTCCGGTTCGGCATTGGCCAGTAGCGCGGGAATACTGCGCACGTGCAGCGACTGCGGACCGGCGCGGGTGATCTCGAAACCGAGCGTGGCAAGGGTGTCGGCTTCGCGCTCGGCGGTATCGGCTTCGCGCTCGCCCACCGCCAGCGTCATCGGCACCAGCAATGGCTGCGCATGCAGGCCGATGCTGTCGTGCGCATTTTTAAGCCGCTCATAGACGATGCGCTCGTGCGCCGCGTGCATGTCGACCACAATCAGACCCTCGGCGTTTTCGGCCAGGATGTAGATGCCGTGCAACTGCGCGATGGCGTACCCGAGCGGTGGCACTCCGCTATCTTCTGAGGTTGCCGGCAATCCGGTGCCAGCCATGCTTGGCATCCCTGTCGATTGCGGTGCATTGCGCGGCGGTGGCGCATACAGCGCACTGTAGGCGGCGCGCGCCTCGTCCACGCGTAGGCCCAACGGTGTCTGCGAGGGCGTCCAGTTGGCGTAGCTGTAAGCGCTACCGCTGCGACCGGGTGCGTTGCCATGGTTCGCAGGGCCGCCGCTAGCGATGTTGCCCATTTCGCCAGCGGTAGCACCTGTGTAGCCGGCACCATCGCTGCCGATACTGTTCGGCGTCGCCCCGGCGCGGGTATGCGCCAATGCATCCTGCAAGGTGCGATAGACGAAATCGTGGATCAGCCGCGCTTCGCGGAACCGCACCTCGTGTTTGGCCGGGTGCACGTTGACGTCCACGCGCGCCGGGTCCAGTTCCAGAAACAACACATACGCCGGCTGACGGCCATGGAACAGCACATCGCCGTAGGCCATCTTCACCGCATGCGCCACGCTGCGGTCACGCACCGAACGGCCGTTGACATAGAGGTATTGCTGGTCGGTACTGGCGCGCGAGTAATGCGGCTGCGCAACCCAGCCATGCAGACGCAGACCGGCGCCGCTGTGATCCACACGCAAGGCCTGGCGTGCGAAATCTTCGCCGAGGGTTTCGCCCAGCCGCGCATCCGAATACAGATCGCCCGGCTTGTAGCGACGCGACGGCTTGCCGTTGTGCGAGACGCGCAATTCCACATCCGGCCGCGCCAGCGCCAAGGAGCGCAGCCACTCTTCGATGTGCCCGAGTTCGGTGCGTTCGGCACGCAGGAATTTGCGCCGTGCCGGCACGTTGAAGAACAACTCGCGGACTTCGACCGTGGTACCCGGCGCATGTGCGCGCGGCACGACCTCGCCCAGGCGGCCGCCGTCGATTTCCAGTGCAGAGCCGTGTTCGGCATCGTGCCGGCGCGAGGTCAGGGTGAACCGACTGACCGAGGCGATCGACGGCAAGGCTTCACCGCGGAAGCCGAGCGTGGCCACGGTTTCCAGATCGTCCAGCGAGGCGATCTTGCTGGTGGCATGCCGGGACACGGCCAGCGGCAGTTCGTCCGGGGCGATGCCGCCGCCGTTGTCGCGGATACGGATCAGCCGCACGCCGCCTTCTTCAAGTTCGATGTCCACGCGCGTGGCGCCGGCATCAAGTGCGTTTTCGACCAGTTCTTTGACCACCGACGCGGGCCGCTCGACGACTTCGCCGGCAGCGATTTGGTTGATCAACATCTCGGGCAACTGACGGATCGCCATCAGCGCGTGCTCCCTTGCTGGAAGCGCAAAGCGCGGCGCATCGTGGGAGGAAAAAGCAAGACAGACGTCGGCACGGCAATCCGGCGGCGCACGGGCGCCGTCATCAAGGAATCAGTGCGCAATGATATCCGAGCGGGTCAGCGGCTGCCTCCGGCCACGGTGCCGACCGCATCGGCTTCGGCCTGTGCACGCGCGGCGAACAACGTGCCTGGCGGTGGCTGGCGGGTGAAGAAGGTATCGATGCCATCCAGCACGGCTGCAGCAATCCTGCGCTGGTAAGCCGGGTCGACCAGGCGACGCTCTTCATCCGGATTGGAGATGAAGGCGGTTTCCACCAGCATCGCCGGCATGTCGGACGTGCGCAGCACCGCAAAATTGGCGCGTTCCAACTGCGACTTATGGTTGTTGCCGATGCGCTTGAGCCCTCCCAACACATGGCCGGCGGCGTCTTCGGAGGCTTTCATATGCCCGCTCTGGGCCAGGTCGAGCAACACATTGGCCAGCGTACTTTCGGTCTGCTGCAAGCGCACGCCACCGACCAGATCGGCGGCGTTTTCCTTGTCGGCCAGCCAGCGCGCACGTTGCGACGAGGCGCCCTTGGTCGACAGCACGTAGACCGAGGAGCCGGTGGCGCTGCGGTTTTCGGCGGCGTCGGCGTGGATCGAGATAAAGATGTCGGCCTTGGCGGCGCGGGCCTTCTGCGCACGCATCGGCAACGGAATGAAGACATCGGTGTCGCGGGTCAGGTACGCCTTCATGCCGGGCGTGGCATTGATCTGGCGCGCCAGTTCACGGCCCACCGCCAGGGTAACGTCCTTCTCGCGCTTGCCGGTGGGGCCGATGGCGCCCGGATCCTGGCCGCCATGGCCTGGATCGATCGCCACGATCAGCACACGCATGCCCGGTGCCATCTTGATCCGCGAGGCTTCGTTGGGCAGGACCGGACGCGGCGGAAGGTCGTCATCGTCGTCGTCATTGGCAGCGGCCACGGCACTCGACCCGCCGTTGGAGGTGCCTGCTGCGCTACTCCCTGACGTCGCAACCCCCATCGGTGCGCTGTCGCCGTTCAAGATGGCAGCTGCGGCTGCGCTACTCCCGGCCGCCACTGCGCCAGCCAATGCGTTGCCGGTGGGCGCGGTGGCACGGTTGGGCACGCTGCCCGCGACGCCAGTCGGCGCTGCGTTATCGGTGGTGGGCCGCGGCGTCGGTATGCCAGTGGCAACGGTGGTCGGAACCGGCGCCTGCGTGATGGTTGGCATCGCCGACGCTGGCACGTACGGTGCGGGCGACGGCGTCTGCGGTTGGGGTGGTGGCACTGAGGAGGCGCGCTGCTGCGCAGAAGCGGCCAGTGCGGCAGTTGCGCGCGCGGCCTCGGTTTGTGCATTGAGCGGACGCGGCGTGGGGGCCGAAGCCGGCGTTGCAGCCGTGGCAACCGCGGAGGTAGCAGCCGGGGGCGGATCGCCGGGCCATTCGATCACCAACGTCGAGCCGCTACCGATGGTCTGCATCTGCGGCTTCAGTGGCGTCACCGGCGTTGCCAGCTCGAATACCACCCGGAACGTACCCGGCACCGGCTGCCCGGTGCGCACCGAGGTCACCAGCCCAGCGGCAGTCGGCAGCTTGAGGCCACGCACGCCGGAGGAATCTGGAAAATCGACGACCAGGCGATTCGGGTTCGCCAGCGACAAGGTCTTGAAGCCACCGCTGCCGGCCAGTTGAATTTCTGCGCGGGTTCCGGTGGCACCGGTACTCACGCCCACGCCTTTAATTTCGCCGGCCCACCCAGCAAAAACCGCCAGGCTCAGGCTGGCGGTCAGGGCGGAAACACAGAACTGGCGGATCCCCGGTGTCATTGCGCTGGATTCAATCATCCAACTGTGTGAATTGCAAGGTGATTTCCCTTAATAATCCACAACCTGGCGTTCATTCTTCTCGTGAGGCGGCAAAAAAGGCCTGCAACTGGGGCTGCTGCGACAGACGCTCCAGCCAGCCGTTGCCGACCGCGCTGCGGCCCAGCAACCGAACGCTGCGGCCTTCGCCGGCAACGGCCAGTTCCACGTTCAGATCGACCGGCGGCAGCACACCAGCGCCGCGCTCCGGCCATTCCACCAGCCACAGGCTCGCACTGCCTTCGTCGAGCCCGAGAAAATCCAGTTCCCCGGCGTGGCCGATGCGATACAGATCCAGATGCCAGGCTTCATCGCCGGTACTCAGCGGATAGCGTTCGACCAGGGTGTATGTCGGGCTGCGAATCGGCCCGGTGACGCCGAGTGCGCGCAGCAGCGCGCGTGCGAGGGTGGATTTGCCGGCGCCCAGGTCGCCATGCAACTGCACCACCGCGCTGGCGGGCCGCAGCGAGGCCAGAGCCTGGCCCAGGGTTTCGGTGGTTTGCGCGTCGTGCAGGTGTCCGTTGAGGTCGATCACGCAATGGCTCCAGCGTTGGCGAGGCGGCGCAGTTCGGGAAGCAGGTCGGTGGGCAGTAAGCCGCGCTCGCCGGCGCGCGCAGCTGCATCGCCGGCGCAGGCATGCAGCAAGGCGCCAAGGCTGGCGGCGTCGAATGGCGACCAGCCCTGCCCCAACAATGCCGCGATGACGCCAGTCAATAGATCGCCCATGCCGCCGACCGCCATGCCTGGATTGCCTGCGTCGATGATGCGTGGCAGTGCGTCTGGCGCGGCGACCACCGTCCCGGCGCCCTTGAGCACCGCCACTGCGTGGTAACGCTTTGCCAACGCAGCCGCAGCGGCCGGACGATCGCGCTGAATCTGCGCGGTCGAACGTCCCAGCAAACGACCGGCTTCGCCCGGGTGCGGGGTCAGAATGCGCGGGCCACGCGCCGGCACCGCGTTGCCAGCAAGCAGATTCAAGCCATCGGCGTCGATCACAACCGCGGTGTCGGTGCCCAGCGCCGCGCGCCACAGCGCTTGTGCCCAGGCGTCCTGCCCTAGCCCGGGCCCGAGCGCGACCGCATCGGCGGCGTTCGCAAGCGCGGCGACGTCGTCATCGGCCTGCACGGCGCGCACCATCGCCTCGGGGCAGCGCGCCAGCAATGGGGTCACATGCTCGGCGCGCGTGGCGACCTGCACCAAGCCGGCGCCGCTGCGCAACGCCGCTTCGGCGGTGAGCATGATGGCGCCACCGCTGCCGAGATTGCCGCCCACGCATAGCACCCGCCCGGATTCGCCTTTGTGCGTGTTGCGGCGACGCGGACGCAACTGCGCCCTCAGTGCGTCGCCATTCCAACTGTGGGCGGCTGGCGTCAGTCCATCGAATGCGGCAGCCGGCACCTCCAGCGACGCGACTGCACGTTCGCCGGCGTGTTCCAGCGCATCGCCGGTGGAGAGCCCGAGATGCGGCACGATGAACTGCAAGGTCAGCGCGGCATTTACCGCGGCGCCGAAAGCGACCCCGTGATCTGCATCGATGCCGCTGGGCACATCCAGCGCCAATACCGGCACGCCGGCCGCGTTCATGGCGTCGATCAACGCAGCGGCAGCGTCGTCCGGTGCGCGATTCAGGCCGATACCGAACAGCGCATCGACGATCACATCCGCCTGCGCCAGCGGATACGGAAACAATTCGATCGCGCCGCCGACCGCCAGGTAATCGGTGCAGGCACGCTGCGCCAGGTCCGAGCCGGGGCCGTGCTCGGGCAGATGCACTACGCGGACCTGGCGCCCTGCACGGTGCGCCAGGCGCGCCAGCACATAGCCATCGCCACCATTGTTGCCGGTGCCGCACACCACCACGATGCGGCGCGCCTGCGGCCAGCGTTCCAGCAACCACTGCCAGGCCGCCTGCCCGGCGCGCTGCATCAAGATGTAGCCGTCGCCGCCAAGCAGCGTGGTGGCCTGCGCATCGAGCGTGCGCGCGGCGGCGGTGTCGTAAAGATCGAGCGGTGCGTACATGCCGGGAATTCTATACTGGTCGCCATGTCCGCCGTCCTTGCCCGCCCCGACCCTGCCGATGCCGCTGCGCGCATTCGCGTGCTTGCGCGCAAAGCCGGCTTTCAACGCTGCGGCATCACCGGCATCGAGCTGGGCGAAGACGAGGTGCATCTGCGCAGGTGGCTGGAAGAAGGCCTGTACGGCACCATGCATTGGATGGCCCAGCACGGCGACAAGCGCTCGCGCCCACAGGAGCTGGTACCCGGCACCTTGCGCGTGTTGTCGGTGGGCATGGATTACGGCCGCAAGGACGACACCGAGGCCTGGAACACCTTGCACGACGGCAAGCGCGCCTATGTGGCGCGCTATGCGCTGGGGCGCGATTACCACAAGCTGATGCGCAACCGGCTGCAGAAGCTGGCCGAACGTATCCAAGGCGAAATCGGCGCGTTTGGCTTCCGCGTGTTCGTCGATTCCGCACCGGTACTGGAGCGCGCACTGGCGCGCAACGCCGGGTTGGGCTGGATCGGCAAACATACCTGTCTGATCGATCGCAACGGCGGCTCGTGGTTTTTCCTGGGCGAGATCTATCTCGACGTGCCGCTGCCGATCGACACACCCGCGACTGCACATTGCGGCACCTGCACGCGCTGCATCGATATCTGCCCCACCCAAGCCATCATCGCGCCGTACCGGCTGGATGCGCGCCGCTGCATCGCGTACCTCACCATCGAACACGACGGCCCAATTCCCGAAGACATGCGCAAGCCGATCGGCAACCGCATCTTCGGCTGCGACGATTGCCAGCTGATCTGCCCCTGGAACAAGTTCGCCAAGCGTACGGACGAAACCGATTTCCGCGCCCGCAATGAACTCGACGTGGCAACGCTGCCGCAGCTGTTTGCTTGGGACGAAGACGAATTCCTGCGCCGCACCGAGGGCAGCCCGATCCGCCGCAGCGGACACGAACGCTGGCTGCGCAATATCGCCGTGGGTCTGGGCAACGCGCCCGGCACACCAGAGGTTCTCGCCGCACTGGAAGCGCGTCGCCACGACGACTCGGCGCTTGTGCGCGAACACGTTGGTTGGGCGCTGTCGCAACACGGTCTGTGAGCCAACGGGCATTCGCTGGCGTGTCTCGCGCCTGAGGCGCCTGCGGCCGCTACGTGTACGCGCTGGTCGTCGATGCGGCCTCCAATTGCATGGGCGTGTGTCAGCTAGTCACCCACGGTCTTCTTCGCTACGGGATAATGCGGCGATGGCCGAGCGCAACGAACAGATCCTTACTCCCAGCCAGCTCAATGCGCTAGCGCGCGACCTGCTGGAAGGCAGCTTCCCGCTCGTATGGGTGGAAGCCGAACTGAGCAGCGTCACCCGGCCCTCGTCGGGGCATCTGTATTTCACGCTGAAGGATGCGCGTGCGCAGATCCGTTGCGCGATGTTCAAGCCCAAAAGCACCTGGCTGAAATTCCAGCCGCGCGAAGGCTTGCGCGTGCTGGCACGCGGGCGCCTGACCCTGTACGAAGCACGCGGCGACTACCAGCTGGTGCTCGACCATATGGAAGAAGCCGGCGAAGGCGCGTTGCGTCGCGCCTTCGACGCACTGCGTGCACGCCTTGCTGCAGAAGGCCTGTTCGATGCCGAGCGCAAGCAGTCACTGCCGGCGCATGTTCAGCGGCTAGCGGTCATCACTTCGCCCAGCGGCGCGGCGGTGCGCGATGTGCTCAGCGTACTGGCGCGGCGCTTTCCGCTACTCGAAGTGGATCTGCTGCCCTCGCTGGTACAAGGCGACAGCGCTGCCGCACAGATCATCTCGCTGCTGCAACGCGCCGATGCGTCCGGGCGCTACGACGTCATCCTGATCACCCGCGGCGGCGGCTCGCTGGAAGATCTGTGGGCCTTCAACGACGAACGCCTGGCGCGTGCGATTGCCGCTGCGCAGACGCCGGTGGTGTCTGCGGTCGGCCACGAGACCGACTTCAGCCTCAGCGATTTCGTGGCCGACGTGCGTGCGCCCACACCGTCGGTGGCGGCCGAATTGCTGGTGCCCGATCAACGCGAGCTGGTCCCGCGCGTGCGACGCGCGCAGGCCCGCATGACCCAGCTGCAGCAACACGCCTTGGGCAATGCCATGCAACGCGCCGACCGGCTTGCGCTGCGCCTGCGTGCGCATAGCCCGCAGGCGCGCCTGCAACTGCTTCATCGCCGACAGGAAGAGGCCGGTCGCCAGCTGGGTGCGCGCATGACGCAAGTGCTCGAGCGCTTGCAGGCGCGTGTGCAGCGTGGGCACGCGCAGGTGCAATCACACAACCCGCAACGTCATCTGGCCGGCTTGCAGCAACGCCTGCGGGCATTGCATCCCCAGGCGGCGATGCAACGACGCTTGCAGCACGATCAACTGCAGCTGCGCAGCATTGCGCGCTCGCTGGAAGCGGTCAATCCGCTGGCCACGGTTGCGCGTGGCTACGCCATCGTGACCCGCCCTGCCGATGGCAGCGTGGTGCGCAGCGCCGCCGAGGTAGCAGCAGGCGAGCGCCTGCGCGCACAGCTGGCCGATGGCAGCATCGAGGTGCGCGTAGAGCCCGGCGAGCGCTGACGGCAAGCCATGCGCGACATTGTGGCTCCTGCAGCACTGCCGACGCTCAGCGCCGCCATGCACTCTTCGCAGGCGCCCACTCCATGGAGTGCCAGGAGGGCCTGCGCGGTGCCAGAGAGGACCTTCGACACGCCAGGGGTGGCGAGTGAATCCGGGATTTCGCTGAAGCAAGGCCGCCAGCAGCGCTTCAGCGGCGCGCACCTTCGCATGGTGGAAGGTGCGCGGTGGCGATGATTGCTTGTCGATCAACCGCTCTGGAAAACGTTATGCACCGCCTTGTTCGTTCCGAGCAGCATTAGGAGCGACTCGCTGTTTCCGCAATCGGCGTCTGCGCTGCATGCTGCCAGCCCTCCATCAGCAGATTGGCCAGCACCACCGGATCGTGGTCGAAGTGATGCCCACCCGGGCGTGCCAGCACCTGCACGCCGCGCGCGCGCAGTTCCGGGCACAGCGTGTCTTTTTCTTCGTCGCCGTAGATGCATTGCAGGCGGTGCGCGTCCAGCGACTGGATGGCCGGCTCCACATCGCGCTCGGCATCGTTATGCCAGCCCAGCCAGCCACCGACGCGCACCTTGAAGTCGGCCTTGTGGCCAAGGCCGAGCAAGCTGACGAACTGCACCGAGGCGCGTTGCTCCGGCGAGAGTTCCGGATAGGCGAACGGCAACACATCGGCACCGAACGAATAGCCAACCAGGGCGACGTGCTGAATATGCCAACGCTCGCGATAGCTGGCGATCACCCGGTCCAGATCCGCGCCCACTTGCTGCGGCGTGCGGCTGCCCCAGAAGTAGCGCAGGCTGTTCCAGCCCACCACCGACACGCCCTGCTGCTGCAGCTGCGCTGCAATGCCTTTATCCAGTTCGCGCCAGCCGCCATCGCCGGAGAGCATCACCACCAGACGGTCGCTGCCGGGTGCGTGCAGTTCTACGAGCGGCAAATCACCCAGGCTTTGAGATTGCGCAGCCGGGAAGTGGCCGCGTACAGCCGCAGCAATCTGCATCGGACTGGAGTCATCGGCCAAATTGTCGAGGAAACCCTGACTGACATTGGGCATATCGCGCGAGCACGCCAGCCCTGGATCCTTGTTACCGGCGTCGGCGACTACCGCGCCGGCCAGCACGTCCGGCGCGGCCGAGGCGACTGCCTGGCGCACCAGCACTGCGCCGTCGCCCTGCCCCACCAACACCGGCGGCAGGAACGCATCGACATGTTCGGCGCGCAATAATTTCTTGCCCAGCCGCTCGGCATCGTCGGCCAGCGAGCTACAGGCGACCTGATGCGCGCGCGCGTGTTCGCGGTACTTGGCGGTGTCGACCACCGCGACCAGCGCGCCATCGTTGCTCAGCGTGTCGGCCAGCCGCTGGCTGTCCTCTGGATGGCTACTGTCGGGCAGCAAGATCACCATCGCCTTGGGCGTGCCTTCCGGGCGAATAACTTCGACCGAGCGGTAATGCCCGGCGGTATTACTGTTCTGCAAATGCCGCGCCACGGCGTAGCCGCTGCCGCCAATCAGCAAAGCCGCCATGACCCAACGAAACATCTCGATCCCCATGCCCATTACGGCGTCCCCATCATGCTCATGGTAATTTGACCACAGCAGACACAGCCGGTTTCATCGTGATGCGTCCGCCGTTCTCATCCATTAAGCAAGTTGAACAAAGTATATTGCGCGTGACGGCCTGGCTGGCAACCCACAGGCTGCAGTTGTGCTCTACAACGCTCATGGAACGGCGAGAACTCCCCCTATCAAAAACTCCGCGGTCTTAGAACCTGTTCACGATCTCCTGAGCAGCAGTGCCAGGAACGCCAGATGGATGAACTGCAAGCTGGTATTGAGCCTTCGCTCGCAGTTCTTCCATAGCCTCCGGTTCTTCTCCAGCCAGGCAAAGCTGCGTTCGACACTCCAGCGCTTGGGCATGACCTTGAAGGTATGCAGCTCGCTGCGCTTGGCAATCTGTACGGTGACATGCTTGCCCAGAATGTCCTGTACGCCCTCGGCGAAGGGATCTCCGGTGTAGCCGCTGTCGCACAGCAGGCGTTTCACCCGACCTAAACCCGATCGGCAGCGTTTCAATGCCTCCAGCGCACCTTGACGATCGGTGACTTCCGCCGTGGTCACCGCAACGGCATGTGGAAAGCCTTGCGTATCCACCGCGATGTGGCGCTTGATCCCCGATACCTTCTTGCCCGCGTCATAGCCTTTCTGGCCGGCTGTATCACTGTTCTTCACGCTCTGCGCGTCCACGATCAAGAACGTACTGCAGGCCTTGCGCCCCTGTTTCTCGCGGGCCGCGCCAACCTGATTTTTTAAGCGCCCGCTCCAGCAGGCTCATTCCTTCATCGTCCACTTCGCTCCACTTGGCAAAGTAGGAATGCACCGTGCGCCACTTCGGAAAGTCACTGGGCAACGCACGCCACGGGCAACCTGTCCGTAGCAGATACAGCACTGCGCACCACACCTCATACATATCCACTGTCACAGGCTTGGTGCGCTTGCGGGCTTGCTCCAGAATCGGGCGGATTAGCCGCTCTCAGTCAATCGTTCAGCACCGCCGTCGAGTGGAGGGAATGCGCAGCGAACCGCCGCCCGCAAACGCCCCCAAAACCCCGTGTAACAGCGCAGCGTGCTTCCGGCAGTGTTCGCTCGTGGTGCTGCAACGACGCCTTGCTCGTCAAGCATGCGCCCATGCCTGACTTTGTCGGAGCGAACACGCTCTCGTACGCGATATGCAAATCGAAGCGTCGGTCCGGTAAGGGCTTCCAACGGCTACAACAGCAAGCAGAGTGCAGCGGTCACACAGGGCGACATTACCGCGCCGCACGCCATGCACGCCGTCGCTATATTCCACGCGCCAGGCGGAAGCCGATACGCGCACTGGTGGTGTCCGAATCCTGCGACTGCCGCCAGGCCGCGCGTGTCTGTTGCGGCGAATTGGCCCAACTGCCGCCGCGGATCATGCGCTGCCGGCAACCCGGGTTGTACCAGGCAGCGCCATCGGCTGGCGCACGACGGTAGCTGGCGTGCCAGCAGTCGGCCACCCATTCGCTCAGGTTGCCGCCCATGTCGTGCAGACCCCAGGCGTTAGCGCGAAAGCTGCCGACCGGCGCCGGACCCCAGAATCCGTCGCCGTAGCCGACGAACCCGTTGTTCCAGTGTCGGCCGCTGCGCGAGACGTCGTTGCCGCCAGTGAAGTTGCCGGCATTGGCCGGAGGCGAGCCCGCATTGCCCCACGGGTAGCGCCCGGTGGTGCCGGCACGCATGGCGTATTCGAACTCGGCCTCGCTGGGCACGTGGTAATGGCGGCCTGTCTGTTCCGACAGCCAGGATGCGTACGCTTCGGCGTCACGAATGCTCACGTGCATCACCGGGCTGTTGGGTGCGGCCTGGGCGCCGTTGTAATCGGATTGCCAATCCACGCCGCTGCGGCGGATAAAGTTACCACTGCGCTCGTCGTACACCACCGAATGCCCGCGCCGGGTGGCACGCGGGCGCGCATCGGTGGCCTGGACGAACCGACCGAACTCGGCGACCGTGACCTCGGTGATCGACAACGCAAAGCCGCGCGCGAAGCGCACGTAATGTGCCGGGCGCTCGTTGTCGGATGCGCCCGGTTCGGCATCGCCGGGCCCCATCTGAAATGCGCCATGCGGCACTACGATCATCTGTGGGCCGCGCCCGCCGACCTTGAGTCCGTCCGTGAACACCTGTCCGGGACGGAAGCTGCCGTAGTGCGTGGCCAGCTCCAGGCGGCGACGCAGATCGCCAGCCAGCGGGTCGCCGGGGTCGGCGATGCGCAGCACTTCGGCAAGTTTTTCGCCGGCTGCCTTGAGCCCGCGCGGCGAGGTCAGATCGTGCAAACCGGCATCATGCAAGGCGGCAATGTGCGCGCGGCGCATACGCTCCACCTGCGCGCGCGCATCGGCAATGGTGGGCGCACGCTCGCGCACCTGCCCTGCCATCTGCAGCCAGTAATGGGCACCGATGTAGTCGCTTGCCTGTGCCGCCTGTTCGGCGCGCTCCAGCAGACCGCTTTCCACGGCGGCCAGGCCCTGCCGGGTGCGCGGGTTGTCCGGGTCCAGGTGCGCAGCATCGCGAAAATTCACCAGCGCGCCATTGCCGTCTTCGCCGAGCCGTCCGCCGCGCAGGTCTTCTTCGCCAGCGCGATTGAACGCCAATACACGCTGCGCGGTTTCCACTTCGCGTTGCAGGGCACGCACCTTGGGGTCTTGTGGTGCGAGGGCGAGCGCGACAATGGCCACTTCGCGCGCCTGCTCCAACGTATCGTCCTGACCCTCGGTCTGTTGGATCAACGCCGCGCCACGTTCGAGCAACCGGCCGCGTGCCTGCTCCAGGCCGCGACGGCTGGCGACATCCTTGCCACCGGCACGCTGCTGAATCGCCAGATACAACGGAATTGCATCGTTGGCATCGCGATACAGGCGGTCTTCCTGCAATGCCTGTTCGGCGCGCTTGCGCACCTGCGCCAACGGCTCATCGCCCAACTCCACCGCGGGCGGCTGCCATTGCGCCACGGTCTCGGCGGACTCTTCGCCCCCGATGGAGACGTTCGGCTTGCTCGGCGCGGCGGCAGCAGGCGCCGGTTGCGGCGCGACCGCAGGCGCTGGCGTCGGTGTGCGCGAACAGGCGCACACGCTAAGAGCGGCTAACAACACGTAGCGAGCAGTCGGCAGGCGGGTTTGGCTGGCGCGCAGGAACCGGCGCGTCCGTGGGGGACCCGCCGATGCCGAGTACCGGCCGCGCCCGCCTGGTGCCTGCGCAGTCGTTTTGCCAGCCGCTCTCAGCGCGACCATTGCCCACGCTGCCATCCGGTCACCGCACTCACCCACCACCTGCTCCTTCCAGTGCTCTGCCGCACGGCAGGCGATCGCGACGTTAGGCTATTCTGCGCGTTCTGCGCAAACCCTTGCTGTCGACGGAAATCACGTGCCCCATTGGATTATCCACCCCTCCGAGCTGACCGACCGCCTGCAGGCAGCGCGCCCAGCGCGCATTGGCCTGGATACCGAATTCATTCGCGAACGCACCTATTGGCCGCAACTGGCGCTGGTGCAGATGGCCATCGGCGAGGAGATCCTGCTGATCGATCCGCTGATCCCCGGCATGAACGCGGCGCTCAAGGAGTGGTTGACCGCCACCGACATCGTCAAGGTGATGCATAGCGCCAGCGAAGACTTGGTCACCTTCAAATGTGCGTGCGGGGTATTGCCGCGGCCGTTGTTCGACACCCAGATCGCCGCGGCGCTGGCCGGTGTCGGCGGTGGCATGGGCTACCAGAAACTGGTGCAGGAAGTGACCGGCACCTTGCTCACCAAGGGCGAAACACGCTCGGACTGGATGCGTCGCCCGCTATCGCCGTCGCAGCTGGAGTACGCCGCCGACGACGTGCGGTACCTGTTTGCGATCCACGACGAACTCACCCGTCGCCTCACCGAACAGAACCGCCTGGGCTGGCTGGCCGAAGATGCCGAGCGCCTGCTGGCCACGGTGGAGCACGACGATGGCGAACGCTGGCCGCATGTGAGCCTGCGCACCGCGCAATTCCTGGAACCAGCGGCGCAACGACGGTTGCTGCGCCTGCTGCGTTGGCGCGATCTGCAGGCGCGTCAAAGCGATCGCCCGCGCAGCTGGATTCTGGACAACGAGCTGGCCAGCCAGCTGGCGCGGTTTCCACCCGCCGATCTGGACGCCTTGCTGCAGCAGTTCGATAAATTTCCCAAAGCGCCGCGCAAGCTCGCCAATGCGGTGTGGGACGCGCTCAACACGCCATTGCCCGATGAAGAACATGCGCCATTGGCGCAAGCCGCTACCGACGGCAACAAGGCCGTGCTCAAGCGCCTACAGGACACCGTGGCGCAGCGTAGCCGCGAACTTGGCTTGCCGGATGGTCTGCTGGCCTCGCGCCGGCACCTGGAAACCTTGATCGAACAGCGCAGCTGGCCCGCAGCGCTGGGCCAATGGCGGCGCGCGCTACTGGAAGCGCAGGTGATGCCGCTGCTGGAAGCATCCGAAGTGTAATTTTGCAAGCGGTTCGACACGTAAGCCGCAGCGATGCGGGCTTTTTCTTGGATTGCGTGGCAGCGGCATCGAGCCTCAGTCCTCATCCTGCTCCGCTCATCGCGCCAGGTTTTGCTGGATGCGGTCCATGCCTGCCCACGGATCCTTGCAAGGGCGGCGCAGCTTCTCCGGCACATCGCGCAAGGGGAAGGCATCCACCCGTTGCAGCTTGGACAAGTCCGACCAGGCCAGCGGCAACGCAACCGGCGCGCCTGGTCGGCCACGCAGTGAATAGGACGCCACTGCGGTAGCGCCGCGGCCGTTGCGCAGATAGTCGACGAAGATGCGCTTAGTGCGCAGGCGCTTGGTGGCGGTGGCGATGAATCGCTGCGGCTCGGCCTGCGCGAGCGCATCGGCGAAGCCCTTGGGAATCTCGCCCTCGAAGCTGGCGTAATCGACCCGGTGGTCTTCGACCTCCATCGCCATGCGCTTGACCTTGGGGGTCGTAGCTTGGCCCGTTGGGCACCGCCCAGCTCTTGAGCGCATCGCCCACCTGCAGGCGGAAATCGTAGTGGCGACGGCTGGCGTGATGCAGCTGCACCACGAAGATCGCGCGCTGCCCTGGTGGCAAGGCCTTGCCCGGCTCCAGCTCGCGGGTCTTGGCGAAGCTGCGCTTGCGGCGGTACTTGCTCAGGCTCATGGCAGACCTTTCGGCCTAGGCGCCCAGGCGCTGGCGCACGCTGGCCGCGACCGGCCCGACCCGCTGCACGGTCACGCGCAACGCCTCTGCGCCAACACCGAAGGTCTTGGTGCAGTACTACGGGGCGTCGGCCTCATTGACGTGGATGCGGTCGCGGTCCGGCGCGCCGACGTTGCACGTGTCGTCACTCATTGACTGCTCCTGTATCTTCATGGGCGGGTTTGCGACATCGAGCCCTTCGGCTGGACAGCGCCCGTAGCGACAGTGCGAAAGCGTTCGAACAGCCGTCGTGAAATGCCTGTTCACGCCATGAGCAAGCCCCTGTTCCATAACGGCCGCCCCCGGGCCACATGCCATAATGCCGCGCGCCCTTTCGGGCAGCGTGTCCACTCTTATTCCGAGGCCATACCTCTGTGAGCAATACCTCTTCGAAACTGGATTCGATCGCGCAAGCCAAAGCCAAGCTGCTGGACGAACTGCAGAAGCTGGAAGAACAGGAGAAAACCGAGCGCGCGAGCGAGGCATCCTCTGCGCATGCCGCCATCGTTTCGCTGCTCGAACAGTTCGCCGTTCACTTCAACACCAAGCAGCGCAACGACATTGCCGCCTACCTGGGTACCAGCGCGGCCCGCAAGAACGTGGTCAAGAGCGGCCGCAGCGAAGTGAAGCCCAAGTACGAACTGCCGCACACTGGCGAAACCTGGTCCGGTCGTGGCCGCACCCCGAAGGCCTTCGCTGCCTGGGAAGGCTCGGTGTCCTACAAGGAATGGAAGGCCAAGAACCCGGACCTCAAGTTCCCGCTGGTTCGCGAGTAAGGCCAAGGCGCATAAGTCCGTGCCGCGTTGCACGGTCGGCTGCGTCCTTCGCTTGGCGAACCGCGCAGCTTGTGGGTAGAATCCAAGGACATGGGGCGGTAGCTCAGCTGGGAGAGCGTCGCGTTCGCATCGCGAAGGTCGAGGGTTCGATCCCCTTCCGCTCCACCAATAGAATCAAGGGCTTAGCCGATGACCAGGCCCTTTTTCTTTGGTAGATTCAATTTATTGCGCCAATTTTGCGCCACTCGGGCTGTCGAAGCCTTGGACGCAACACTTGAGGAGCAGTGAATGGCATCTATCACCCGTCGAGGCGATCTTCAGTGGCAAGTCCTCGACCGTCTGCGAGAGGCGTCGGCAAGCTCGCGCTCTGACTGCTCGCGCTGCTCGCCAGCGGTGCGGATGACTTAGGCAACGCGACGCTCGGCAGCCTTCACGCCTTGTCGTTCAGCTCGACGGCGAGCGAGGCCAGGCGCTCGGTCAACGCCTTGGTGACGGCCGCGACTTCCTCAGCCACCTCGATAGGCAGTTTCCACCAAGGCGTTATCGGTTGGTGTGCCACGCCGGGAGAAGTCCAGCTCCACCCCGTTTTCATATACCCACCAATCCATGACCCTGCCGGCAAACTCACTCCCGTTGTCCACCTTGACTCCTCGTGATGACGGGGGCCCATGCCGGCGAAGTCTCTACTTTACGTTGGCCCGGTTTTCCGGGAGTGGGTCATCCGCCCGCCAGAAGCGATCCATGGGAATCGGCAGGGCCGACATATGCATTCCTCCATGTATAGCTGCGATCCATATGCCGTTCACCCGCTACCGGAATCGACGTCCCCACGGCGGCCTCAGTGGACGGCGGCCGGGCCAGCTTCAAGTCATATAAGGCTCACCAATCGACCGCAAATGGGTGATCGCCCGCGTGTTGTTGCGGATCGACGTTGATGGGAAACCACCATTCGCCTCCAATTCGTCGGCGTGTTCGATCGAGAAGCCCATATCGTTCAGGGCTGCTTTATCGCCCTTCGCCAGCGCTTTGTTAGCCGCACGCATGAGGGCATTCGCCCATTGAAGGCGAGCGATCTCGAGCCGGATTGCATCCGAGCTGATACGATGTTTAGTTGCCATGTCATCACCTCTATCCAGGTGGTGTAGTGGAAGTCCTGCCCGCGTGTTCCAGCACACGGGCGGGGCGCCTAGAGTAGATCAGTAGACCGTGAGGCCTTCTGATCCGACTGCTGCTCGCCGAGTTCGGCGAGAATATAGGGCCGCAATTCGAGCTCGCCGGTATAGACCAGCGGTGTGCCGCAGCGGACGTAGTTGTCATTCATTGCCTTTTCCGATCCGGGCGAGCAGTTCGGCTCGCTGTCTGGCATGGCTTTTCCGCGCTTCATCGTCAGATATCCATTTCGTATTCGGATAGTGAGCTTCCTCCAACCCCTCTCGAACCTGCTCCCGAAACCATCGATCATGCGCCGCCGTCTCGGCTAGCAATCGCAAAGTCGGCTCATCCCGAATCGTGACCTGCTCGAGCACCAGACAGTAAGCCTGCAGGGGCGACAGCCCCTGCTCGGCCAAGACCGCTGCTGCGTCGTCGCTGCTGCGGCGTCGTAAAGCACTTCGATCCGCGCTTTGGCCTCGTCATCTGTCATGATCAGTACCCCGCTTCCTTCTGGTGTCGCACGGCCAAAATCGTGACGGTATCCCCATCGAAGCGGTACCGAGCCACATAGCCGCTATCCCCAAAATCGATAAGCCACTCCCGATACTGTTCAGACAGATCTTCTATGAGCCGCCCCATTCGAGGGTGGGCACCGAGAGCCTGGACGCCGCGCCTAATCGCTTCGCCGGCCCGCCTCGCGGCATCGGGATTCTTCGGCCTCAGGAATTCACGCAGCCGTAGCATGTCCCCGATCGCCGCCGGCGCAAAGATTACTTGTGGCATTCTGGCGGAGGCAGTTCGTCGTCAGTTCCCCAGCTCGCGAGCCACTTGTCCACTTCCTCAGCGGTCACATGCAGGCCAGTCGCCTGAAATTCATCCCATGCCTTGAGCGTGTCCCGGTTCAGCGCCTCGCGCTTTTCCTCGCGCTCGACGTACTGCTCAATGGCTTCGCGCATGATCCAATGCGGGGTACGCCGGCGCGACTCTGCCAAGTGCTGAACCCGCCCTTTCAATTCATCATCAAGCTTGATGGAAGTTGCCGTAACCATGACACGGCCTCTGTAGCAAAAGGTAATACCTGAGCCTACTATAGACCGAAACGCTGACTCCGTCCATGACATCCCAATATTCAACGCGACGGACTGCCCCTTCGGGGTTTACCGGTACGACAGAGCGTTTGCTTCGCTGCGGCCGCTGCTTTGGCACGCCGCAACGCTTCTTGCTCGGCGTCTCGAAGCCGGGCGTCAATTCCATGCTCCACCATAAGGGCGATCGCGCGTCGCTTGAATTGTTCGCTGCCGGTAAGCTCGAACGCGTCCCCGTAGCTGGCCAATAGCCGCGCTATCGCCGGTGGCCGCCTGTTGCTCCACCCATTCGCGATATGACAGCCTACGATTCGTCGGATCAGCGTACAGCGCCTGACACTCTTTGCGGATCTCGCGCCGCAGTCGATTGCGCTCCCGCAGCGTCTCGGATGCGACGACGCTGTACAGCACTTTTCGGGCGGCGGCGTCCGTGCCGGTCTCTTGGATTTCACGGCGCTTCCGCCAAGCGGCTTCGCGGAAAGCCGCCGAGCCTGCGAAGCTCATTGAGAATGTGTGTTTCGATCTTGGTGCGCGTGCGGCGGCCAAGCGCAGCTGCGAGCACAAATTGCCCGACGCTCATACCGCAATCACGTGCCCTTTCGCGGACCAAAGCCTCCTCGTCCTCATAGCACCGTATCGGCGGAAGCATGCGGGTCCTTCGTCGCTGTTCGCTCGTACTCACTGTTACGCCAATCTCTCTCGAATTCGGGGTCTCGGGGCGAAGCCCTGAGCAGGGACGGTAGGCTGCGCGTAGGGAGTGAAATGACTGGTGCGCTGCCGGTTGCTAGGACGCCATTTATGGCGGTATAGCAAACCCTACCCTGTCCCTGAAGTTACGCTGTCGTTGTTGGAAGTTTGAAGGTAGCTTGCGTGGACGATTTTTTTTCAATCGAAATCGAAGGATGCAAAGAGGAACTCTGAATAGTTCAAAGCAACTCCTTTCGGCGCACTACTCGTCGGCTGGGAGTGTGTTGTTTCTCCCAGACATGTGCCAATCGATAAGACATTTTTCGGTCATCAAAACGGCACTCTCTTACTGCTCACGGGTTGCATGTAAAGTGCGCAGCCTTAGGAGCAAGCAACGCTGATCGATGGACGATGGGAAGACAAGCGTGACGACGATGGAAGCTCACTCGGCAAGGTCGGCAGATTGTGAGACAAAGTCGATCGTGACAGGCTTTATGAATCGACGAGGACGAGAGGCGATATGATTACCTGGACGGATGATCAACTGGCGGACTACGAGACGGCACTCGAGACGATCGGCAACGCGATCGCGGTCGCATCGCGCGACATTAGCAAAGAACGGGAAAAGTCACGGCCGGACGTGCGTCGAATTGACGAATTGCTTGAGCTGCAAAAGCGGCTCAGCGACGGGGTCTGTCAAGCCAACTGTGTAACCAGGTTTTTCATAGCGCATTCATCGGCACGCGTTCTTCGCCGAACATCACCTGGAAGCTTTGCAGAGCCGGTTTCCAGTGATGGATGGACCGCCAGTTCTTCGATGCCTCGCGCACGGCCAAAAACAACGATTTGAGCGCCGAATCGTCGTTGGGGAAAATACGCCGGTTGCGGGTGAGCTTGCGCATGACCATGTTCAACGATTCGATGGCATTGGTGGTGTAGATCACCTTGCGGATCTGCGGCACGAACTGCAAGAACGGGATGATGTTGTCCCAGTTGCCCCGCCACAAGCGGACCACCGCACGGTATTTGTCGCCCCACTGCGTGTCCAGCGCCTCCAGTTCCGCCGCCGCTTCTTCCGCCGTGGCCGACTGATAGATGCGCTTGAGCGCAGCCACAACCGCCTTGCTGTCGCCTGCGTTGACGTAGCGCAGGCTGGCCCGCACCAAATGCACAATGCACAGTTGCGTGAGCGTCTGCGGAAACACCGCTTGCACCGCTTCGGGCAGGCCCTTCAAGCCATCCATGCAGGCGATGTAGATGTCACGCACGCCGCGATGACGCAGTTCGGTCAACACCGACAGCCAGTATTGGGCGCCCTCGTGTTCAGCCAACCACAGGCCAAGCACTTCCTTCTCCCCGCGCAGGTTGACCCCCAGCACCACGTGCGCGGCCTTGTTGATGACCTGCTTGTTGTGCTGCACCTTCACCACGATGCCGTCCAGCCACACGATCGGATAGATCGCCTCCAGCGGCCTCGATTGCCATGCCCGCGCCTCCTCCTGCACCGCGTCGGTCACCTGTGCGATCAACCCATGCGATATCTCCACCCCATACACGTCCACCAGCGCAGACTCGATGTCGCGCGTGGTCATGCCGCGCGCGTACAACGCCAGAATCTTCTCCTCCATCCCCGCCAGCCGCACCTGGCGCTTCTTCACCAACTGTGGCGCGAACGTGCCCGCGCGGTCGCGCGGGGTCTCGATCTGCAACTCGCCCAACGCGCTTTGCACCGTCTTGCGGCTCTTGCCATTGCGCACGTTGCCGCCTGAGCGCCCATGCGGCGCATGGCCCACATGGGCTTGCATCTCCGCCTCCAACGAGCGATTGATCATGTGCTGCAACATTTGCGAAAACAGCTTCTCCACGTCCTGTGGCGTCTTGCAGCCTGACGTCAGTTCGTCCAGCATCGTCTTATCCAGTTCCACTTGCCTGCTCCTCTCCGGTCCGGGCCAGTCGCTTGTCAAAGGGCAGTTACACAGTTCAATTTACAGACTCCAGCGACGAGCGCCGGAGCTTGCGTATCGACGATGATGCGGCCGTTCAAGAAGCCATCGAGACTTACGGTCAAATTGTGCGTTCGGGCGAGCTCGTTAGGTAGCTTCCTGGGTGGAGACAAGGTGAGCAGAGCCGTCGATGCTGCCGCTTTTATTGCCGATCGTACGTATCGATAGCTGGGAAAGAGGAATGTGGGCAAAGGCCCGAAGTGGCGGTGCGCGCAGCGCATTGTCCACATGTAGCGATAGGCCGGTGGACCCTGTGGGCAAAGGCGTCGGACTGTGGGCAACCGCTTGCGGTTGTCCACGGGCCGTCGCTGGTGCGCGAAGCGCATTGTCCACAAGTCCACGGGCACGAACTACCAGAAGAAGTTACAGGAACCTTTACAAGCAAACCTTACAGGTTCCTGATTAGCACGATCTTTCAGCACAGTCGCAGCCAGTGAGAGCCGACCGGTCGATGGTAGGACCGTCGCTCCACCGAGACCAGATCATGGCCATGAATCGTGTGCAGTTCCAAGCCGGGCTGTCGTTGCCGGCGTTCCTCAAGCGCTATGGCAACGCGCAGCAGTGCGAGCAGGCGTTGGAGATCTCGCGCTGGCCACAGGGCTTTGTTTGTCCGCGTTGCGCCGCTACCGCGCACAGTCGATTCCAGCGTCACGGCACCACGTACTGGCAGTGCACGGCCTGCTATCGCCAGACCAGCCTGCGCTCGGGCACGGTGATGGACAACAGCAAGCTGCCGCTACGCACCTGGCTGCTTGGCATGTATCTGCTGGGCCAGAGCAAGACGAACCTGTCGGCGCTGGAGTTGATGCGACACCTGGGAGTGAGCTACCCGACAGCGTGGCCAATGAAGCACAAGCTGATGCAGGCCATGACCCAACGCGAGGCGAACCGCAAGTTGGGCGGGATCGTGCAACTGGACGATGCCTACCTGGGCGGAGAACGCAACGGTGGCAAGGCCGGGCGCGGCTCGGAGAACAAGCGCCCTTTCGTGATCGCCGTGGAGACCACTGAAGACGGTCGTCCATTGCGCGCGGTGATGGATCCGGTCCCAGGCTTCACCAAGGCGGCGCTGTCGGAATGGATCGGGCAACGCCTGCATCCTGGAGCAGATGTCTACAGTGATGGACTCGGTGCGTTTCGAGCACTGGAAGCCGAGCACGCGCACACGGTGATCGAAGGCAGCGGTCGAAGTCGCTGCGAGGCAGAGAACGCACGCTGGGTCAACGTGGTGTTGTCCAACCTAAAGCGTTCGCTGGACGGTGCCTATCACGCCTTCAAATTCGCCAAATACGCCCAGCGCTACCTGGCAGAGACGATGTGGCGGTTCAACCGCCGTTTCGATCTGACCCGGCTGGTGCCCAGCTTGCTGGCCGCCGCAGCCGCCAGCAAGCCGTGGTCCGAGCGGGCCCTGCGTGATGTCACCATGTTCACCGCTGAAAGTGCGTGCTAATCAGGTTCGGAAAAACCCTATTCCCCGTCTGCAGACTTACCACGACGTCGGCTGCAACGTGACGCACACGCAGCTAGGCTTTGCGCATGACATCAAAGCCCCTGCCCCGCTCGTTTTAAGCGCACGATGCGCGCCACGTCGCGCCGCAATTGCGCAACAAGGTGCTGGTCAGTGCTGACGGACGCCGTGGGCGGATCACCGAAGTGGAAGCCTATTGCGGCAGCGAAGACCCGGCCGCGCACTCGTTCCGCGGCATGCCCCCGCGAACGCGGATGATGTGCGGTCCGCCTGGGCAGCTGTATGCGTATTTCATCTATGGCATGCACCGGGCGATCAATGCCGTGTGCGGCGGTGCGCCCGGGCATGCAGTACTCATCCGCGCACTGGAACCTTTCGACGGTCTCGACAGCATGCAGGCCGCACGCGGTGCGGCGCCGGCCAAACTGCTGACCATCGGTCCAGGACGCCTGGCACAAGCGTTTGGCGTGACCGCTGCCGACAACGGGTTGGATCTCACAACGGGCGCTGCGCGGCTCTGGATCGAAGACGACGGTGTGCCGCCACCCGCCAACCCACCGGCGACAGCACGCATCGGCATCCGTAACGCGGTGGATACGCCATGGCGCTGGTTGGTTGCCGACAGCCGCTATGTGTCGCGTCAGCTTCGGCGCATGGATGGTACAGGCACTGGGCTGCCGGGCGACTGAGCCAGCCAGCGTTCCATCGGCGATTGCCCCAGGCCGCACCCGGCCCACGCTGCAGCCGTCGTAGTGCCTGCTCAGCCTGCTCGGGGGTGAGTTCCTGCACCGCTTGGAGGCGGTCTGCTACCCACACTGCCATCGGCAGCCCATCCAGAAACGCCACACGATTGCCCGGCACACGCGCGATACGCTCGCCAGGCAGCAGACTGCAGAGCAGATTGCTGGGGTCGCTTGCACTCACGCAGATCCACTGTTGCGGCAGCGCCTGTGCACACACACGGCGCAAAGCGGCAATCGCATCGGGCAATGCGAACTGCTCGCCGGACAGCCCGGCGATGAAACGCCCGCCGCGGATTTCGCCACGCGCTTCCAGCCGTTGGTACATGCGCAGCAATTCGCGCCATGGCGGCAGCCACGCCGCTTCGCGTTCGAGCAGCCGCCAGCACACCACGCCATAGCGACGCAGCAACGTGCGCGCCACGTGTTCGAGGGTGTCCTGATGGCGCTCGCCGGCTTCGGCACGCGGCAATTCGGGCAACGCACACACTGGGGCCCAGCGGCCGGCGTCGCGAATGCCCAGCGCACTGGCACGGCGACGGTGACGCGACAACGCCGACGGCCGCTTGGACGCCGGCACCAGCAGCGCGCGCAGGCCGGCATAGCTGTCGCAATGCGCACGGCCGCGCATCAACAGCTCGCTCAATGCATCTTCCAGCTCGGTGGTCATCAGATGCGCCCCGTCTGCAATTTCTTCGAAGAACAACGCGCCTTGCTGATGCAGCACCTGCATGACATGTTCGGCGCGGGACCCCAACGGTGCCTCGTCTGCGTGACGCGCCAGCGCGCTCCAGCGCTGCGCTGCGCGCCGTGGCAGCAGCATGATCGGCGTGCTGCGCAGTGCGGCGCCGCTCCGCCCACCACCGGGTCGCACGCGTGCCCACAGCGTGCGCCCGGCGGTGCACAACTCGTCCAGCCAGGCCGGTTGATAGTCGTGCACACGCGCCGGCAACAGCTCGCTTTCCCACAGCACCGCAGGCGCCTCGAAGCCTTCGAGCTGTCCCACCACGCCGGCCAGTGCATCCGGCCCCGCTACGCGGCGGCGGCTGTCCACGCGCTGCCATTCGAACAAAAAGCGCGCGTAATCGCGCTGCGACACCGGCTCGATCGCGCGGCGCCATCGTCCCAGCGCGTAACGATGGAGACGTGCCAGCAGGTGACGCTCGCACCATTCTTCCGCCTACGAGTGCGCACTGAACTGCCCTGCCATGACATAGCCCTCGCGCTGCAAGCCCGCCAGTGCGAGCGCGATCTCTGCTTGTGGTACCCGCAACGCGTGGGACAAGGCCGGCACCTGCGCGGGGCCGAGGTCAGACAAGCGCCCTCGCAGTCATTCGCGCACTGCCCAATCGCGCTCCCAGTCGGCAACGTGGCAATCGTCTGGCGCCTGCAGGGGCGGCTGCGCAGTGGCTTGCGGATACAACGGCAGAAACCAGTCGATGCGCTCGGCACTGAGCCACAACGCGGGGATGACCTGCAAGGAAATGCCTGATTAGCCCCGACCTTCAGCTGCAGCACCTCCGCGCTTATCGCTAAACCGGCCCAATGCCAGGCCGCCATGGGGTCCTGGCTGAAAGAACTTCGCACCGGCTCCTCGCATCAGCAGCGCCAAGATCAGACATCATGGAACACATCGGTAAAACGAAGCTATTTGCAGGACTGCAACAAAAATCCAGCTGATGGCCAGGGCTAATCAGGAGGAAATGCAGGTGGCACGACCAGCCGCAGCCAGGGCGGATAATCAAGCCTGCCACTGCGCGTCGGCGGCTTCTTCGACCGGCAGCACGCCTCGCCCTACCAGCGCTTCGTGCATTTCTTCGGCATCGCGCGGCTGTGGCCACGCCTGCTCGCGCACGGCCTCGATGGCCTGCGGATCGAGCTGGCCCAGGTCGTCGCTGCTTTGCGGCGTGTAGCGGCGACCTTGCACGGCCTGGGTCCGGCGTTCTTCCAGTGGTGCATCGTCGAGAAATGCGTAGGGACGCGCATTCAAGGCTTGGGCTGCCAGCGGCGACGGTGCAGCCAGATCGCGCGCAATCAGCGTGATCGCGCCGGATTCCAGCCCGCGCATCTGCAACCAGCCTTCGCTGTCCATCGAGTGATGCAGGCAATCTTCCAGGGTGTGCGCCACCAACGGGTGGTCCAGCACTTCGCGTTCGCCGACCAGATTCTCTGCGCAGGCCACTTGGTCCGGAAATACCGTGGCCAGCAAATCCTCCGACTTCGTCCGTTGCAACTGCGGCGCCACCTTGTTGCCGCCGCTGAAACGCGGCAGCGCCATCGCATTGGTCGGGTTCCAACGCCAACGCACGCCGAACAGCGGCGCATCCAGCAATGCCTGGATCAACACATGCTCGGCCGATGACGAATGCAGATACCGCCCAACCTCTTCCAGCGCAAAACTGTGGCGGGTGGACAGCGACAGCACGATGGCATCTTCGGTCGCCGCCGCCTGCAGTTCGAAGTTGAAGGTGCGGCAGAAGCGCTTGCGCAATGCCCCCCACGCGCGATTGATGCGGCTGCCTTGCGGCGAATGGATCACCGACTGAGTCCCGCCGCTGGCATCGAAGACGCGCTCCATGACCAGGCACTGCTGGGTAGGCATCGCGTCCAGTGCGATGCACGCGTTGGCCAGATAGTGCGCCAGTTGCCGCGCCGCTTCGGCGGACATCGCAAGCTCACTCTGCAGCCAGTGGCAGGCTGCTTGATGTAGTGCGGTGTCCAGCCGCGCGGCAATTTCGCCGCGCAGGCGCGACACCGCCGCCGACAATTGGTCGCTACGGCCCGGCGCTTCGCCCAGCCAGAAGGATATGTTCGGCGGTGCGCCTTTGGCATCTTCCACGCGCACGCGCCCGGCCTCCACGCGCAGGATGCGGTAGCCGGCGTTGCCGAGCCGGAACACATCGCCGGTGAGACTTTCGACAGCGAAATCTTCGTTCACCGTGCCGATCTTTTCGGCCGTGGTTCCAACACCACGCTGTAGTCGCCGGTTTCGGGAATGGTGCCGCCGGAGGTCAGCGCGGTCATGCGGGCGCCGATGTACCGCATCCGGCGCGCGGACCAAGTCGCGTGCTGAAGCCATCGCACAGCATGCGCACCACGCTATCGAACGTCGCCCGGCGCAACCCGGCGAACGGCCACGCCCGCCGCACCAGCGCGAACAGCGCATCTTCGTCCCAGTCTTCGCACGCGGCTTCGGCCACGATCTGCTGCGCCAGCACGTCGACCGGCGCCAGCGGACTGCGCAGGGCGTCCACTTCGCCACGGCGGATGCTATCCAGCAGCGCGGCGCATTCGACCAACTCGTCGCGGGTCTGCGGAAACAGGCGCGCCTTCGGCGTACCACCAACCTTGTGCCCGGAACGCACGGCGCGTTGCAGGAAGGTGGCGATCGAGCGTGGCGAACCGAGCTGGCAGAGCAGATCGACATCGCCGATACCAGCCCCAGCTCCAGCGATGCGGTCGCCACCAGCACAGTGAGATCGCCGGCCTTGAGCCGTCGCTCGGCCAACAAGCGTGTCTCGCGCGACAGACTGCCGTGATGCGCCGCCACGCGGTGGTTACCGAGCAAATCGCCCAGATGCCAAGACACATCGGGCGCCAGCGGTATCAGCCAACGCGCCGGAGGACGGCTCCTCGCGCCAGCCGCTCATTCAAGGACTACACCTCCAGCACGCCCACGCAGCTCCAGGCAACGCCGCTCGCGCAACATCTGCCCGCAACGCCGCACCAGCGGAATGCGCATGCGGATTGAAGACATCGACCGCGTTGCGATTGTCGGGCACGCAAGGCCATGGCACATTGGCGGCATGCCTAGTCTCATCGTCTTCATGATCGTCGGCTCGGCGGTCGTCGCCTTTTGGAACTCCTCGCGCGCCGCCGCCGAACGCGCCGAGGTACTGGGCCGCAATGCCTGCCGCGCTGCCGATGTGCAGTGGCTGGATCAAAGCGTGCACTCCACCGGCATCCGCCTCTGTCGCATGCCGACCGGCTGGCTAGGATTCGAGCGGACCTTTCGCTTCGACTACTCCTGCGATGGCGTGGATCGCCACAGCGGCAAGCTGGTGCTGCGCGGCGATCAACTGATCGCCTTCACCGGACCGCAGGTGGCCAGCGTGCGTACGCTGCACCCCGAGCAAGAGCCACTTGAATGACGGGCCCGATGCGCAGCGAATCTCATGCGCGCGTGCTTGGGCCTAATGCCTGAAGGCTCCGCAGCGCCACACGAACATGCATGACGTTACAGACCGCCCAAATTCGGTACGGACGCGGCCATCGGCGGCCGGGACGCGCATGTGGTTGCCGCTGCCGCGCGCCACTGGGCGTTCCCGCACGTGGCCGGCATGCGCTCCTCCACCGGCGATTTACGCCACAGGCGTCGAATCCGCGGGCACAGGCGCGTAGCCATGCGTCCCTCCACTCAGCCAGCGCAGTCGCTTACCTTCCCGACGCAGGTATGCCCGCGCAAACACGCATAACGGATGCAGCAGGTCGGCATGCTGCAGCAGACGCGATTTTCCGTCGACGTCGATGTTGAGAAAGTGCGCTTCATCGGGCGTGTCGGTGTAGCTGCGCGCGATCAGGTAGGCCACGCCGTCCGTGAAGCGATAGATGTCGTACTCGTAGTCGTCGTATGCGCCGGAAGCATCCGGCTCACCGCAATCGACATGACGCAGACGTTCCACCGGCATCGGAACGTCGCCGTTATCGATAGCGGCAATGCCTACTTCACCACGCGCAGATGCGGGCGCTTGCCACCACTGGGTGGTTCGTCCGGCGTTGGCGCGCTCGGCGGCGGGGCACCTGGATCCGGCGGCTCGTTGCTGGTGCCTGGGATGTCGTCCGGCAACGCCATGCCCTGCCCGGTCTCGCGCGCATACACCGCCAGCACAGCCGCCATCGGCACCATTACCGGGTGGCTCACGCCACCAAAGCGCGCGGTAAAGCTCACGCTCTCATTGTCGACCTGCAGGCCGACCACCGCGCGCTCGGCGATATTCAACACAACGCGACCGTCCTTGACCGCACTGGCAGGCACCTGCACACCGGGCAGGCCTGCGTCCACCAAAACGTGCGGCGTCATGCCGTTGTCGTTGATCCATTCAACCAGGGCACGCAACAGGTACGGGCGATGGCTGGTCATGCGGGGGAAATCTTCGCTCATGGCGTCATTTTACCCGCACACGACCCGCAGCGGCGGACACGCGATCGGACGTCGGTCTGTTGGCATACAGCCGTCGCATCAGCCCGGCAGATCGCGCAGCTTCTTTTCCTGATCGGTCAGGCTGCGAATGAAACCGGGATTGCGGAAGATGCGGTTGCCGTAGTCCTCGATCGCCTTGCCGTCCTTGGGCAGGCTGATCTCCAGCGCGTCCAGTCGCCAGATGATCGGCGCCATCGCACAATCGGCCAGACTCATTTCCGGATTAAGGAAGAATTTGCTGGCCTTGAACAACGGCACCGATGCGGTGAGCAGTTCTTTCAGGCGCTTGCGGCCGGCCTCGGCCTGCGTTTTATTGCCCAGCTGGACCGCTTGTACCTGCGGCACCCAGTCATGCTCGATGCGCAACATCGCCAGGCGCAAGCGCGCACGCGATAACGGGTCGATCGGCATCAGCGGCGGATGCGGGTAGCGCTCGTCCAGGTATTCGCTGACCACCGACGCGGCGTACAGCACCAGGTCACGTTCGACCAGCGTCGGCACCGAATGATAGGGGTTGAGATCGATGAGATCTCCGGGAGGATTTTGCGGGTCGACCGGCACCAGGTCGTAGGTCACCCCTTTCGCCGCCAGGACCAGACGGACCCGGTGGCACAACACATCGTCGTTGGACGAAAACAAAGTCAAGGTATTCCGCATACGCACACTCGTCGCCATTCAAGGCTCTCCGACGACCGGAATCCGCCGGCCGCATCGGCGCGGCCGGCCCAACGCCGACAGTCACCACGGTCTATCGAGTGTGCAATCACGTCACGCAAAAGCCAAGAGTAATACGGCTTATTAACGTTCCGATAAGGCAGTTATTGCGCTGTTACACGGAAATGCGTGACGTGTGCGCGTCGCAGCGATGTCGCACGGCGCCAAGCCGATGGCCTCGACAGAGGCACTGCCGGCTTGCAGCCCCTCCCCCCCCTTCCCAGACGCACAGGGGTGACGCACTCTCCCACACGGGGAGAGGCTCAGCGATACAGGGACGTTCAAGACACCTGCCAGTTCTTCCCTGCACTGCATTCGTTCGCTGTTGCAGCCGACGATGGCTTAGGCAGCGTTCAATGCACGTCCTTCCAATATTCCTTCTTCAGCAGGTACGCGAGAAAGGTGAGCAGCGCCAGAAACAGGACCACCCATACGCCCATGCTCTGGCGCTTGAGTGCGGCCGGCTCGCCGGCGTACTCCAGGAAGTTGGCGATATCGCGCACGGTCTGGTCGAACTCCACCGGCGTCTGGCGGCCAGGCTGCCCGAGCTTCAACGCTTCCACCGGCTTATCGCCGGTCGCCTTGTCGGGCGGGCCGAATTGCGCCTGCTGCAAGCCTTGCAAATCCCATAGCGGATTAGGCATGGACGCGTTGGGGAACAGCTTGTTGTTCCAGCCCAGCGGGCGTGTCTGATCCAGATAGAACGACTTGAGATAGGTATAGACCCAGTCGGTGCCGCGCACGCGCGCGATCAACGTCAGATCCGGCGGCGCCTTGCCAAACCACTTGGTCGCCGCATCGTGCGGCATGGTGCCTTCGATGTGTTCACCGACCTTGGCGCCGGTGAAGTTGAGGTTGGTCATGACCTCTTCTTCGCTCAAGCCCAGATCGCTGGCCATGCGCGAATAACGCAGGTATTTCAACGAATGGCAGCCGAAGCAGTAATTCATGAACAACTGCGCCCCCCGTTGCAGCGAAGCGCGGTCGCTCAGGTCGTTGCCTGCGTGCTGCACTGCCCCACCCTCGGCCGCCATTGCGCCACCGGCCATCAACAGGCCGCAGAACAACGCGGCCACGCGCGACTTCCATGACGTCACGTTGGCGTTAGTCATGGGTGGTCACCCGTTCCGGAACCGGCTTGGTTTTGTCCAGCCGCGTCCACACAGGCATGGTGATGAAGAAGGCGAAGTACAGGAAGGTCAGCACCCGCCCGACATAGGTCTCGTGCGCGTCGGTCCCGGGGCCGGAACCAATCACGCCCAGCCACACAAAGCACACCACCAGCACGCCCAATGCCACTTTGGAAATCCCCCCGCGGTAGCGCACCGAGCGCACCTTGGCGCGATCCAGCCACGGCACCAGGAACAGGATCGCGATGGCCGAGAACATCACCACTACGCCACCGAGCTTGTTCGGCACCACCCGCAACATCGCGTAATACGGCGTGTAGTACCACACCGGCTTGATGTGCTCCGGCGTCACCAGCCGATTGGCTTCGGTGAAGTTGTCGTGCTCCAGGAACAGACCACCGAAGGCCGGTGCGAAGAAGATGATGAAGGCCGCGATCAGCAGCAGGAACCCGACGCCGACCAGATCCTTGACCGTGTAATACGGATGGAACGGAATGCCATCGGCAGGCTTGTGCGGATCCCAACGATTGCCCTTGGGGCCCTTCTTGATGTCCACACCGTCGGGGTTGTTGGAACCCACCTCGTGCAGCGCGCCAATGTGCAGCACGATCAACAGCAGAAGCACCAACGGCAGTGCGATCACGTGCAAGGCGAAGAAGCGATTGAGCGTGGCATCGCCGGGCAGATAGTCGCCCATGATCCATTCGGTCAGCCCGTTGCCGATCACCGGAATGGCGCCGAACAGCGAGATGATCACCTTCGCGCCCCAGAACGACATCTGCCCCCACGGCAGCACGTAGCCCATGAAGGCTTCGGCCATCAGCACCAGGTAGATCAGCATGCCGAGAATCCACACCAATTCGCGCGGCTTCTGGTAGCTGCCGTACATCAACCCGCGGAACATGTGCAGGTACACCACGATGAAGAACAGCGAGGCGCCGGTGCTGTGCATGTAGCGGATCAGCCAGCCCCACTCCACGTCGCGCATGATGTATTCGATCGAAGCGAATGCATCGGCGGCGCTGGTCTTGTAGTGCATCGTCAGGAAGATGCCGGTGACGATCTGATTCACCAGCACCACAATGGCAAGCGAACCGAAGTAGTACCAGAGGTTGAAGTTCTTCGGCGCGTAGTACTCGCTGATGTGCTTGCGGTACATGGGCATCAGCCCGGGCGCGCGCTCGTTGACCCAATCGAAGACGCCGTTGGCGGTACGAACCAGAACATTGCTCATCAGGCAGCCCCCGTGCTTTTGGCCGACGTAGCGGCACTGTCAGGATCGACGCCGATCACCAAGGTGTTGTCGTCTACATAGTGGTGTGGGGGCACCAGTAGATTGATCGGTGCCGGCACGCCGTCGAAGACGCGGCCGGACATGTCGAACCGCGACTTGTGGCAAGGGCAGAAGTAACCGCCTTTCCACTGCGGGTCGTAAGGCTCGGGGCGGATCTCGGCGACCATCTCCGGCGAGCAACCCAGGTGCGTACACAGCCCGACCAGCACCGAGATGTCGGACTTGATCGAGCGGTATTCCGGGTTTTTCAGCACGTACTCCGGCTGCTGATCCTTGTTCTCGGACTTGGGGTCCTTCAGCCGGTCGTCCAGTGACGGGAGCGCGTCGAGCATGGCCTTGGAGCGCTTGACGATCCAGATTGGCTGACCGCGCCATTCAAGGACCATGCGCTGGCCTTCCTGCAAGGCGCTGATGTCGGCGGTTACCGGTGCGCCGGCCAACTTGGCACGAGCACTGGGATTCCACGACTTCACGAACGGAACTGCGACGAATCCTGCTCCGACCGCACCGACCACAGCGGTTGTCGCGGTTAAAAACCGACGACGCCCGATATCAGCAGGTGCGTTGACCCCATCGTTGGCCATCCGGCTCTCCGATCTTGATTAGGTAGCGTGAGGCTGCCAACGGCTGGCGGGGGGTCCAGCCGCGATGAATCGACCGCAGTGTAGCGGAACGCTTAATGCACAGACAACGCAATGTACGCAGTAGGACCCATGCGACGCAACGGCCGATGCAGCGGAGCGCCGATCATATGGATCGCAACGCGCGTGGAAGGTGTGTTCGGCTGTGATGCAGTGCCCGTGCTTCGCCTGCAATGGCAATGCATGCGTGCGTGCGATGGGTCCGTGGGCATGGTGCAAGCGCAGCACTACGATTGCTTGCGATTCGCCGTGGGCATTGCAACGTATGTCGCCAATACCAATACGCAAGCACTCCGCTCTGTACGCACGGGGTGCGCCCTGACGAACATCGCCATAGCGTGGCTCAGAAACGTGATCAACAATCGTCGGGCAACCCTGGATCGGGCAGGAGCGGTGGCGCGCGCGATAGGGCGACCCGAGCACCAGCTGCGCTCGCCTGGCGGACGGCCGCACAGTCGTGTTGTTAGCCGCTTTAGTTCGCTGCGGTCGCCTGGCCACGATAGCGACCGGCCAATACACCCACACGTTGCACGTAACGCTGGGTCTCGCTATACGGTGGCACGCCGCCATAACGGTCCACCGCGCCCTCGCCTGCGTTGTAGCCGGCAGCAGCCAGGGTGAGGTCGCCATTGAAGCGTTTCAACAGCCAGGACAGATACTGCACACCGCCGCGAATATTTTGCGTTGCATCATAGGCGTCGCTAACGCCGAAGCGGCGTGCGGTGCCAGGCATCAACTGCATCAAGCCTTGCGCGCCGGCGCGACTGAGCGCGAGCGGGTTGTAGGCCGATTCGGCATGGATGATCGCGCGCACGATCGATTCTTCCACCCCGAACTCGTGCGACGCCGCTGCGATTTCCTGCTGATAAGCGTTGGTGTTGAGGCGGATCGCACCGAAGTTGACGCCGGGCTTGGCACCGCAGGCGTAACAGGTTTCTATAAAGCTGTAATGGATGGTGCGCAGTCCCTCGATACTGGCGACCTGACGCGGACGGGTGCTGGTGTAGTGGCGCACGCCGTCCTTCATATACGAGTACACCTGCCCGCTGACCACCCGGCGCGGGTTGACCGCCGCTGCCGCTGGCGGGGGTACAACCGCGGTGGCCGACACCGGCAACGCACGCGGCGCCAGCGTCGAAGCGACCTCGGCAGCACGGCGTGGCGGCTGGTTGACCGGCTGGATGATCATGGTGGCAGGCGCACCGCTGTCGATATTGGCCATGCTGGGCGCATGGCTGGTGGACGCGCGCGCCGCCGGAGCCGTGGACGCTGCGGGACGACGGGCGGACCGATCTGGCGTATAGCTGCTGATGACGCTGCAAATGGCGCCGCTCTGGCGCTTGCTCAGATAGCTGGTGATGCCGTCGCCGCTGACGCACTTGTACAGCGTGCCGGCGCTGACCGGCGCAGCCGACAACGTGACAAGCAGCAGCCCCAGCAATCTTGACATCCCCTTCATGTAGTGCAGTGTCCCAGCTTGCCTGAGGCTTGCCAAGTGTCGGCCAGCGTGAGAACAGCCAGCACCACTCCTGCGTAGGCGCCAGGCGGGCGCAGCCGGTGCTCGAATTCCTCAAATACCAACCGCACACTCAGGCTCCTGCACGCCGCTTACGCCCACCTGACGACTGCTCGCAACGTTTGTTGGCCGCTTTTACGCGCCAGTTGGGCACACAACGCGTTCAGCGCCTGGGTCAGCGCGGCACGCGCTTGGTCCGGCGCGATCGCGTCGAACGGCAGGTCCAGCGGCAACAGGTTGGCCGCCAGCGCGGGCATGCTCGGTGCACCAAGACCCAGCCAGCAATGCGCGGGGCCGTCCGCCTCCAAGGCACCCAACCAGGGCGGAATGCGGGCTGCCAGTATCTCCACCGTACCAGCCAGGCGGAACCGCGCTCGGCACGGGAACGGTGCTTCGCCAACGGCTTTGCACAACAGCTGCAGCGGTTCCTCGGGCACTGACCGGGGGGCGAACTGCGCGCCGGTGGCGGCCGCCCGATCGATCCGGGCCGGGCGCAGGCTACGCCAGTCCTGGCGCTCGCAGTCCCAGACCAGCAGATACCAGCGCCGCCCATCGTTCACCCGCAGTGTCGGCTCGACACTGCGGGTGATTGCCGCCCCAGAATGGCGCCGATAGTCCAGCCGCAGCGTGACCCGGTCACGGCAGGCAGCGGCCAGCTGTGCGAGCAAGGCCGCATCGACCAGCGGTTCCGCCTCGGCGGCCGGCATGCTGGCCATGGCGGCATGCGCGGCACTGGCACGCTGGCCACTGCGTCGCGGCAGCAGCGGATCCAACCTGGCCATCACACGTGCGGCCGCCGCGCCCATGCCGCGCACCGCCGGCGCGGCGGCGCGGCGGCGCGCAGGGCGACTGCCACGGTCAGCGCTTCGTCTTCGTTCGAATAACAGCGGCAACGCCGCCGCGCCCTGCCCCAGGCGGTCACCGCCGCCACTGCCCGGCGCGGCATGCACGGAGTAACCCAATGCGCGCAAGCGCTCGATATCGCGCCTCAGGCTACGCGGATGGATGTCCAAGCGCTCTGCCAGCGCCACGCCGGACCAGCTCCGGCCACCTTGCAGCAAGGAAAGCAGACGCTACAGGCGGGCAGCGGTAGAAGCCATGCCGCCAACGTATTGCGGACAGAAACTGTCCGCAAGCGCCCCGTAGGATCGGCAGATCGGCCATGACCACCCGCCCGCGACCGTAGCCAGCCTGGAGACCGCACTGTCCGACGACCGCCATATCACCCTCTTCCACAATCCCCGCTCGCGCGGCGCGCTGCTGCTGCCGGAAGAACTGGGCGCGAACTACAGCGTGCACCCCATCGATCTGGAGAAGGAGCGGCAGCGCACGCCGGAATTCCTGGCGATCAACCTGAAGGGCAAGAGTCCGACCATTGTTCACGGCACCAGCGTGGTCACCGAACAGGGCGCCATCTATGAAAATCTTGCCGAGCTGTATCCGGAGGTCGGTTTATCGCCCGCGCCGGGCGATGCCGACCGTGGCGCCTACCTGCGCTGGCTGGCGTTCTATGGCTCGGCCTTCGAGCCGGCGATCATGGACCTTGCGCTCAAGCGTGAGCCCCCACCACGCTCGCTCTCGCCCTACGCCAGCGCCGACAGCCGTGCTGCAGGTGGTCGATGCGCAGCTGGCAAAGGGCGATGACTTGCTCGGCAAGCGCTGCAGCGCAGCCGATGTGCTGTGGGGCGGCGTCCTGGGGTGGATGGTGGAATTCGGCCTGATCGACCCGCCGCCCCCCACCCGCGCCTCCATCGCCCGGATGGCTGCACGCCCGGCGGTGGCGCGGGCCCAGGCGGTCGACACCTCCGCTGGGGCGGACGCTGGTGGCGCAAGCGGGTAAAATGCGCGGCTCTCTTCTACCCGCCTGGAATAAGCGCCATGCCCGGGACATCCGTTTCCGATCTGTCCACGGCCACCGCCGTGGATGCACCCGCCCTGCTGCCCTTGCCCGTGGCGCGCCCTTCCGCGCCTGCCGTGGTGCGCGGCAAGCTCTATATCAAGACCCACGGGTGCCAGATGAACGAGTATGACTCGGCAAAGATGGCCGACGTGCTCGCCGCCTCCGAAGGCCTGGAGCTGACCGATAACCCGGAAGAAGCGGATGTGGTGCTGGTCAACACCTGCTCCATTCGCGAAAAGGCGCAGGAAAAGGTCTTCAGTCAGTTGGGGCGCTGGAAGGCGCTGAAGGCCGGCGGCAAGCCGGTGATCATCGGCGTCGGCGGCTGTGTGGCGTCGCAGGAAGGCGAAGCCATCGTCAAACGTGCGCCCTA
The DNA here is from genome assembly GCF_004136375.1 of Xanthomonas oryzae pv. oryzae. Taxonomy (NCBI): domain Bacteria; kingdom Pseudomonadati; phylum Pseudomonadota; class Gammaproteobacteria; order Lysobacterales; family Lysobacteraceae; genus Xanthomonas; species Xanthomonas oryzae. The sequence goes on from NZ_CP031697.1 coordinate 3,272,701, forward strand.
TGTAGACCTGGTGTTCGGCCCGCAGACGCTGCACCGCTTGCCGGAATTGATCCGCGCACGGCGCGAATCGGGCAAGTCGCAGGTGGACATCAGCTTCCCGGAGATCGAGAAGTTCGACCGCCTGCCCGAGCCGCGTGCCGAAGGCCCGTCGGCGTTCGTCTCGATCATGGAAGGCTGCTCCAAATACTGCTCGTTCTGCGTGGTGCCTTACACCCGTGGCGAAGAAGTCAGCCGGCCGTTCGAAGACGTGCTGGTGGAAGTGGCGCAATTGGCGGCGCAAGGCGTGCGCGAGATCAACCTGCTCGGCCAGAACGTCAACGCGTACCGCGGTGCATATGGCGCCGATGCCGGCGACCCCGCGCAGTACGCCGATCTGGGCCTTCTGATCCGCACCATCGCGCAGATCGAGGGCATCGGCCGCATCCGCTTCACCACCTCGCATCCGCTGGAGTTTTCCGATTCGCTGGTGGATGCCTACCGCGATGTGCCGCAGCTGGCCAACTACCTGCACCTGCCGGTACAGGCGGGCAGCGACCGCATTCTGTCGGCGATGAAGCGCGGCTACACCGCGCTGGAATTCAAATCCAGGATCCGCAAGCTGCGTGCGGTGCGCCCGGATATTTCGATCAGTTCGGATTTCATCGTCGGCTTCCCCGGCGAAACCGAAGCGGACTTCGAAAAGACCATGAAGCTGATCGAGGACGTGGGCTTCGACCAGAGCTTTTCGTTCGTGTATTCGCGTCGTCCCGGCACCCCGGCATCGGACCTGCAAGACGACACGCCGGAGACGGTGAAGCAGGCGCGTCTTGCACGTCTGCAGGCGCACATCAGCGCGCACGCGGCGAGCATTTCGCAATCGATGGTGGGCAGCGTGCAGCGCGTGCTGGTGGAAGGCCCCTCGCGGCGCGACCCGAACGAATTGACCGGCAAGAGCGAAAACATGCGCCCGGTGAATTTCCCGGGCAACCCGCGTTTGATTGGGCAGTTCGTGGACGTGTTGATCACCGAGGCGATGAGCAATTCGCTGCGTGGTCGCATTCAACTGGACGACAGCGCGCACTGAAGACGGGGAGGCACCGCGCCATGCGGCGCTTCTTCCAGCAGCGCAACGACGCGCCGAAGCGTGTCGCACGCAATGGTCAAAATTTCACCACACAGCTGTCGCGTCTTGCAGCGCAAGGCTTCGCCACACTTACCCACAGGCTTTGCCGAATTCGATCCACATCCTGTGTGGACAACCCTGTCGGCACTGGTGATTTTTTCACCACCTCCCCAGCGAACCTTGCGCCAGTAAGCGCGACGAATTTTATCCACAGGTTAGTGAGGCGTGACTCCACAGCGGTTGTGGAAAACCTGCACGCAGCTGCGGACAGCCGCATTGCCGAGGTGCCGCGCCGTTCGGTGTGTTGGTGGGATTACATGCCGCGCGCTACCCTTTCGACCCCGCCCTACCGACGCGCGCCTGCGTGCGCTGTCCGATCCGATCATGAACGCATCAGCACATCGCGACTTCACCCTGGAACCCGAGGACACCGAGCGCCTCGCCAATCTCGCCGGCCCGTTCGATGCGCATCTGCGCCAGATCGAACTCAAGCTTGGCGTCGAAATCGGCAACCGCGGCAATATCTTCCGGGTGACCGGACCGGAGCCGGCCATCGTCGCCACGCAGTCGCTGTTGACCGCGTTGTACGAAGAGGCCGCTGGCACCACCTTCGACGCCCATGCGATCCATCTGCGCCTCAACGATGCCAATCTCGAACACGTGGCCGAGCGCGCCTACCAGGCCCAGGATGTCGCCATCAAGGTCAAACGTGGGACCGTGCGTGGGCGTGGCGCCAACCAGACCAAATACCTGCATGCGATCGTCACGCACGACATCAATTTCGGCATCGGCCCGGCAGGTACCGGCAAGACCTTCCTGGCCGTGGCGTGTGCGGTAGAAGCGCTCAACGAATCGCGTGTGCAGCGCCTGATCCTGGTGCGCCCAGCAGTGGAAGCCGGCGAGAAGCTGGGCTTTTTGCCAGGCGATCTCAGCCAGAAGGTCGACCCGTACCTGCGTCCGCTCTACGACGCGCTATACGAAATGCTGGGCGTGGAAAAAGTGGTCAAGCTGCTGGAGCGCAACGTCATCGAGATCGCGCCGCTGGCGTACATGCGCGGCCGCACGCTCAACGATGCGTACGTGATCCTGGATGAGGCGCAGAACACCACCATCGAGCAGATGAAGATGTTCCTGACCCGTCTGGGCTTCGGCTCCACGGCGGTGGTGACGGGCGACCTCACCCAGATCGATCTGCCCAAACATGTCAAATCCGGCCTGCGCGATGCGATCGAAGTGCTGCGCGATGTGGAAGGCGCCAGCTTCACGTTCTTCGAAGCGCGCGACGTGGTACGCCATCCGTTGGTGCAACGCATCGTCACTGCTTACGAGAAGCGCGATCTGGCCGAAAAGCCTGCCGCACCTGCGGCATGAAGCAGGCTGGCGGGAGGTGACCGCGGATGCCCTGCTCGGCACGACTCGGTGCAACGCGGGGCAAGCCGGAAAACCGCCAAGTAGCGCGGTCGTCGCACAGCACCTTGCGCCGGTCGGTCTGCAGCGGCACTGAGCCAGACACGCGAACCCGCCGCGTCACGGCGATACACTTGCGGCATCGTTCTGCACAGGAGGTGCACATGGTCGGTTGTCGCGTGGTGTTCTTCGCCTACACGCTGGGTGTGGCCCCAGTTGCGTTATCGGCCACGCCGGATGACCCCCCGGCATCCTCGCGCGCTTACATCGAGACCGGTTACCTGGCTGCACCGAGGAACGTTGGTCCGTTTACGCTCGCCCGCAGCTCCTACAACCCGGCAGCCAAGGTCTCGGTGGGCTGGATTCCATTACGCGATGACGGAGCATCCGAAATTGAATATCGATGTGTTCGTTTATCCAGCCGGGCAACGCGCGCAAGCCGAGGCTATCGAACACGGCATGAGCGCCTTTCGCAAGGACCTCGCCGCGGCGCGCACACAAGGCACCTGTTCGCGGCTGGACGAGCTGGACCAGAGCAGGTTCGTGTTGACCAGCGACGATGCCCCGAAAAACATCCCGGCCAATACGGTGGATGCCAAGGTGATCGCGGCCATCGCGGACGCCGAACCCTTCGTTGGGGAAACGTTGCAGCTCAGCGTGGACCTGGCGTCGTCCGGCATGCCGCGACTGTCCAACGGCTACCTGGTCTACACGCAGCTGCACTACATCAAGGTGCGGGTATCGGCAGCGCAGCAAGCAATCGCGCAGACCAGGTTCGACGCACTGGCCGACCAGGCTGCGCGCGCGCTCGTACCGGCCATCCAAGTCAGCAATGTTGGCGGGTGCGCGGACCTGAGCGTCCACCTCGATGCCAAGGCCACGCCCGATCAAGGCGCCGTTGAGATGGCGCGCCAAATCAAGACTCATCTTGGCTTCAATTGCCACGGCTCGACCAGGCAGGCCGGCATCGAAGAGCTGGTCAAGACAGCCGAGGTAATCGAAATCGCCTACGATCCCAGCGAGTGGAAGTCGCAGTGAGGCAACACACGCGCGATACTGTGGCTCCTGTCTGAGCTCAATGCTGGTATCGCCATGACCAAAGGTCCGATCCGCCTCGACGTCGCCGTCAGTTATGCGTTGCCACGCGCAGGCCTGCCATCGGCGGTGAGTTTTCGCAAGTGGGTGGCTGCCGCGTTGAAGGGACGCATTCGCGAGGCCGATCTGGCGGTGCGCGTGGTCGACGAGAAGGAAGGTTGTTCGCTCAATCATCATTATCGCGGCAAGGATTACGCCACCAACGTGCTGAGCTTTCCCGCAGAGCTGCCGGAAGGTCTGCCCAAGGGCATCAAGATGCCGCTGCTGGGCGATCTGGTGATCTGCGCACCGGTGGTGGCGCGCGAGGCCGCCGAGCAAGGCAAATCGCTGGCCGCGCATTATGCGCATCTCACCGTACACGGCACCTTGCACCTGCTCGGCTGGGATCACGACGACGACAAGGAGGCCGATGCGATGGAGCAACTCGAACGCGAGATTCTGGCCGACCTCGGCATCGACGACCCGTACGCGGGAGAACAGTGATGCGTCGCTGCGTTGCCGCTGCCCTGCTATTGCTGAGCGCCCACGGCGCCTGGGCGCAGACCGCGCCGGTGCGCCCGGACCTTGCCGCCTTGATCGAATGCCGCCAGCGCATCGGCGACTTCAGCGCGCTGGCGCCGGTGCTGGCCGATCCGCTCAAGGCGGTCGCGCTGGGCTGGACGCCACTGGATCAATCCAATCTGTTCATGACCGAGTACATGCTCAACACGCCGATCAGCGTGTTCGGCCACAGCACCACTCACATCGCGTTTTCCGGCGCCAGCGTCATGGCGATCCTGGACATGCCCGACCCACGCCCGCTCGCCAAGCAATTGGAACTGGAACTGGGCGTGGATAACGCCGAGAAGGTGATGTACGGGCGCGAGCTGGTCAGCGAAGACACCACCAACCCCAAGACCGGCGAGCCGATGATCGAATCGATCGTACTGAGCGTGACCAACGTCAAATCGCATCCCGGCAAGACCGTGGTTGGCTGCGGCTACAGCCTGGATCTGCCTTGAGCAGACCAGGTAACAGCGCATCCACAGCGCCGTGCCGGCTTCCTGCTAGACTGATGGCTAACGCCTGGTTTGCCGGGTGCCCTTCCCCGTCACGATGTCCGAAGACGACAGTAGCCAATCCCTAGAAGCACCGGAAAAACGCCGTAGCTGGCTCGAGCGCCTCAGCGCTGCCTTCTCTGGCGAACCCCATACCCGCGACGAACTTGTCGCCTTGCTGCGGACCGCCGAACAGGACGGGCTCATCGCCGCAGACACCTTGCGCATGATGGAAGGCGCGATTTCCGTGTCCGAGCTCACCGTGGGCGATGTGATGATCTCGCGCTCGCAGATGGTCTCGCTGCCAGTGGAAGCGCGTTTCATCGACCTGATGAAGCAGGTGATCGAATCCGGCCATTCGCGCTTTCCGGTGCACGGCGAGAACAAGGACGAAGTGCTCGGCATCTTGCTGGCCAAGGACTTGCTGCGCGGCGTCGTTGCCGATAACGGACCTGGCAACGTGCGCGAATTGCTGCGCCCGGCGGTGCTGATCCCAGAGTCCAAGAAGCTCAATGTCCTGCTCAAGGAATTCCGCCTGTCGCGCAACCACATGGCGATCGTGGTGGACGAGTACGGCGGTGTTGCCGGGCTGGTCACCATCGAGGACGTGCTGGAACAGATCGTCGGCGAGATCGACGACGAGCACGACGATGCCGAGGACGAGAATTCGCTCATTGCGATCCAGGCCGACGGACGCTATGTGGTCGATGCGTTGACGCCGATCGAAGACTTCAACGAACGCTTCGGCGCCGAGTTCCCCGACGACGAGTACGACACTGTCGGCGGGCTGGTCACCGATGCGATCGGGCACCTGCCCGAAACCGGCGAAGAGCTGACGCTCGGGCGGTTTGCGTTCCGCGTGGCCAAGGCCGATGCGCGGCGCGTGCATGCCTTCCACGTCACCATTCTGCCGCCCGACCCGCAGGACGACGCTTGAACCTGTCGCATGGCATGACCGCTGCAGCGCAGGTGAGCTGCAGCGCCCGGCGTCGGGCTGCATGCTGGCTGTTCGCATTGCTGGCACTGTTGGTGACGCCGGCCACCGTCGCGCAAGTCGCGCACGCGCCCGCCCCGGAAGCCGCCACTGCGTCCCGGCCGGCACCGCGGGTCGGCGTGTTGACCATGCAGCCGGGCGAAGTGTTTTTCGAACGCTTCGGTCACGATGCCATCGTGGTGGTCGACCCGCGTACGCAACAGGCCACCTCGTACAACTTCGGCTTCTTCGACCCGAGCGAGGCGGATTTCATGCCGCGTTTTGCGCGTGGCGAAATGATGTACTACCTGGTCGCGCTACCGCTGGAAGAAGACCTGTCGCAGTATCGCGATGCCGGCCGCGGTGTCAGCATCCAGTGGCTGGATCTGCCGCCAGATCAGGCGCGTGCGCTGGCCGACGGTCTGGCAGTGCGTAGCCAACCGGAAAACGCGCGCTACCACTACGATTACTTCATGACCAACTGCGCCACCATGGTCCGCGACACGCTGGACCGTGCGATGGGCGGCACGCTCAAATCGCAACTGGCCGGCCGTTCGCGTGGCAACACCTTCCGCAGCGAAGCGATTCGCCTGGCCTCCCCGGCCCCATGGATGTGGCTGGGCTTCGACCTGGGCCTGGGGCCGTACGCAGACCGCCCGTTGTCGCGCTGGGAAGAAGCCTTCATCCCGATGCGGCTGGCTGACAACCTGACCCAGGTGCACAACAGCACCGGTCGCCCGTTGGTGCAATCCACGCAGGTATTGCTGCCGCATCGCATCGCGCCGGAGCCCGCCGAACAACAGCGACACTGGTGGCCGTGGCTGTTGACCGGGCTCATCGTGGCCGCAGGCGTGCTGGCCTTGGGCCGCAGGCAGCGCCTGCTGGCCGGACTGGCGCTGCCGTTCTGGCTCTTTTGCGCCATCGGCGGTGGTGTGCTGGTGTATCTGTGGGGATTCACTGCGCATCAATCGGCATGGGCCAACCGCAATCTGCTGCTGGTCAATCCACTGTGTGTCTTGCTGTGGTGCGGTGGCATCCGGTTGCAGTTGGGCCATCGGCCGGGCCGCTGGTTCAACGTGCTGTCCTGGGTTGTCGCTGCGTGTGCGCTGGCGGCACTGTTGATTCACTGGCTGTCGTTCCAGGCGCAGGACAACCTGCAATGGATCATGCTGCTGTTGCCGATCCACACCGCGCTCGCCCTTGCCCTGCTGGCGCGTGACCTGCCCGTCCGCATACGCTGACCGAAGGATGCGCACATGAACAATCACGGCCATCACCCCGATAATCCGTCCTGCGTCATCACCTGCGCCTACTACGACGGCGACGGCAAGCGCCACGACATCAGCCTGGAACAGATCAGCGATGTGCTGCAGCGTCCCGATGGCTTCGTCTGGGTGGGCCTGTACGAACCGCAGGAATCGGTGCTGCACAAGTTGCAGGACGAATTCGGCCTTCACGATCTGGCGATCGAAGACGCACTCAAGGCGCATCAGCGACCGAAGGCCGAGAGTTACGGCAATTCCTTGTTCGTGGTGGTCAATACCGCGCAGCTGGTCAACGAGCGCATCCGCTATGGCGAGACGCACGCATTCCTGGGTAAACGCTTCCTGCTGACCGTGCGCCACGGCGCATCGTTGTCGTACGCACCGGTGCGTCATCGCGTCGAACGCGAACCGGCAATGCTGCACATGGGTGCGTCGTTCTGCCTGTACGGCGTGCTCGATTTCGTGGTCGACAATTACCTGCCGATCATGAACGAGTTCCGCGACACGCTGGAACGCCTGGAAAAAGACATCTTCGCCGATGACTACAAGCGCGAAACGGTGGTGCGCCTGTATGAGCTCAAGCGCGAACTCAACAAGATGCGCCTGGTGGTTGCACCGCTGCAGGACGTGCTCTCGCACCTCAAGCGCAACCCCGGCTCACTGATCCACAAAGAAGTGGGCATCTACCTGCGCGACGTGCTCGATCACGCCGTTCGCACCAGCGATGCCATCGACACCTTGCGCGAAATGCTGGGCACCGCACTGAGCGTCAACCTGTCGATGGTCACGCTCGCCCAGGGTGAGACCGTCAAACGCCTGGGCGCCTGGGCCGCCCTGCTGGCCGCCCCGACCCTGATCACCAGCTGGTACGGCATGAATTTCACCCATATGCCAGAGCTCGACGCCCGCTACGCCTACCCACTGCTGGTCGCCGGTATCGTCGGCTCCTGCCTGGTGTTGTATCGCCTGTTCAAGCGCGCTCGGTGGCTTTAGGGCCACGTTGCGGCCCGGAATTCGGGATTGGGCATTCGGGATTGGTTTGAGCAGTTGGCTGGTTGTTGATTGTCAACCTGGCCCAGGATGCCCGTAAGTCGCGATCGTCTGCTCTTACCAATCCCCACTCCCGAATCTCAACTCCCGGCCGTCACGCCACATAAATCGTCTTGATGTTCATGAATTCGTGGATGCCGTGATCGGCCAGCTCGCGGCCGAAGCCGGAACGCTTGATGCCGCCGAAGGGCAAGCGCACATCGCTCTTGACCACTGAATTGACGAATGCCGCCCCGCACTGCAACTGCTGCGCCACGCGCTCGCCGCGTTTGGCATCTGCCGTCCACACGCTGCCGCCCAGGCCGAAGGTGGTGTCGTTGGCCACGCGCACCGCTTCTGCTTCATCAGCAACCCGAATGATCGAGGCGACCGGGCCGAAGAACTCTTCGTCGTATGCCGGCATGCCAGGTGCGACATTGTCGAGGATCGTCGCCGGATAACCGGCATGCGAGCCGGCGACCGGTTCGCCGCCCAGCAAGACCTTGGCACCCTTCGCCACGCTGGCCTGCACCTGCTTGTGCAGTTCGTCGCGCAGGTCGGCACGCGCCATCGGCGCCAGTGTGGTGCTCTCTTGCTGCGGGTCGCCGACGACGCGCTTGGCTGCCGCGGCGACGAAGCGTTCGATGAACTGGTCGGCAATCGCATCCACCACGATGAAACGCTTGGCGGCGATGCAGGTCTGCCCGCTGTTGTCGAAGCGCGACTGCACGGCCGATTGCACGGTGTGCTCCAGATCGGCGTCTTCCAGCACCACGAAGGCATCGCTGCCGCCGAGTTCCATCACGCACTTCTTCAGCTGGTCGCCCGCGTTTGCGGCCAGCGAGCGGCCGGCGCGTTCGCTGCCGGTCAACGTCACCGCGGCGATACGGTCGTCGCGCACGACATCGGCGGCCTGGTCGTTATCGATATGCAGCACATCGAACACCCCTGGCGGAATCCCGGCGGCGTCCAGTACCTCCTTCATGGCATCGGCGCAGCGCGGCACATTGCTGGCGTGCTTGAGCAACGACACATTGCCGGCCATCAGGCTGGGGGCCAGAAAGCGGAAGGCTTGCCACAACGGAAAATTCCACGGCATCACCGCGAAGACGCAGCCCAACGGTTCGTAGCGCACGTAGCTGGATTGCGCTTCGGTAGGAATGTCGCGCGGCGCCAGATACGCGGCGGCGTGTTCGGCGTAATACGCGCAGGCCTGTGCGCACTTGTCGACCTCGGCCAGCGCCTCGCGGCGCAGCTTGCCCATCTCGGCGGTCATGATGCGCTGCAGGTCGTCGCGTCGCTTGGTCAGCTCTTCGCCGACGCAGCGCAGCAACGCGCCACGCTCGCCCAGCGGCAACGCGGCCCAGGCCGGAAATGCCTTGGCGGATGCGGCCAGACGCGCTTCGATGGCGGCGGCATCCATGGTCTGCTGGGTGTGCTCGACCTGGCCACTAGTCGGGTTGACGGTGTCGTAGGACATGGCGTTCTCCAATAGCAGGACGGCCATGCTAGTCACCGGAAAGTTGTAGCCGCGTCACAACCGCCTGAAATCGCTGCAACGCTGTGTTTGCTGGCGGCGCGACGCAACGACGCATCTCTGCCGTACAACGCGACATCGCATGGCATCGCAAATGCCGCCTGCAGAACAACGTAATGGAACCAGGACTGCCCCGCCAACCGCACAAAGTGCTATGGCATCGCGTGATTGGCGCACATTCATGGAGGATGACCACAATGCACCGCAATCTCAGTGTTCTGGTTGTACCTCGCACCAGCGCGTGCCTACCTGGATGCGCCTTCGTCCAGGACCTGCTGCGTGGCCCGCGGCCCGGTCCGGCCGGGTTTGTCACCGTGCACTGCACCAGCCTGATGCCCGATCCCACGCAACCCTGCGAGGAAGACGCACGGCGCGCTTGCGCAGACACCGCGATCCGCCAACTCATCACCGCGCGTTCGTCGCCGAACACGGTCACGATCTTTCCAGACAAGCGCAAGTCCAAGGATGGCGACAAGGACAACGGCAGAAACCGCGCCGACGAACAACCCAGCGTCGAGCAACACGGCTACAACATCAGTGCCGAATATCAGTGCTACCTCACCAAGCCGCAGCCCTGGAACAGCGGTTACACGCCACCAACCAGGTAAGCGCCGCTGATTGAACGGTTGCACGCGTGGGCCGGCAGGTGCGGTAAGCGTTCTGACGCGACCTGCCGCCTTGGCCCACGTCGGTCGCTCAGGCGCTGCGTCTTTCTGGCCGCCGATTGGTCGGGTGCATTGGCCACGTCAACGCGGGCGTGCGCTCAGGCAATCGCTTGTTGCGCCAGTTGCGCATCGCGCAGGCGACGTTTTTTGCTGCGCGCCAGCAACCACCAGCCGATCACCGCAGCCACCGACACCGCCAGCACCATCACCGTGGCCAGGGCGTTGATCTTCGGGCTGATGCCCAGGCGCACCGACGAGAACACCTTGATCGGCAAGGTGGTGGAACTGGGCCCGGCCAGGAAACTGGCGATCACCACATCGTCCAGCGACAACGTAAAGGCCAGCAGCCAGCCCGATGCCAGGGCCGGCGCGATGATCGGCAAGGTGATCAGAAAAAATACCTTCAACGGTGTGGCACCGAGATCCATCGCGGCTTCTTCCAGCGAGCGGTCCAGCTCCTGCAGCCGCGAAGAGATCACCACGGTCACAAACAATACGGTGAAGGTGACATGCGCCATCCAGATCGCCACCGCGCCACGCGGCGCGGTGCCGAGCACGCCGCCCATGGACACCAGCAACAGCAGGATCGACAAACCGATGATGACTTCGGGCATCACCAGCGGCGCGGTGATCAGTGCGCCGAACAGGGTCTTGCCGGGGAAACGCCGCATGCGCACCATTGCCATGGCGGCCATCGTGCCCAGCACCGTCGATGCGCAGGCCGTCCAGAACGCCACCTTCAGGCTGACCCAGGCTGCGTCGAGCAATTGCCGGTCGTGCAGCAATTGGCCGTACCACTTGGTCGAGAATCCGCCCCATACCGTCGCCAGACGCGAGGCGTTGAACGAATACACCATCAACAGCAGGGATCGGCAGATACAGGAACCCGAAACCCAGCACGAGCACACTGGCGCCGAGCAGGCGCCCACCGCGCGAGGCGCGCATCATGTCAGCCGCCCTTCCAGCTCACGCTGCTGGTAGCGGTGGAAGATCAGGATCGGCAACAACAGCAGCAGCAACATCACCGTGGCCACGGCCGCTGCCGCCGGCCAGTCGCGGTTGTTGAAAAACTCGCCCCACAGCACGCGGCCGATCATCAAGGTGTTCGGCCCGCCCAGCATTTCCGGGATGACGAATTCGCCCACCGCCGGAATCATCACCAGCATGCAGCCGGCCACGATGCCGTTGCGCGACAGCGGCAAGGTGATGCGCACGAACGCCTGCCACGGCCGCGCACCCAGGTCATAGGCGGCTTCGAGCAGACGGTTGTCGTGCTTGACCAGGTTGGCGTACAGCGGCAACACCATGAACGGCAAATAGCAGTACACGATGCCGATGTAGGCGGCGATTGGCGTGTATAACGGTGAGCACCACGCCGTCGTCTTCGCCCCAGCCCACCCACACGGTGTCGCCCCAGGTCAGCGCTTCGCTGGCCCAGCGCTGGCGATTGGCGAAGTTGGCCATCATCTTGATCCCGCTGGGCAGGCGCACGTGATACACCGAATGGCTGCCGAAATAGGCGATGTCCTCGATCACGCCCTGCGCCTTGTTGCACGCCTGCGTCGGCTCGTCCTTGCCGATGGCGAGCTTTTCCGGGCGCAGCGCGAACGCCACCGCCTGCCCTTCGAAGCCGGTGATGCCGTGACCGATGCGGATGCAGGCATCGAACGCAGAGGTCTTCAAGCCGACGTAACCGGGCGCGTCGTCGGCGATGACCGCATCGATCAGATTGACCGAGCCGATGAACTCGGCCGCAAAGCGATTCGCCGGCTGCTCGTAGATTTCGTCGGGCGTGCCGACTTGTTGAATCCAGCCCTGGTCCATCAGCGCGATGCGGGTGGCCATCGTCATGGCCTCTTCCTGATCGTGGGTCACCATGACGCAGGTGACGCCGGAGGTTTCGATGATGTTGACCAGCTCCAGCTGCATCTGCGAGCGCAGCTTCTTGTCCAGCGCGCCCATCGGTTCGTCCAGCAACAACAGCTTGGGCCGCTTGGCCAGCGAGCGCGCCAGGGCCACGCGTTGCTGCTGCCCGCCGGAGAGCAGATGCGGCTTGCGCTTGGCCAGCGCGCCAAGCTGCACCAGCTCGAGCATCTCGCCGACACGGGCGGCGATCGCAGCCTTGGACAAGCCTTCCTGTTTCAGGCCGAAGGCGATGTTCTGCTCCACGCTCATATGCGGAAACAGCGCATACGACTGGAACATCATATTGATCGGGCGTTCGTACGGCGGCAGCGCATCGATGGGCTGACCGTCCAGAACGATGCGCCCACTGCTTGGCCGGTCGAACCCCGCAAGACAACGCAGCAGCGTGGATTTGCCACTGCCCGAGCCTCCCAGCAACGCGAACATTTCGCCCTTGCGGATCTGCAGGCTGACAGCGTCCACGGCAACGAATCCATCGAACTCCTTGCGGACCTCGCTAATGCTGAGATAACCGCTGTCGTAAGGGGCAACATGCGGCTACGGCGTGGTCTCGGTGGATGCCATCGAACTCCTCACTCCTCCCAATGCAGACCACCACAACAGCGACCGACGACCATCATGGCAAAACCCGAGCGCGGCGGCGCGCTTGAACCCGTCGTGCCCGAGCCACGCTCGCCCGGCAGTCGCGCAGTCGCTTTGCCAGCGGCGCTCAGCGTGCCTCCTGCGCCTGCTCGCTCCAGCCCAGCCCCAGACTCTTCTGCAGGGCCACGTAATTCACCAGCAACTGCACCTGGGCCTGCGCGGCAGCGTCCTGCGCCGACAACTGCTGGCGTTGCACATCCAGCAGATCGATGGACGAGGTGGCACCGGCATCGCGCCGTTGCTGCATCAGCCCGGCCGAACGCGTGGCCGAGGCTTCGGCCTGGCGTGCGACCACCAGTTGCTTGCGTGCCGAACCGAAGCGCGCCAACGCCGAATTGGCATCCTGCAAGGCAGCCAGCACGGTCCCTTCGTACGCTGCCGTACGACCGGCATTGCTGGCGCGCGCCTGCTCCACCTGCGCGCGGGTCTTGCCGAAATCGAAGATCGACCAGCGCAGCATCGGCACCGCAAACCTGGCCAGCGCATCGGAATTGAAATCGCTCGGCGAGCCGGCGACCCAACTCAACCCGCCCAGCAGACTCACCTGCGGGAAATAGCCGTTCAAGGCCTCGCCGATCTGCGCACTGGACGCGGCCAGCTCACGCTCGGCCTTGCGCACGTCCGGGCGCCGGCGGATCAACGCGCCGGCATCGTCCACGCGCACCTGGGTGGGCAACATCGGCAGCGGCTGCGGCGCGCTCAGCAGGGAATCCAGCGCGCCGGGCGCGCGCCCGACCATCAGCGCCAGCTGGTCCTGCGCTTCTTGCGATTGCATTTCCAGCGGCAGGCGCTGCGCTTGCTGCTGCTGCACCTGGGTGGCGATCTGCTCGACCTGCAGATCCGACGCGGCGCCCTGCCCACGACGTTGCTGCACCAACTGCAACGTCTGGCGGATCTTGTCCAGGTTGGCATCGGCGATGGCCAGGCGCGCCTGCAAGCCGCGGTAGTTGAGATAGACCTGCCCGACTTCGGCGGCCAGCTGCACTTGCGCATCGGCCAGCTCGGCCTCGGAGGCCTGCGCCTGTGCCAGCGCACCTTCGGCGGCGCGGCGGCGGCGGCCGAAGACATCCAGCTCCCAGCTCGCATCGAAACCGGCGCTGTAGATCTGGGTCTTTTCAAGATCCAGCGCCTGGTTGCCGGCAGCCGGCGGCTGACCGGGTTGGCCTTGCTGCTGCAGCCCACCCAGCGTGTCGACGATGGTGTGCGGCGGCTCGGCGTAGGCATACAGCGCGCTGGCATTGAGCGTGGGCAAGCGCTCGGCGCGGCGTCGCTGTGCCAGCGCGCGGTTGGCGCGTAACCGCGCCTGCGCGGCGCGCAGGTTGGGGCTGTCGGCCAATGCCTGGGTGACCAGCTGGGTGAGGGTCGGGTCCTGCAGTTCTTCCCACCAGTGGTTCAACGGTGCAGCTGCCACGACGTCTGCACCACTGGCGCGATGCAGGGCCGGCGCCTGCATCGCCGCATCGGCCACGGCTGGCGGCTTGGTGTAGTTGGGGCCGAGCATGCAGCCACCAAGCATCAGCGTGCTCAACGCCACAGCCAGTGGCATGCGGATCAGGCGCATGGAATCAGTGCATTGCAAGGTGCGCCCCCTTGGGTAACGGCTTGAGCAAAAAGGCCAGCGGAATCGTGCAGACCACGATCACGCCGAAGATCCAGAACAGATCGCTATAGGTCATCACCAGGGCCTGCTGTTTCACCAGCCGGGCCAGCTGCGCGACCGAGCGAATGGCGGCCTCGCCGCCGGCGCTGGCGTGCATCTGTGCAGTGATCCCAGCCAGAAAATCCTGCGCACGCGACGAATTGGCGGTCACGGCGCTGCCGATGGTTTCGATGTGGAACGTCATGCGGCGCTCCTGAAAGGTGGAGATCAGCGCCAGACCGACCGAGCCTCCCAGGTTGCGGCCAGCGTTGAACAAGCCGGAGGCGTCGCCCGCCAGTTCCGGCGGCACCGACGAAATCGCTGCCTGATTGAGCGACATCATTGCCAGCGCCAGGCCACAGCCCTGCAGCAACTGCCCGGCGACAAAATGCGTGCCCACGGTGTCCGCGGTCAGCGTCAGATTGACGAAACAGGCAGCGGCAAAACAGATCAACCCGGCAATCACCAAGATGCGCACGTCCACCATTTCCAGCAGCTTGGGCATCATCGGCATCAGCAGCACGGTCGGCAGCCCGGACAGCAGCAGCACATACCCGGCCTGCTCGGTGTTGTAGCCCGAGATCACCGCCAGGAACTGCGGAATCATGTACATGACGCCGAACAGGATCATGCCCACCGCCATCACCATGATGAAGACCGCGCCGAAGCTGCGCTGCACCAGCGGCGACAGACGGATCACCGGAGGCCGGCGCCGGAACTGGCTGATCACCAAGGCGATGAATCCGCTCAACGCAATCAGGCTCAGCGTATTGATCTCGCTGGATTCGAACCAACGCTCGCGCTGGCCTTCTTCCAGCACCACGGTCAACCCGCCCAAACCGGCGGTCAGCCCGTAGATGCCCAGCCAATCAGCATTGAGCAGTCCGGCCCAGTCGCCTTTTTCATGCTTGAGGCCAAGCAGCAGCAGCGCGACCAAGCCAACGCAGATCGGCACGTTGATGAAAAACGCGTAGTGCCAGCTGACGTTTTCGGTGAGCCAGCCGCCGAGCAGCGGGCCGATCACCGGGCCCATGATCACGGTCATGCCGAACAGGGCGGTGCCCAAGGTCTGCTCGCTCGGCGGTAGCCGCGTGGCGACGATGGTCAGCGCGGTCGGAATCAAGGCGCCGCCAGCCAGCCCCTGCCCCACGCGGCCGATGATCATCATCGAAAGCGACGTCGACAGCCCGCACACCACCGAGAACGCAGTGAACATCACCGCACAGATCAGCAGGAAGTTACGCAGGCCCAGCGTGCGCGCGAACCAACCGGTCAGCGGAATCATGATGATCTCGGCCACCAGATAGGCGGTGGAGATCCAGGTGCCTTCGGTGCCGCTGGCACCGACTTCGCCCTGGATGGTGGGCAATGCCGCATTGACGATGGAAATATCCAGCGTCGCCATGAACGAGCCGATGGTGCCGGCCAGCACCGCCAACCAGGCGCCCAGCTCGGCCTTCTCGCGCTGGGCGCTACCGCCGGCACGCGGGCCGGTGGCGGCCGCTGCGCTCATCGCGCGCGCTCCTGCTCCTGCACGCGGTCGGATTCTTCTTCGGCGCGCTGCTTGGCGTCCTTGGCCGAGCGCGTGTCGACGGTGACTTCCACCGACATGCCCGGAACCAACACCTTGCGCGCCTCGTCACCCGCCAACACGCGGATGCGCACCGGCACGCGCTGCACCACCTTGGTGAAGTTGCCGGTGGCGTTTTCCGGCGGCAGCAAGGCGAACTGCGAGCCGGTGCCCGGCGACAGGCTCTCGACCTTGCCGTGCAGTTTTACGCCGGACAACGCATCGACCTCGATCTCGGCCGGCTGGCCGGGACGCATCAGGCCGACCTGGGTTTCCTTGAAATTGGCGACAAGATACAGCGATTGCTGCGGCACGATGGTCATGGTGCGGGTGCCGGCGCCGAGGAACTGACCCACCTGCACGGTCTTGTCGCCGACACGGCCGTGGATGCGGCTGGTCAGGCGGGTGTCTTCCACCGCCACGCGCGCTTGATCGGCATCGGCGGTGGCCTGCTTCACGCCGGCCTGTGCCTGTTCCAGTTGCGCGCGGCTGGCCTGGATCTGGCTTTCGCCGGCCTTGGCCTGCGCCTGCGCGGCGTCGTACTGAGCGCGTGCGCGGGCCAGATCATGTTGCAGGCTTTCCTGATGCTCGTGGGTGTCGGCGCCTGAGGCGGCCAATGGCGCGAAGCGCTTCACCTCGGCCTGGGCGAACCTGAGGGTGGCAGTCGCGGCAGTGACCTGGGTGCGTGCCTGCAACAACGCCGACTCCTGCGCGGAGACATTGGCGGTGGCAGCGACGATATCGGCCTGGCGTGCGGCGATGGCGGCTTCGGCCTGCTGCAGGGTGGCCTGGTAGGTGCGGTCGTCGATCTGCAGCAGCGGCTGGCCGGCCTCCACGATCTGGTTGTCGCTCACCAGCACCTTGGTCACGTAACCGCTGACGCGCGGCGCCACTGCCACCGAATCGGCCTGCAGATAGGCGTTATTGGTGTCTTGCATGTAGCGGCCCTTGATCAGGTAACAGGCCAGCCACACCACCAGCAAGATCAGCACCAGTACCCCGACCAGGATCAGCGTCCACTTCACCTTGGGGTTCTTCAACGGCGAGGGCTTGGGCGACTCCTGCTCGTCGCGCGCGCCGGCGCCCTGCGCATCCGTGGCCGAACACTGGCCGTCATTGGACTGATGATCGTGATTGCTCAAAGGATGCGTCCTGTGTGAGGGGCGAGGCATGCCCTGCATCCGTCAGATCAGCGGCTTCAGCGAGGGTGGCGCAACCATACAATATTTGTACCACTCAGTACAGGTTACATGACGCGCCGATCGGGTGGCATCTGGACCGATGGTCACCCGATGAAAACGGCCGTCGCTATGCGCCCCACGGCACCATCTGCCTGCTCTGTTAGAGAGTGCGCCGGACGAGCGCCTCGCCACGCAGCGCAGCCAGGCGCTCTATCTCGCACGGCAGCTCAACGACCGGTCTTGGTATCGGTCCACAGCCGCGTGTACAGCCGGTCCACTTCGGGCGAATTGATCGCGTAAGTAGTCGCCCCTGAAAAACCCCCAGACCGCATCCATTGCAAGGCCTCACCTGCGGTTTTGGCGTGCTGGAACTGCCAGTTTTCGTTACTCTACCCACTTCCACTGTGTTACAAATAATCATACCTTTGTGCCACTATTGGAAGACCTTCAGGCCGCGCGGGAGAGCTGTGTTGAATAGGTCACTGGAAGTGCGTTTTGAACAGTACGGGGAAGTAGTTGCTGCCGCCCTGTCCCATGCGGATCGCAAACAGCCCGCACACTGGTACCTGAAGGGGTTGCTACTGCCTGGAGGGCGCAAGAGCGTGGAGCCCATGGCCGCGCGGGTGCACCCGCAGAACGTGCGCTCAGCCCATCAATCGATGCACCATCTGGTGGCCGATGCCGACTGGAGCGATCAAGCGCTGCTGGCGGCGGTGGCGGCACAGGTGCTGCCGCCCCTGAGCAGGAAGAGCGCAGCGTGTCACTGGATCGTGGACGACACGGGATTTTCAAAGAAGGGGGTGCATTCGGTCGGTGTTGCACGCCAGTACTGCGGCCGCCTTGGCAAGACGGACAATTGCCAGGTTGCCGTGAGTTTGTCGATCGCCAACGAACACGGCAGCCTGCCAGTGGGCTATCGGCTGTATCTTCCCGAGCAGTGGGCTCAGGACACTGTGCGGCGCAAGAAGGCAGGCGTTCCGGATCAGGTCGTGTTTCAGACCAAGACAGCGCTGGCCATGGATCAGATCGACAGCGCGCTGGCGACAGGGATTGCGGCAGGCGTCGTGCTAGCCGATGCGGCCTACGGCACCGAGACCCACTGGCGAGACCAGCTCAGCGAACGCGGCCTGCTGTACATGGTTGGCGTCCGCAGCAACACGAAGGTCTGGTGGGGATCGCACCAACCTGCGCCCATGCCGCCAGCCAGCCCTAAGGGCGGTCGGCCCCGCACACGACCGATGCGCGATAGCGCACATGCGCCGATCTCGGTACATGAAGTCGCGCAGAGCTTGCCCGCAAGGACGTATCGGCAGGTCAGCTGGCGCCAGGGCAGCGACGCAACGCTCAGTTCGCGGTTCGCGGCGGTGCGGGTTCGTGCCGCACACAATCGCCAGGCACATGACGAGCAGTGGCTGCTGATCGAGTGGCCGCCGGGAGAGTCCGAGCCCCGCCACTACTGGTTCTCGACGCGACCAAAGCAAACGCCGGTCAAGACACTGGTTGCCACGGCACAAGGCCGATGGCGGATTGAACGCGATTATCAGGAGCTGAAGTCGGAGTTGGGCCTGCATCACTATGAAGGGCGCAACTGGCGTGGTTTTCACCATCACGCCAGTCTGTGCATCGCCGCATACGGGTTCTTGATGCGCGAGCGCCTGCGCAGTAAAAAAAACTCCGTCGCATTCAAGATGCCTGCAGTATCCAAAAGCGTCCGCCCGCGCCGGTCTGGCCCCAATGCAACGTCACCATCCCAACTCGATTGCCACGCTGGCCTTCGGACTGGCTAGGCTTATCGCCAGAAGCCTCCCACACTGCCCGTGTTGCGGGGTCTCACCGTACCAACGGATTCGAATTTATTAACACAGTAGAACTAACAAACCTGACCGACTCAAGTTCCAAGTGCAACACTTCTCTCCACTGCAGACCCGCGTTTTCTGTCAAAACACTGGCTCACGTAACTTTTGCACAATCAATGGCCTGCTGGGCTGTCCGTCCATACGTTGCGCTAACAGCAGGTCTCTCGAGGTGTTGCACTTGACTCTTGAGACCGCCCATCATCCAGCTACAGCATACCTGGCGGATTGAACGCTTCACACATTCAACAACAGAAACTCCCGCTCCCAAGAGCTGATCACCCGAAAAAACGTCTCATATTCTTTCCGCTTCACCGAGATGTACGCACGCACAAAGCGCTGCCCCAGCATCTCCTGCAACGCATCGCAGCCTTCCAGCTCATCCAACGCTTCGCCCAGCGAGCGCGGCAGATCGTAGCCTTGCTCCTTGCCGTTGCTGCTGATCGGCGCGGTTGGTTCGAGCTTTTCGCGAATGCCCAATAATCCGCACGCCAGCGTCGCCGCCATCGCCAGATACGGGTTGGCATCGGAGCCGGCGAAACGGCTCTCCACCCGCATGTTCTGCGGTGCATCGATCGGCACGCGCAGCCCGCAGGTGCGGTTGTCGAAACCCCACAGCACATTGCTCGGCGAGACTTCGCCGAACATCAGCCGGCGATACGAATTGACGTTCGGCGCCAGCAGCCCCATCGCCATCGGAATGTACTTCTGCAGGCCGCCCAGATAATGCGCGAAGGTATCGCTGAAGCCGCACTCGCGCTTGCCGCTGAACACGTTTTTGCCGGTGCCGGCATGCAGCAGGCTCTGGTGGATATGCATCGCACTGCCGGGCTCGGTTTCCATTGGTTTTGCCAGGAATGTGGCGTACACGCCATGCCGCAGCGCGGCCTCGCGCATGGTGCGCTTGAACAGGAAGACCTGGTCCGCACGCGAGAGCGGATCGGCATGGGTGAAGTTGACTTCCAGCTGCGCGGCACCGGATTCGTGGATCAAGGTATCCACGTCCAGTTCCATCGCATCGCAGTAGTCGTACATCAGGTCCAGGATCGGGTCGAACTCGTTGACCGCGTCGATCGAATACGACTGCCGAGCCGTTTCCGGGCGCCCCGAGCGTCCCGCCGGCGGCAACAACGGAAAGTCGGGGTCGGTATTCTTCTGCACCAGAAAAAATTCCAGTTCCGGCGCCACCACCGGTTGCAGCTTGACCTGCGCATAGGCATCCAGCACACGCCGCAGCACATTGCGCGGGGCAAGTTCGTGCGGATCGCCCTCCTTGGTATAGCAGTCGTGGATGACCTGCGCAGTGGGGTCTGTCGCCCACGGCACCATGCGCACGGTACTGGCATCCGGGCGTAGATGCATGTCCGAATCCGAGGGTGAGGTCAGTGCGTAATAATCGTCCGGGAAATCGCCGGTCACGGTGGTGGCGAAGATGCCTTCGGGCAGGCGCGTGCCGTAATCATGCGAAAACTTGTCGGCCGGAATGATCTTGCCGCGGGCGTTGCCGGTGATGTCCGGCACCAGGCATTCCACCTCGGTGATGCTGCGCTCCTTGAGCCAGCGGCGCAGCGCACTCTCCGGCTGTTTGGGCGTGGCTTTGCGCGAACGTGTGCGGATGGACATGCAACCTCACTTGCCGCGTTGCGCGGCGTATTGGCGAGAGGCCTCGCCGAAAGCCTGAAAGATGGCACGGTAGAACGGATGCTGCGTGACACGCCATTCCGGATGCCACTGCACCGCCAGCAAAAAGCCCGGGCCAGGGCCGCGAAAGGCTTCGATCAAACCATCCGGCGCGGTAGCTTCGACCAACAGCCCCCCCGGCAAGGGTGGCAATGCCTTGCCCATGCAGCGAATTCACCCAGACCTGTGCGCTGTCGCTCATGCCAGCCAACCAGCCGCCGGGATGCAGATGCACCATGTGAGCCGGGCCGTACTGCGTGTCCAAGGTTGCCCTGCGGTCCTCGCGGTGGTCGGCTAGGCCGGACACTTCATGCACACGCTGATGCAGGCGCCCGCCCAAGGCCACGTTGATCTCCTGCAAGCTGCGGCAGATTGCCAGCACCGGCAGTCCGCGTGCCAGCGCCTGCGGGATCAGCCCAAGGGTGGTGGCATCGCGCGCCGGGTCGTGCGGGTTGCCTTCCCAACTGGGCGCATCGCTGCAGTGATGCGGCTCCACATTGATGAGCGCACCGGTCAGCAGCAGCCCGTCCAAGTGCTGCAGCCACGTGCTTGCATCCAGTGCCGGCTGCAGGCTGGGCAACAACACCGGCATCGCTCCGGCGGCCTCGGCCACCGCGCGGATGTACTTCTCGCCGGCGGCCAGGAACGGCCGCGCCCCTTGCAGCATATGATCGGTCGGCAGGCCGACCAATGGAACGACAGCCATGCGCAAGAATCCTATGCGGTGGGTTGAACGTCGACACGGTCGAACTTACCGCGCCATCGCCGGCATTGCCAAGTGCGCCGTTGCGCTTGCGATTGCTCACGTGCGCTTTGCTACGCTGCGCGACGACTTCGCAGATGTTGCCACATGGCTACCGAGAACCCCATCGCGTCCCTGCCCGCTGCCGATGCCGACACCTTGGTGCGCATCGCCGGTTGCGAAGCAGTCGATCTGTTATTGCCCGACACCAACGGCGTGCTGCGCGGCAAGCGCGTGACCGCCGAGGCGCTGAGCAAGGTCTATCGCGATGGTGTGTGCCTGCCGATGTCGCTGATCGCCACCGACATCACCGGCAACACCGTGGAAGAAACCGGGCTTGGCTACGCCATCGGCGATGCCGACCGCATCTGCCGGCCGATCGAAGGCTCGCTACGCCCGGTGCCGTGGGCGCCACGGCCGATGGCGCAGTTGCTGCTGGCGATGCATACCCCCGAAGGCGGGTTGTTCGACGTGGCGCCACGTGCGGTGTTGCAGCGCGTGCTGCAAGGATTTGGCGCGCTCGGCCTGAACCCGGTGATCGCCGTAGAACTGGAGTTCTACCTGTTCGATGCGGTGGCCGATGCGCAGGGGCGCCCGCAGACGCCGCGCGACCCGCTCACCGGCGAACGCAACGACAGCACCCAGGTGTATTCGCTGCAGGATCTGGACGACCAGCGCGGCTTCACAGATGCGGTCACAGCGGCTTGCCGGCAGCAAGGCATTCCGGCCGACACTGCCGTTGCCGAATACGCGCCCGGCCAGTTCGAAATCAATCTGCAACATCGCGCCGATGCGGTAGCCGCCTGCGATGAGGCGATCCTGCTCAAGCGCACCATCAAGGCGATTGCCCAGCAGCAGGGCAAGCTTGCCAGCTTCATGGCCAAGCCGTTCCCCGGCCAGGCCGGCAGCGGGCTGCATCTGCACGTAAGCCTGCGCGATGGCACCGGGCACAACGTGCTGGCCAGCGCTGCCGATGCGCCTGCAGACCCGCTGCGCCACGCCATCGCCGGGCTGCAGCGGCATGCCGATGCCGCGCTCCTGATGTTCGCCCCGCATGCCAACAGCTATCGCCGCTTCGTCAGCAATGCCTTCGTGCCGCTGGATGCGAGCTGGGGTTTCAACAACCGCACTGTGGCGCTGCGCATCCCGCATAGCGATGCACACAACACCCGTATCGAGCACCGCATTGCCGGCGCCGATGCCAACCCATATCTGGCGGCTGCAGCGGTGCTGGCCGCGATGCTGGACGGCCTGCGCAGGCCTGCCGAACCCACTGCGCCCATCAGCGGCAATGCGTATGCGCAGTCGGTGTTCACCCCGCGCACCTGGCAAGGCGCGGTGGATGCGTTCCTGAGCAGCGACTTCATCGGCACGCAGTTCGGCACCCGGTTCCAGCATGTGTTCGGCCAGCAAAAACAGCGCGAATTGCTCGACTACCAGGCACTGGTGCCCGACCTGGATTACGCGCGGTACCTGCGCACCGTGTGATGACTCGCCCGCACGCGCCCCCGCCGCACAGCGATCCACCGGACAGCGGCTACCTGGACAGCTGGTACGCGCGCAGCACGCCGGCCCTGCCCCGGCAGCCGCGGCTGCAAGGCGCCGAACATGCCGATGTCTGCATCCTCGGCGGCGGCTATACCGGCCTGACCGCCGCGCTGGCGCTGGCCGAGGCCGGTTACACCGTCATCGTGCTGGAAGCCCGGCGCGTAGGCTGGGGTGCGTCCGGGCGCAACGGTGGCCAAGCCATCGTCGGCTACGGTTGCGAGCAGGAGACGCTGGAGGCGCTGGTCGGCAACGACGCTGCACGCCTGCTGTTCGATTTCTCGCGCGATGGCATGCGCCTGCTGCGCGCGCGCATCGCCCGCCATGCCATCGCCTGCGACTGGCGCGATGGGCACGCGCATGTTCCGCTAAAGCCGCGCCAGGTACGGGCGCTGCAGCACGGCATCGTGCGCATGGCCGAACGCTACGACTACCCGCTGCAATGGTGGGACCGTGCGCGCACCCGCCAGGTGCTGGACAGCCCGCTGTATCTGGGTGCCATGTTCGACCCTGCCAGTGGCCATCTGCATCCGCTGGCCTATGCACTGGGCCTGGCCCGTGCCGCGCTGGCGGCCGGGGTGCGCATCTACGAAGACTCGGCCGTGACGCAGCAGCAGGCCGGCACGCGTGTGGTCATGCACACCGCACACGGCAGCGTCACCGCAAGCTTCGGGGTGATCGCCGGCAATGCCCTGCTGCACGGCATCGCCCCGACGCTGGAGCAGCGCATCATGCCGGTGGGCACCTATGTCGGCGCCACCCCGCCCCTGGGCGAAGCGCGCGCACGCGCCCTGATTGCCAACGACATGGCGGTGGCCGACACCAACTGGGCACTGGATTACTACCGGCTCAGCCCCGACCACCGCCTGCTGTTCGGCGGGCGTGCCAGTTACTCTTCGCGTCCGCCCGCGGGCCTGCAGCGCCTGATGACCCAGCGCATGCACACGGTGTTTCCGCAGCTGCACGATGTGTCGCTGGAAACCCTGTGGGGTGGCTACGTGGACATCTCGCGCAACCGTGCGCCGCACTGGGGCCGGCTGGCGCCCAACCTGTACTTCGCGCAGGGCTTCTCCGGGCACGGCGTCGCCGCCACGGGCCTGGCTGGCCAGGTCATCGCCGATGCCATCGCCGGCCAGAGCCGGCGCCTGGACGTGTTCGAACGCATCGGGCATCGCCCGTTTCCCGGCGGGCAGCGACTGCGCACCCCACTGCTGGTGGCGGCGATGAGCTGGCATCGGCTGCGCGATGCACTGTGGTGACCGGCGCGTTGCAGCCACGTGCTCAAGTTTTTGCCAGCAGGGCCGTTAGCTGACCTGACGGTTCGATCCAGACGGCCAACTGATGTCCCCAAGTAAAGTCCATCGCGATAGTGAAAGCGTCTTTCTGCCGCAGCGTGTGCTGTTGGTGGAGAATTCGCGCACGTTCACCAGCATGCTGCGCGAAGCCATCGAGCAACGCGTGGAACTTTCAGTCACCGTCGTGTCGACCCTGGCCGAAGCTGCGCGTGTGCTTGACGAAGAGGATGGCTGGTTTCTGGTCCTGACCGGCCTGGTGCTGGTCGACGGCGACCGCGACAAGGTCGTGGAATTCTTTCTCTCGCGCAAACTGCCCACCGTGGTGGTCAGCGGCGTGTACGACGAAGACCTGCGTCAGCGCGTGCTACAGCAGCAGATCATCGATTACGTACTGAAAAACGCACCGGGCAGCATCGAATACCTGGCCTGGCTGGTACAGCGTTTGGAGCGCAATCGCCGGATCGCCGCCCTGGTGGTGGACGATTCGCTGTCGGCACGCACCTATGCCGGCGCGCTGCTGTCGATGTACGGCTACCGCGTGGTGCTGGCAGCCGACGGCCCTGCCGGGCTGGAAGCAATCGAACGCGACCCGAGCATTCGCCTGACCATCGTCGACCAGGAAATGCCTGGCATGGATGGCGTGGAATTTACCCGCCGGCTACGTGCGATCCGCTCGCGCGACAAGGTGGCGCTGATCGGTATTTCCGGTAACAGCGATTCGTCGCTGATCCCGCGCTTTTTGAAGAACGGCGCCAACGATTTCCTGCGCAAGCCGTTTTCGCGCGAAGAATTCTTCTGCCGCGTGTCGCAGAACGTGGACCAGCTGGAACTGATTGGCACCCTGCAGGATCTGGCTACCCGCGACTTCCTCACCGGCTTACCCAACCGGCGTTACTTTCTGGAACAAAGCCAGCGTGTCATTACGAAACTGTTGTCGCAGGACCAGACGGTGACTGCGGCGATGGTGGATATCGATCACTTCAAACACATCAACGACACCTGGGGCCACGACGTTGGCGACCAAGCGCTGCGTGCGGTGGCCGCTTCGGTCTCCGGGCATGCCCGGCCGCAGGACCTGGTGGCGCGCTTCGGCGGCGAAGAATTCTGTCTGCTGGTGCCCGGCCTGGATGCGGCCAACGCCACCAGCTATTTCGAGACGTTGCGCGAACGCATCAGCGCGCTGCGCGTGCGCGTGGGCGAAGAGACGCTCAGCATGACGGTCAGCATCGGCGTGTGCATCGCCAGCGAAAGCGACCAGTCGCTGCATTACCTGTTGAACGAAGCAGACAAGTACCTGTATCTGGCCAAGGCCGGCGGCCGTAACCAGGTGCGTCTGGCAGGCTGATCCTTCCGTCATCTGCTGGCCCAGGCAGGCCGTTGCAGATGACGCGCTTCATCGCATGCCTTGGCTCAGATCAACGCACGGCCGACGCGTGCGGTTCACTGTGCGCCTATCGCATTGGGCAATGCCATTGCGATGGCACTGTTTTGGTTTGGCAGGACGATCTCAATGTCCTAGATCATCTGCACCGAGGCAACGCGGGCATGATCCCGGCGCTGCCATAGCGCCGGGATGCGATCGCCCCCGCTTGATCCCGCGCCAACGCGGTGTTCCGCGATCCGCACGATGGAGTGCCCGCAGCAACCTGCGATCAACCGCGCCACCGCCGCGCCACCACCAGCGCGACCAGGCTCAGCACCGCAGCACCGCCCAGGTAATACCCCACCGACTGCACGCCGTAGCGGGCCGCCAGTTGCGTGGCCACGTACGGCGCAGGTGCCGCGCCCAGGATGCCGGCCAAATTGAACGACAGCGATGCGCCGGTGTAGCGCACTTCAGTGGGATATAGCTCTGCCAGCAGTGTGCCGCAGGGGCCGTAGGTCAGCCCCATGAAGAAAAATCCCAGCGACAGGAACGCCAGCACCTGTAGCGGGTGGTTAGCCTGAAACAGTGGCGCAAATGCCAGGCCAAAGGCAACGATGGCAATGCTGGCCAGCAGCATCGCCAGCGGCGCGCCATGGCGGTCGCCAAACTTGGCCGAGAGCGGAATGCCCAGCACAAAAAACACGATGCCGGCCATCTGCAACAACAGGAATTGTTCCTTGTCGTAGCCCAGCGTCTTGGTGCCGTAGCCGAGGGCGAACACCGTCATCAGATAGAACAGCACGAAGGTGGCGAACGCGCCCAGCGTGCCGATGACCAGTGCCGGCCCATGCTGCAAGACTACCGTGCCCAGCGGCAACGTGACGCGCGTCTTGCGGTCCAGCGTCTTCTGGAAATCCGGCGTCTCGGTGATGCTCAAGCGCACCCATAGCCCGGTCAGCACCAGCAACGCACTGGCCAAAAACGGCACGCGCCAGCCCCACTGCATGAACTGCGTATCGTCCAGCACTGCGCCCATGCCCAGAAAGGTGCCGGTCGACAACAGAAACCCCAGCGGCGCGCCCAGTTGTGGAAACATGCCGTACCACACGCGCTTGCCAGGCGGCGCGTTCTCGGTCGCCAGCAGCACCGCCCCGCCCCATTCGCCGCCCAGGCCCAGCCCCTGGCCGAAGCGGCATAACGCCAACAACGCGGGCGCAAACACACCGATCTGCGCGTAACTGGGCAACAGGCCGATCGCCACCGTGGACAGGCCCATCGTCAGCAGCGCTGCCACCAGCGTGGCCTTGCGCCCGACCCGATCACCGAAGTGCCCGAACACCGCCGAGCCCACCGGCCGCGCGACGAACGCCACCGCGAAGGTGGCCAACGACTGCAGCATCGCTGCACTGCCATCACCGGCGGGAAAGAACAGCGTGGGAAACACCAGAACCGCAGCAGTGGCGTAGATGTAGAAATCGAAGAACTCGATGGTGGTGCCGATCAGGCTGGCGAACAGCACGCGCACGGGTGAATTGCTGGGCGTAGCGAGCGGCGCGGCGGAAGTCATCGTTGATCGACATCCAGAAACAAGACGGCCGATTCTGGCAGATCCCGGCAACGCTTTGCGCAGGCCGGCCGGCCGATAAAAAGTTACAGACGTGACCGACAAGGCAGTGGATCGCGCTCTACTGGCATTGAAACAGATGCGTTCGCAGGAGTATCCGACAAAAACGTAGGCCGCGATCGTCAACTGTTTCGCCTGCAAGGCGTGAGGTCTTCGCGTTTGCTGAAGGGCCTTTGCTCGTCCGCCATCCCAGAACACGCTGGAAGTACGTCGTTACACGCAGCTCAACAACGAAGCCGACAAATTGCTCAGTCGCCCTGCCGCGCTTGCGCCGTTGATCGCTGCTTATGCTCCGCCAAACCAACCGACGTGAGCACCGCAAATTGCCGCTCGCCGCGGTCTTCCACGCGAACCCAACCCGGGCCCGGCTGACCGTCCAGATTTGCCGTCCCCAACCAAGCCAGCGTGCGTCGCAATACGCTCATGCGCACCCCAAGGTGCTTACTTCTACTGTGTTACTAAATACGAATCCGTTGGTACGGTGAGACCCCGCAACACGGGCAGTGTGGGAGGCTTCTGGCGATCAGCCTAGCCAGTCCGAAGGCCAGCGTGGCAATCGAGTTGGGATGGTGACGTTGCATTGGGGCCAGACCCGCGCGGGCGGACGCTTTTGGATACTGCAGGCATCTTGAATGCGACGGAGTTTTTTTTACTGCGCAGGCGCTCGCGCATCAAGAACCCGTATGCGGCGATGCACAGACTGGCGTGATGGTGAAAACCACGCCAGTTGCGCCCTTCATAGTGATGCAGGCCCAACTCCGACTTCAGCTCCTGATAATCGCGTTCAATCCGCCATCGGCCTTGTGCCGTGGCAACCAGTGTCTTGACCGGCGTTTGCTTTGGTAGCGTCGAGAACCAGTAGTGGCGGGGCTCGGACTCTCCCGGCGGCCACTCGATCAGCAGCCACTGCTCGTCATGTGCCTGGCGATTGTGTGCGGCACGAACCCGCACCGCCGCGAACCGCGAACTGAGCGTTGCGTCGCTGCCCTGGCGCCAGCTGACCTGCCGATACGTCCTTGCGGGCAAGCGCTGCGCGACTTCATGTACCGAGATCGGCGCATGTGCGCTATCGCGCATCGGTCGTGTGCGGGGCCGACCGCCCTTAGGGCTGGCTGGCGGCATGGGCGCAGGTTGGTGCGATCCCCACCAGACCTTCGTGTTGCTGCGGACGCCAACCATGTACAGCAGGCCGCGTTCGCTGAGCTGGCTTCCTGCTCAGGGGCGGCAGCACCTGTGCCGCCACCGCCGCCAGCAGCGCTTGATCGCTCCAGTCGGCATCGGCCACCAGATGGTGCATCGATTGATGGGCTGAGCGCACGTTCTGCGGGTGCACCCGCGCGGCCATCGGCTCCACGCTCTTGCGCCCTCCAGGCAGTAGCAACCCCTTCAGGTACCAGTGTGCGGGCTGTTTGCGATCCGCATGGGACAGGGCGGCAGCAACTACTTCCTCGTACTGTTCAAAACGCACTTCCAGTGTCCTATTCAACACAGCTCTCCCGCGCGGCCTGAAGGTCTTCCAATAGTGGCACAAAGGTACGATTATTTGTAACACAGTGGAATTACATAACTTGGCAAGCGACACGCCCTCGGGCGCGTCGGCAAGCACCTGCAACAGCTGCGCAGTGAATTGCGGATCAGCGGACAAGCACCGCTCCGATGTCGCGCGGTGCCGCATCGGCAGCGTCTGCACGGTGTGGCAGCACGATCACCGGAATCGACTTGGAGGTCGGCGTACGCGCTTCGTCGGCGAAGCTGGATAACGGCACCAGTGCGTTGGTTTCCGGGTAATACGCGGCCAGGCAGCCACGCGGGATGTTGTAGTCCACCAGCAGGAAGCGCCGCGCCGCGCGGTGCACGCCGTCCTCGCACAGGCTTTCCAGGTCCACCCAATCGCCAGCTTTCATGTTCAACGCTGCGATGTCCGCAGTATGGATGAACAGCACACGGCGTTCGCCGAACACCCCGCGATAGCGGTCGTCCAGGCCATAGATGGTGGTGTTGTATTGATCGTGCGAGCGCGTGGTGGCCAGCGTAAACACCATCCGTTCGGTATGGCTGCGGCGCGCGCGATGGATCGGGTTGTCGGTCGGCACTGCGTGCGGCTTGAACACCGCACGTTGCTCCGGCGTCACCCACTGGCGATCGCGCGCGGTGTTCGACAAACGGAATCCGCCCGGCGTACGCACACGCTCATTGAAGCCGGCAAAATCCGGGAACACCTGCGCGATCAGATCGCGCACGCGGTCGTAATCACCCACCAACCAACGCCAGCGGATCGCACTGCGTGCGCCTAACGTCGCCTCGGCCATGCGCGCCACGATCGCCGGCTCCGACAACAGCTCCGGCGAGGCCGGCGGATTGATGCCCGCCGACAAGTGCACCATGCTCATCGAATCTTCCACCGTCACACCTTGCGAGCCGGCATCCTGGATATCGATCTCGGTACGCCCCAGGCACGGCAGGATCAACGCGTCGCGCCCATGCACCAAGTGGCTGCGATTGAGCTTGGTGGTGACATGCACGGTCAATTCGCAATTGCGCAGCGCGCGGTGCGTGGCGTCGGTGTCCGGCGTCGCAGCAGCAAAGTTGCCGCCCATCGCGAAGAACACCTTGCCGCGCCCATCCAGCATCGCCTCGATCGCACCGACGGTATCGAAACCGTCAGCGCGCGGCGGTGCGAAACCGAACACCGATTGCAGCTTGTCCAGGAACGCGGCCGGCGGCTTTTCGTAGATCATCATCGTGCGGTCGCCCTGCACGTTGCTGTGCCCGCGCACCGGGCAAACGCCCGCGCCGGGCCGGCCCAGGTGGCCGCGTAGCAGCAGCAAGTTGGTGATCATGTGGATGGTCGCCACCGAATGCTTGTGCTGGGTGATGCCCATGCCCCAGCAGGCAATCACACGCCCGGCGTTGAGATAAATCTCGCCAGCCTTGCGCAACGCCGCTTCTTCCAGACCGGACTCTTCGACGATGGTGTCCCAACGTTCGGCATGCACATCGGCAGCGAACGCTTCGAAATTGGCGGTGTGCGCGGCGATGAATTCCAGATCCAGCAGGCGCGGCGCACCATCGCGCTGCGCCTGCGCATCGCGCTCCAGCACATGCTTGATGATGCCCTTCACCGCGGCCAGGTCGCCGCCGATCTTGAGCTGGAAATAATCAGACGCGATGCGCGTGGAGCCGTTGTGCAGCATCTCCAGCTTGTCCTGCGGGTCGGCGAACTTTTCCAGCCCGCGCTCGCGCAGCGGGTTGAATGCCGCAATCGCCGCACCGCGTTTGGAGGCATGACGCAGCTCACCCAGCATGCGCGGATGATTGGTGCCCGGGTTCTGCCCGAAGATGAAGATGGCGTCGGCCAGCTCGAAATCGTGCAGCGACACCGTGCCCTTGCCCACGCCGATCTGCGAACGCAGCGCGGTGCCGGACGGCTCGTGGCACATGTTGGAACAATCGGGAAAGTTGTTGGTACCGAACTCGCGCGCGAACAACTGATACAGAAATGCTGCCTCGTTGCTGGTGCGTCCGGAGGTGTAGAAAATCGCCTCGTCCGGGGTTGCCAGACCAGTGAGATGCCCCGCGATCTGCGCGAACGCATCGTCCCAGCTCACCGGCACGTAGTGATCGGTGGCGGCGTCGTAGCGCATCGGGTGGGTCAGGCGGCCCTGCCCTTCCAGCCAGTAATCGCTGTACTGCGACAGCACAGTCACGCTGTGCGAGGCGAACAGTTCCGGCCCGGCGCGACGCGCGGTGGACTCGGCTGCCACGGCCTTGGCGCCGTTTTCGCAGAATTCGAACGTGGAGGTGTGGTCGCGATCCGGCCATGCGCAACCGGGGCAGTCGAAGCCGTCCGGCTGGTTGGCGTGCAGCAGCGTCTTGGCACCCTGCACTGCGATGTCCTGTTCCATCAGGTGCTTGGCCACCGAGCGCAATGCGCCCCAGCCGCCTGCGGGATTGTCGTACTGCTTGATGGTTTTCTCGCTCATGCGGTCTCTCCCACAGCAACACCCAGATTCAGGCGCTGCGGATGGCTGTAAACAACACAATCGTGATTGCGGGCAAACCCGATCAGGGTCAGTCCCGCACTATCGGCCAGGCTGATCGCCAGCGCGGTGGGCGCGGAGATCGCTGCAAGCAGCGGTATCCGGGCCTGCGTGGCTTTCATGGCCATTTCGTAACTGGCGCGGCTGGTGACCACCGCAAACCCCTGCGATGCATCGATGCGCGCACGCGCCAATGCACCGATCAATTTATCCAGCGCGTTATGCCGGCCCACGTCTTCGCGGACCAGTTGTACATTGCCCTGCGCATCCGCCCAACCGGCCGCATGCACGGCACCGGTTTGCGCGGCGATGGGCTGCCGTGCGTGCAGCGCGTCCAATGCATGCGCCAGGGCATCCACGTCGATTTGTAAAGATGAGTTCAGCACTGGCGGCACTCGCAACACCGCTTCGATGGACTCGTTGCCGCATACCCCGCAACCGCTGCGCCCGTCCAGATTGCGCCGTCGCTGATCCAACGCGGCGGCCCGTTCGGGCGGGATGTCGATCTGTAGCGAAGCGCCTTCCAGAAACGTCTCCACCGCGATCACGCGCAGGTCCTGCGCGTGATCGACGATGCCTTCG
The DNA here is from genome assembly GCF_004136375.1 of Xanthomonas oryzae pv. oryzae. Classification (NCBI taxonomy): domain Bacteria; kingdom Pseudomonadati; phylum Pseudomonadota; class Gammaproteobacteria; order Lysobacterales; family Lysobacteraceae; genus Xanthomonas; species Xanthomonas oryzae. The sequence goes on from NZ_CP031697.1 coordinate 3,304,496, forward strand.
CTCAACGAGAACCCGAGCGCGAAATCCTCCAGGTCCTCCGGCGTGGCCATCATCACCGCGAACTGCACGCCGTTGTAGATGAAGGCGACCGGCATTTCGGCCGCCACCATGTCCTGCACCATGGCGCTGCGGCCGCCGCGATGGCGACAGACCGTGCGCACCACACTGCCGGCACGCACGGAACGGGAAGACGAATTGGTCATCTCATCTCAATGGAACAGCACGAAGGCGTCTTGCAGCGTGACCCAGATACCCAACAGCATCGGGATACCCACGGCGAGCCAGGCGAACGCGACCAGTGCCGGGTTGCCGCCATGACCGATGCGCGCCAACTGCTCCGGCGGAATCACACAGTGCCCGGTGCGGTCGACCTTCTCGTGCGCCAGCTGCTTTTCGCGCGCCAGTTCGTCGGGCGTCATGAAGTGACGCGCGGCCACCGGGCGCACCAACAGATTGCAGATCAGGCCGAGCACGAGCATGCCGGCGAGGATGTACATGGTGGTGTTGTAGACCTGTGACGGCAGGCTGCCGTGGGCCAATTGGTATTCACGCATGTAACCCACAACGACCGGACCGAGGATGCCGGCGGTGGCCCAGGCGGTCAGCAGACGGCCATGGATGGCGCCAACCATCTGTGTGCCGAACAAGTCGGCCAGATAGGCCGGGATGGTGGCGAAGCCGCCACCATACATCGACAGGATGATGCAGAAGATGCCCGCGAACAGCGCGATGCCGCCAATGCCGCCAGCCGACGGGGCCGCTGCATACAGGCAGATACCCAGCACGAAGAACAGCGTGCAGGTGTTCTTGCGGCCGAGCTTGTCGGACATGCTGGCCCAGAAGAACCGGCCACCGATGTTGAACAGGCTGAGCAGACCGGTGAAGCCGGCCGCGATGGCCGCGATGCTGGCCAGTTGGGTCGGATCCAGGCTACCGAAGCCCACGTCCACGCCGATCAGGCGGCCGCCGAACACTTCCTGCAACATGGGCGAGGACATGCCGATCACTCCGATACCGGCCGAAACGTTCAGGCACAGCACGCCCCATAGCAACCAGAACTGCGGAATGCCCCAGACCTTTTTTACGTGCACGTGGTTGGCGGTGATCATGGCATTGCTGCTTGCCACCGGTGCGGTCCAGCCGGCCGGGATCCAGCCGGCCGGGGTCCAGCCGCTCGGCGGCACGCGGTAACCGAACGCACCGGCCATCATGAAGACGAAGTACAGCGCCGCCATCACCACGAAGGTTTCCATCACGCCCACCGAGGTGGGGGTGGCGAAATGGCGCATCAGCGCATCGGCCAGCGGGCTGCCGATTATCGCGCCGCCGCCGAAACCCATGATCGCCATGCCCGTCGCCATACCGCGACGGTCCGGGAACCATTTGATCAAGGTCGACACCGGCGAGATGTAGCCCAACCCCAGGCCGATACCGCCAATCACACCCGAGCCCAGCCACAGCATCCAGATCTGATGGAAGTGGATACCGGCCGCGGAGATCACCAGGCCGCCGCACCAGCACAGCGCCGAGACCACACCGGCCTTGCGCGGGCCGGCACGTTCCAGCCAACCGCCCCAGATCGCTGCCGAGCAGCCCAGCAACACGAAGAACAGCGTGTACATCCACTGCAATTGGCTGATCTTCCAGTCGCAGGTGGTGGCCACCATGCGCGCGAACAGGCCCATATCGGCCGGACACGCAATCGACTCGGTAATACCCAGCGCCTTGGACAACGGCAGCCAGAACACGCTGAAGCCGTAGGCCATGCCGATGCACAGGTGGATCGCCAATGCTGCCGGCGGAACCAACCAACGATTGAAGCCCGGCCGCGCAACGATGCGCTCCTTGGACAGTAGACCGGCGTCTGCGCCGCTGGCTGTCGCCACGGTGGACCCTTGCATCATTTCTCATTTCCCCAAAAAACCAACGATGAACTGCGATAAGCACGGCGGACAGGACTGACATCGACGCCTGGTCGGCGATGGCGACGTCCTGTCGACCGTTCCGAATACGATTGGTCGGTGCAATCACACAACGCGTTGCGATATGGGCAGCGACACCGACCAGACCCAACTGGCGGTCGTCTGGCGCAGCATCGGCGATCCCTGCCTGTCTGCACTGCTGGTCAGCGCCTTGCAGTGTTGCAAAGCGCCGCCAACACTCATGCCGCGTAAGCGTTCCTTGGCGTTAGCGGCCAACGCTGAGACTAAATTTACTAGTCTGTGTGCACGTCGCCAACCGTGTCGCGAAACCGCGCCCGCACCGGCTGCAACCACGGGGCGGCGGCGGGCACCGGTATCGCCCGAGAGCTGCACCGCGTGGATCGGTGCACGCACGACGCGCCCCGCCAATGCGGTGCGACTGCCGGTATCGGGGTGACGGCCGACGCATCAGCTGCGTACAGTCGGGCGATCCAAAGCGACGGAGCCTGCCATGCCCGACCACCTTCCCCGCGATGCGGCCGATGCGCTGCAGGCACCGGCGCAGCTGGATGCCTTCTGGATGCCATTCACCGCCAATCGCCAGTTCAAGGCGCGCCCTCGCCTGCTGGCCTCGGCACAGGGCATGTATTACCGCGACGTCGATGGCCGCCAGATCCTGGACGGCACCGCCGGCCTGTGGTGCTGCAATGCCGGCCACAGCCGCGAGCGCATCGTGGCCGTGATCCGCGAACAGGCCGGCACGCTGGATTTCGCGCCGACCTTCCAGATGGGTTCGCCGCTGCCGTTCGTGCTGGCGCAACGGCTGGCCGCAATCGCCCCACCCGGCCTGTGCCACGTGTTCTTCACCAACTCCGGCTCGGAAGCGGTGGATAGCGCGATGAAGATCGTGCTGGCCTATCACCGGCTGCGCGGCGACGGCCAGCGCACCCGCTTCATCGGCCGCGAGAAGGCATACCACGGGGTCGGCTTCGGCGGCATGTCCATCGGTGGGCTGCCCAATAACCGCAAATGGTTCGGCCCGTTGCTGGCCGGCACCGACCATCTGCGCCACACGCTGGATATCGAACGCAATGCCTACACGCGCGGCCTGCCCGCGCATGGCGCGGAGCTGGCCGACGATCTGGAACGGCTGATCACCCTGCACGATGCGTCCACCATTGCCGCGGTTTTCGTCGAACCGGTGTCCGGTTCGGCCGGCGTGATACTGCCGCCTGAAGGTTACCTGCAGCGGTTACGCGCCATCTGCAACCGCCACGGCATCGTGCTGGTGTTCGACGAAGTGATCACCGGTTTCGGCCGCGTGGGCGATACGTTCGCCGCGCAGCGCTTCAGCGTCACTCCGGACATCATCACCGCTGCCAAGGGCCTGACCAGCGGCACCGTGCCGATGGGCGCGGTTCTGGTGGCCGATGCCATCCACGACGCCTTCATGCACGGGCCGCAGAGCGTGATCGAGCTCTTTCACGGCTACACCTATTCCGGCCATCCGCTGGCCTGCGCGGCCGCGATCGCCACGCTGGACACCTATGCAGAGGAAGACCTGTTCACGCGTGCGATCACGCGCGGCGCGCAGTGGGAGGACGCAGTGCACAGCCTGCGCGGGCTGCCGCACGTCATCGATATCCGCAACATCGGCCTGATCGGGGCGATCGAGCTGGCGCCGCGCGACGGCGCCCCGGGTGCGCGCGGTTACGAGATCTTCGAGCGCTGTTTCCATGAAGGCGGCCTGCTGGTGCGCGTCACCGGCGATGTCATCGCACTGTCACCGCCACTGATCGTCACGCCCGAGCAGATCGGGCAGATGGTGGAGACGCTGGGCAACATCCTGCGCAGCACTGCGTGAATTGGTGACGGTCACCAGCAACGTCATTGCGAAGGCGTCTTGCCCTACACCATGCCGCAATCAAGCGGCATGTCGAGCATGGAAGTCATTCAACATGGCGAGCGCAGTATCGAAATAGGGTTTGCCGCCCCAGAGGTTGCGATCACCGATCACATACAGATGCTTCTTGGCGCGCGTGACTGCGACATTGAGGATATTTGGTTCCCCGCTGGCCCAATTGATCGCCCCTGAATGACTTGAATCGCAGCCGAGCACGAAGAACACGATGTCGCACTCCTTGCCCTGGAAGGTATGCACTGTGCCGATGTTGGACCTAAATTTCTCCAGATTTGCTTTCGTCGGCACCGGAATCGATCTACCGGCAAGCGCCTGCTCCCAGTTGGCGCGCGTGCAAAGCAGCGTGCACAAGCCGCTCCTGACTTCCCGAAACGGCGTGATCACGAACACATCAGGCAGACGCCGATCGCACGCGCCTGCCTGACTGACGTATAAGTCCACCAGCGCAGCGAACAGACGCCGCGCCTGCGCAGGCACAAATTTGCTGCCATTGCCGCTGATTGCGTCGACATGCCACCAACTGCTAGGACCCAACCTCGGATGAAGAGTGGCAATCCCATTCTTGGCATGCTTCATCCGATTGGCATACGCAATCTGATTGGCGATCCCGAACATCGGAGCATCGCAGCGACGGTGCATGACAAGCGGCACGCCGATAAAGCTGTCCGGGCTGGCAGGGTGGCGTACGCCAAACGCGTAGGCGCGATCAGCCAAGGTCTGCACCGAGTTCTTGTCGACAGCATACCTGGCGTACTGCTGTCCCAACCAGTGGTTGCCAAGCAACTGAAGCAAGCGGGTGCCGTGCGGCACGACCGGCGGAATCTGTAGTGGATCGCCAACTACCACAACACGTTGCGCCCGCATCATCGCGCCCACCGTCGCCTGCGGCGGCGCCTGGCCGGCCTCATCGACTATCAGCCAGCCCAGCTCCTCGCTGCCAACGCCGGCAAATTGGCGACGTACCGAAGCAAACGTGGTCGACACGACCGGTGTCAGCATGAAAAGCCATTGCCACAGCGCCGTTGCATCGTTGCCGGATTCGGACGGACGTGACAGCAAATCGCTGATCGCCAAGCCGATGGTTGGCTGAGCATTGAGGAAAAACGCCTCGTGCAAGGCCATGGCGGCAGCGAAAAGTGCATTGCGCGACTGGTTCAGGCGGGGTCCTTGCCAGAACGCGTTGACCTGATTGGCATGACTGTCCAGGGAGCCACCATCCCAGATCGCAACATCGGCAGCCGCGCATTGCTGCGCAAACGTTTCAGTGTCCTGCGCAAGCCGCCGCAAGGCTGAGGCAAGATCGCAGTAGGTGCACCATTGCTGATAGCGCTTGGCGTCAAATATCTGCGACAGCCAGCGCAACCATTTCGGCAGCAGGCGGCGCTCAAGGCCGTCTGCATCTTCCTGCGACCGCTGCGCCAGAGCGCCCGCCGCAGCTGCAAGTTCGGCTAGAGGCAGTGAATCGAACGCTGGCAGGGCCTCGCACAAGAAACCGGCGCGCTCCCAATCGGCATGCAGCTGTGCCAGCGACGCCTCCAGACGGACAAGCACTGCATGTTCCTTGTTGTATGCAGCCCGCGCATCGATGAATTTTTCCTGCGCGGTTTTGAAAGACATTGGCGCATTCAGCTGTTTGCGGTAACGCCAATACGTCTGGGCATTGGCGTTGTCCCAGGCTGCATGATCCACCTTGGCATCTGCCAGATACTTTTCCGGCGGTTTGTCGGGCGTGGCAGCACGATAACCAAAGATATCGTTGAAACGTGTGCAGTTGGCTTTTTTGCCCAGCGCAGCAGAAACCAAACCCCAGACCGGCAGTTGCGGGGCTGCCCAGGGCTTGCTGGCATGACTGCCGGCATATTTGGTGGCAACCGGCTGAAAATATCGCAAGGAGTCGAGCAACGCCGGATCGATGCCGCTGCATTGCGGCAACTCCAGGGACAGATTTTCGACCGCGCCGTTGTTGGTGGAAGCGACCACAATTTCATAGCCGGTCAACGCAGGAGCCAATTTGTACATCGGCTTGCCCTTGCCTAAGAACGGCAGTTCCAATGTCTCGCTCGACAATCCCTGCCTGACATCGGCCAGCCCTGCCAGCACGCCAGCACGCTCCACCACCAGATGCGCAATCAGATCGCGTAGCAGTGTCGTTTTGCCGGTTCCCGGCGGCCCATTGACTGCCAGGATCTGGCCCGGTTCGAGCGCCTTCATCTTGTTCAAAGCGAACTGCTGCATCAACGACTGGCACTGGTCTGGCAGCGATGGCCAACGCCCGGCAATGCTGCTGGTGGGTCGCAGAGTCTGCAGGATGTGCGAATGTCCGTGCGCACTGTCCAAATCAAGCTTTGGCACGTCGATGCCAGCCAGATAGGCCTGCAATGCACGCGGCGGCGCTGGTTGCCTGAGCATACCCTTGGCTTGATTGAGGTCGTGGACGAAGAAACTGTTGAGTATCGGCAGATCCTCCGCTGCGTCTTCACCAGAGGCATCGCCTTCGATGGCGGCGGCCTCCGATACAGCTGCGGACGCGGCAGCTGTCTCCGGTTCCTGCAGCACCTCCATCCACGCCCATGCACTCCCGGCAGGTGGCCGATAGCCTGCCCACTGCACCAGCCGCTCCACTAATGCCGATAGCGCAGCTGCATCGAACTCCGGGGTCGCGGCACCGCATTCCTGTATCAGCTCATACCTGAGCGCAGTGGTTTCCTGCTCGAACTGCCGCATCGACAGCCGATCCAACGATCCTGCCTGCAACTGACCTATTGCCCATGGCAACGCAGAGAAGCTGATTGCGCCAAAGTTGGGGCGTCCATTGGCACTGAGCTTGAGTTTCGCAAAGCATGTAAAGCCGTCCGCACACAACTCACTGTCACGCGCATTGACAATGGACGAAGCCTCTGGCTCTGAAAGTTGCGCTGCGACAATCCTGGTCGCCTCCGTTGCGGGGAACGGCAGCAAATACAGCAACCTTGGAGCAACGCTTGCCGAGTCCCAGGTACCATCAATCATCTGTTCCGGTCCAAGCAGATGCACAGGCCGGTGCTTGCGGGCCTTTTCCAACTGCTCGTCGAGATCGTAGATGTTGAAAAACTCGACGCCATGCCAATAGTCGAGAGCTGCCTGATCGACCGGATCTACCATACCAAACATCATCCTTTCGCCAATTATCTGGACGTTCTGGCGTCAGTCTAGCTGAACGGTAGTTTGCCTCCGGCGCCCTCACATTGGAAGGCGTTGCCCGCGCCGCAGCGGACAGGATCAGGCAGGCTCACTACAATGCCCGCCCCGTACCCCCAGCAGTTGCCGCATGAACATCGTTGTCAAAGAAGAACTCAAGGCCTATATCGACCCGCTGACGCCCGACGAGCACGAGGCGCTGGAACGCGGCCTGCTGGCCGAAGGCTGCCGCGATGCGTTGGTGTTGTGGGGCGATGTGCTGGTGGATGGCCACAACCGTTACGGTATCTGCCAGAAGCACGGCCTGCCGTTCCAGACTGTGCAGAACCCGCGCTTCCAGTCCATGCAGGACGTGCACCTGTGGATGATCGAGCAGCACCTGGGCCGGCGCAGCGTCTCCGACTTCCAGCGCGGCGTGCTGGCGTTGCGCAAGCGCGAGATCCTGGCCGCGCGCCAACGCACCCAGCGCGACGCCGACGCCGCTGTTGAGGCATCGGTGGTGGCCGGCGACCAGCCCGCCACTGGCCTTGACGACGGCAACGCGCACACCGCCGATGACAGCGACAGCCCGCCGTGGGAAGAGACCTCCACCCCGGTCAGCCGCGCCGAACTGGCACGCGAAGCGCGCCTGAGCAGCAACCAGGTGGTAATGATCGAACGGATCCATAAACAGGCCGCGCCGGAAGTGGTGCAAGCGGTCAGGGCCGGCGAGATTTCGATCAGTGCCGCCGCTGCCGTGGCCACACTGTCCGCAGACGAACAACGCGCCGCCGCCCAGGCCGGCAAGGCCGAGCTCAAGCAGGCCGCCAAGCGCGTGCGCGATGCCAAGCGCAAACCCAAGGCCGACGAAGCCGAAGGTGGCGAAGCCGAACGCCGCGACCTCAAGGCCTTGCAGCGCCGCGTCACCGAACTGGAAAACGAAAACGCTACGCTGCAGTCCAAGGTGACCGCATTGCAGGCGCAGTTGGAACGCTTGCGCGGCTGAGTGCACCCGACAGTCGACAGCAACACGTAGGAGCGCACCAGCCGCTGGGTCGCCCCAACCCAAGCGCAGCTGGAGCACAAGGCACGCAAAACGCGGCCAGCAACCTGCGCGCGCGATGGCGCCACCTGCCGTGGACATGCCCTGGTCAAACGACTGGGTACACTTCACCGATGGAACCCAGTCCCAGCACACCCCGCCCCATCGATCCCCGTCGTGCCCAACTGCAGCGCATGAAGCGATTAGCGATGGCCTTGCTGCTGGCAATGTTCGCTGGCTTCATCACCAGCCACCTGATGGGCGAACACGGCGTCTGGGCATGGGTGTCGGCCTTCTGCGAAGCGGCCACGGTGGGCGCATTGGCAGACTGGTTTGCGGTGGTCGCACTGTTCCGACGCCCGATGGGCCTGCCGATTCCGCATACCGCCATCCTGCCACGCGGCAAGGACCGGCTGGCCGACGGCCTGGCCGTGTTCGTGCGCGACCAGTTCCTCGCCCCCGATGCGTTGATGGAAAAATTGCGTGTGTTCGATCCCGCCAGCCGCCTGGGCGATTGGTTGGCAAAACCCGAACAGGCACGCATGCTGGCGCAGATGGCACGCAGCTGGATGCTGCAGGCGCTGGAACTCCTCGACGAAGCGGCAGTCCGCCGCGCGATTCACGGCTTCGTGGTCGACCGCCTGCGCAAATGGAATGCTGCCGCCACCATCGGCGACATCATGGCGCTGCTCACCACCGACGGGCGCCATCAAAAACTGCTGGATGAAGTATTACTGCGGCTGGGCGAATGGCTGGATCAGGAACAGGTCAAGACGCGCGCCTCTGCATTGATCGTGCGTTACGCGCAGCGCGAGTGGCCCAAGCTGGTCGGCACCGTGAACTGGGTCAAGCCGATCGAAGAGATCGGCGACAGTCTGGCCGACCGCATGGCACGCGCGGCGATCGAAGAACTGCAGGACCTCCTCAAGACGCCCGAGCACCCAATCAGGCTCGACTATGAGGCGTGGTTGCAGGGCTACATCACGCGGCTGCGCGATGAGCCGGAAATGGCCGTACGCGTGGAAGAACTCAAGCAACGCGCGATCGAACATCCGGCATTGCAGGAATACGTGCAAGGTCTCTGGAGCGAAATTCGCGATGCATTGCGCAACGACCTGGCGCGCGAGCAGTCGTCGATGGCCGCGCACATGGAACGTTCCATGCAATCGCTCGGCCAGGCCTTGTCGCAAGACCCCTCGCTACGCGAAGCACTCAATCAACATATGTTGCAAGCGGCTGATAAGCTCACCACGCGCTTGCGCACATCGGTGACCGATCACATTGCATCGACGATGAAAAGTTGGGACGAACGTCACCTCGTCGAACAATTGGAATTGGGTGTGGGGCGCGATCTGCAATACATTCGCTTCAATGGAACGTTGGTCGGTGGGTTGATCGGGCTCATCCTTCACGCGTTGTCGATCTGGCTCTCGTTCTGATGCTGGAAACACCGATCTCCCACTCCGATGAGGTGCAGGCGTAAGGAACTGCACAGCCATAGCATCGTCAGGCGGTACCACGAGGTCGACGTACGTCGGCCAGAACTCTGGGCACGTAACGGGCAACGCGAAGGAACGAACATGCCGAAGAGCCGCTGGGATTTGCGCAGGATCTATGGGCGTCGCGCATTCTTTGGTGCATTGCTGATCCTGAGCGCCGGCCTGATCGCCGCCATCGTCACCGGCGTGTGGCTGCAACGGCATAACGAGCGCGAGCGCGAGCAGCGGTTCCAGTATGTGGTGCGCACGCTGACACGCAACATCAGCGAACGCATGTCCACCTTAGAGCATGGCTTGCGTGGCGCACGCGGTGCGGTGATCGGCGCAGGCAGTGACATCATCAGTCGAGAACGCTTCACCTCGTACAGCCGTTCGCGGGATTATCCGCGCGAGTTTCCTGGCGTGCTGGGCTATGGCTATATCCATCGCGTCGCCCCGGCCGACGAAGACGCGTTTTTGCAGAATGCGCGTGCCGACGGTGCGCCGGACATCCAGCGCCGGCCATTGGCGCCATGGGATGGCGAGCGCTACATAGTGTTGTATTTCGAGCCGGAATCCTCGGGCAATCACCCGCTGGGCATCGATATCGCCTCCGATCCGCGCAGGCGTGCCGCCGCTTTGCAGGCCGCGCGCAGCGGCGAGCCCATCATGACCTCGCCGATCTCGCTGTTCGGTTACCGCGTTCCCAGAGAAAGCGGCTTTTGGTTGCTGTTGGCGATCTATCGCGAAGGCATGCCGTTGCAGACGCCGCAACAGCGCATGGTCGCCACCAGCGGCTGGGTGTATGCGCCTTTCAGCCTCGCGCAGATTGTGCAAAGCGCACTGGGCGAACGCGACGACATCGCGCTGGATATGTCCGACCGCAACGAGCCAACCCACAATTTATATCGCAGCGGCACGCCGGCCATCGACAGTGCGCTGCGTCCGCCGGTGGTGACGTTGTTGCCGATGTATGGCCGCACCTGGGTCATCACCGCCCACCCCACCGCCAGCTTCATCGCCTCGCTCAACCAGAATTCGCCCTGGTTGATCGGCGGACTGGTAATGGCCGGTTCGGTGCTGTTTGCCGCCCTGCTGGTGCTGTATTTCAGCAATGGACTACGCCGCGAAGAAGTCCTGCGCAAGCAGATGGAGCTGGCCGCACTGGTCAGCCATTCCAGCGAAGCCATCGTTGCCGAAACCCCGGATGGGCGCATCACGCTTTGGAATCCCGCCGCCGAGGCGATGTTCGGCTACACCGCCGAAGAGGCGATCGATCAAGACCTGACCATGCTGCTGGCGCCGCAGGCCTATGCGATGCCTGAGATCGACCATGCCGACGCTGCGCTGGCGGCCAACGCATCGGCGGCGCAGACCATGCACCATCGCGACGGGCATCAAGTGCATGTACTGGCCAGCAAATCGCCCATTATCGAAAGCGAAGGCACACTCAGCGGGCATTCGCATTTTTTCCGCGACATCTCCGACCGCGTGCGCTCGCATCAACGCAGCATCGATCTCAACGCCTCGCTCGAACATCAGGTGGCCGAACGCACCGGCGAGCTGGTGAAGTTCTCGGTACTGCAACGCGCGATCCTGGCCCACGCCGGCTACGCCATCATCGCCACCGATTCCAGCGGCTTCGTCACGCTGTTTAATCCGGCTGCGGAAAAAATGCTGGGTTACAACGCTGCAGAAGTGATCGGTCGGCGCAAGGCCAGCCAGTTCATCGAACAGGACGAACTGCAAGAGCGCGCGCGCATGCTCGCCGACCAGACCGGTACGCCGGTGGCGCATACGCTGGAAGCGATCGCCGCACTCACCAGCCTGGGTCGCAGCGACACCAGCGAGTGGACCTACGTCAGCCATGACGGACGTCGCCTGCCGGTGCTGCTGACCTTGAGCACCCTGCGCGACGACCACGACCAGGTGATCGGCTATCTGGGCGTGGCGGTGGACCTCACCGAGCAGAAGCTGCACGAAAAACAGCTGCGTCTGGCGATGGACGCGGCCAAGAGCGCCAATCAGTCCAAGTCCGATTTCCTGGCCAACATGAGCCACGAAATCCGCACGCCCATGAACGCCATTCTGGGCATGCTGTACCTGCTTCAGCGCAGCGAGCTGCCCGGCGCCGCGCAGGACATGGTCGCCAAGATCGACCGCTCCGCACGCACGCTGCTGGAAATCATCAACGACATCCTGGACTTCTCCAAGATCGAGGCCGGGCGTATCGATCTGGAATGCGCGCCGTTCGATCTCAACCAGCTGTTCGACAACATCGCCGAACTGATGCGCTCCTCGCTCAGCGCCAAGCCAGTGGAGATGATCGTCGAACCCTTGCCGCGCGACAGTCGTTGGCTGCTGGGCGATGCGCTGCGCATCAATCAGGTGCTGGTCAACCTGGTCGGCAATGCGATCAAGTTCACCGAACAGGGCGAAGTGGTGCTGTCGGTGCGGCGCTTCCCCAGCGGCGACCCCAACAAATTCAAATTGCTGTTTTCGGTACGCGATACGGGCATCGGCATCTCCAAGGAAAAGCAGAGCCTGATCTTCTCGCCATTCCTGCAGGCCGACACCTCCACCAGCCGGCGTTACGGCGGCAGCGGTCTGGGTCTGACCATCAGCCGGCGCTTGATCGAATTGATGGGCGGCGAACTGGAAGTGGAAAGCGTACCCGGCCGCGGTAGCGAATTCTATTTCGTGATCACGCTGGAGAAATCTGCACCACCCCAAGAACAGCGCGACCTGCCCAGCTTGCCGCCGGAAGCGATGCCGCGCGTGCTGATCGCCGACGACCACGATGCCGCGCTCAACAACCTGGTGCGCATCGCCACCGAGCTGGGCTGGCGCGTGGATGCGGTGGCCAGCGGCCAGGCCGCGCTGCAAGCCATCGAACACGCTGCAGAGCCATACGATATTTTTCTGCTCGACTGGCGCATGCCCGACATCGACGGGGTCGCCATTGCACGCGAGATCCGTGCGCGCGCCACGCCCGGCCCACATCCGGTGATCGTCATGGTGACCGCCTACGAGCGTCGTCTGCTGGAACAGCACCCGGAACAACAGGATCTGGATGCGGTGATGACCAAACCGGTGACCGGCGCGGCCCTGCATCGGCTGTTCGAACAACTGATGGACCAACGCCCAGGCACCCGTGCGGCCACCCCCACGTTCGTTGCGCGGCGTCTGGAAGGCGTGCACCTGCTGCTGGTCGACGACAGCGAAATCAATTGCGAAGTGGCGCAGCGCATTCTTGAAGGCGAAGGCGCCATGGTCACCGTCGCCCACGATGGCGAACAGGCCGTCAGCACGCTCAAGCGCACGCCCAACCTGTTTCATCTGGTGCTGATGGATGTACAGATGCCGGTGGTGGACGGCTACGAGGCCACCCGCCGGCTGCGCCAGATTCCCGCACTGGCCAGCTTGCCGGTGATTGCGCTGACCGCCGGCGCGTTCCGCCCGCAGCAGGAAAAAGCCCTGGCAGCCGGCATGAATGGTTTTATCGCCAAACCGTTCAATGTCGAAGAATTGGTCACTGCCATTCGGCATTTTCTGCAGCCGGGCACGCGGCGCATTCCGTCGCTTCCGCATGAGACCGAGGTGTATGCCGGTCCCGAGTGGGAGCATAGCGAACCTGAATTGCTGGACGCCACGCGCGCACGCAGCCTGTGGCGCGAACGCGAGCCGTATGCGCGCTATCTGACCAAGCTGCTGCGCGACAACCCGGACCCGGCGGAAGTGGCCGCCGAGCATCTGCGCCGCAATGAATTGCCGGCCATCGGTGCGATGGCCCACAAGTTGCGCGGCGCGGCCGGATCGCTGGCATTGCCTGCGCTGGCTGATGCAGCTGGCGACCTTGAAACCAGTATCGACGAAGGGCACGACATCACCGCCTCGCTGATCGCGTTGAAGGACGTCATGCAGCGCACCGCTGAGGCCATCCAGGCATTTTTGCAACACGGCGACACCGACATTGCCGCCGACGAGGATGGCGTTGCATTGGATGCAGACAGCGTGCAGATCCTGACATCGGCCTTCGCCAGCGACAATGCCGACCAGATCGACCACGCGCTGATGATCTGCGCGCCACGTTTACCGCGCACGCTGCAGGAAGCATTGCAGCGCGCGGTCGAAGATTTCGACTTCCGTCGCGCCGAAACCACGTTGCGCGAGTGGCAGACGACCCACCTGCACTGATCGCGCTCCCCCGAGCCTTGGCAAGGATCCACCATGCCGTCCCGCCCCCTGTTGTGTGTCGACGACGAATCCAGCAACCTGGCCACCCTGCGCCAGCTGCTGCGCGACGACTTCGCGCTGGTGTTCGCCAAATCCGGCGGCGACGCCCTGGATGCGGTGACGCGCCACACGCCCAAGCTCATCCTGCTGGATGTCGAATTGCCGGACATGGACGGCTATGCGGTGGCGCGCGCGCTCAAGCAGCAGCCGTCCAGCAACGCCATCCCGATTCTGTTCGTGAGTTCGCGCAACAGCGAGCACGACGAACGCCTCGGGCTGGAGGCAGGCGCGGCCGATTACGTCAGCAAGCCCTACTCGCCTACGCTGCTCAAGGCACGTATCGCCACTCAATTGAAGCTGGCCGAGAACGTACGCCTTGCCCAGCAATACCGCGACGCGATCCATTTGCTCGGCACCGCCGGCCGGGGCCAGGACGCCAACACCGGCGCACATATCTGGCGCATGGCGGTGTATGCGCGGGTCCTGGCCGAAGCAGTGGGCTGGTCGCCGCAGCAGGCGCAGACCCTGCAGGACGCCGCCCCGCTGCACGACGCCGGCAAGATCGCGGTGCCCGGCAGCATTCTGCAAAAGCCCGATTCGCTGGACGAACACGAACGCTCGATGGTGCGTCAGCACCCGCAAGCCGGCCACGATCTCTTGCGCCACGGCCGCGGTGCGATATTCCAGCTGGCAGCGGAAATCGCGCTGCATCATCACGAATGCTGGGACGGCAGCGGCTATCCCGAGGGGTTATCCGGAGATGCCATTCCCGAATCGGCACGCATCGTGGCGGTGGCCGACGTGTTCGACGCGCTGTGCGGGCGGCGCGCCTACAAGGCGCCATGGACCGTGGAAGACGCCATGCGCAAGCTCGACAGCATGGCAGGCAAACAATTGGAACCGCGGCTGGTGCAGCATTTCCGTGAGGCATTACCGCAGATTCTGCAGATCAAGGACGCCTGGGACAGCCCTGCGCCATAGCGTGATCTAGGGATGGTCTGATCAACGCGGCCGGGAAATGAAGCAAGCCACATCTGCGGCGCTGAGGGCGCTCAAACCCCTGATTTTTTGCCGTTTTCGGCGCGTTTTCGGTGTATTTCCCGGGTTACAGGCACACCTTCCCCGCAGCGGGCATTAACTCTTTGCGCTTCAGCCACAGATTCGACAGCGCAAACAGCGTCAGCATCTGCGCGGTGTTCTTGACCAGGCCGCGATAGCGCACCTTGACGTAGCCAAACTGACGCTTGATCACCCGGAACGGGTGTTCCACCTTCGCCCGCAGGCTGGCCTTGGTGTGCTCCCACCGCTTGGCCAACTTCAATTCGCGTTTGCTTTTGATCTGCTTCAGCTTCGAGGGCTTCTCCGCGATCAGGGAGCGCAGCGTGCGCTTGCGCTTCATCTCCTCGCGCTTCTCAAGCCCGGTGTAGCCGCTGTCCCCGCACACCGTGTCTTCCTTGCCGTGCAGCAGCTTGTGCGCTTGCGTGATATCGGCCACGTTGGCCGCCGTGCATTCGACGTGGTGCACCAGCCCGGAGTCATCGTCCACCCCGATGTGCGCCTTCATCCCGAAGTCATATTGATTCCCCTTCTTGGTCTGGTGCATGTCCGGATCGCGCTCGCCATCCTTGTTCTTGGTCGAACTGGGCGCCGCAATGATCGTGCCATCCACGATCGTCCCGCCCCGCAGACTCTGCCCCTTGCACGACAGGTGCGCGTTGACCCGGTTGAACAGCTTGCGCGCCAGATCGTGCCGCTCCAGCAGATGCCGGAAGTGAAGAATCGTCGTTTCATCCGGCACCTCGTCCAGCACGCCGATCTTCGCGAAGCGGCGCATCGACACCGTGTCGTACAGCGCTTCTTCCGCCGATGGATCGCTCAGCGCATACCACTGCTGCAAAAAGTGGATGCGCAGCATCGTTTCCAGCCGATACGGCTGTCGCCCCGGCTGCCCCGACTTTGGATAGTGCGGCTCGATCAGCGCCAGCAGGCCCTTCCATGGCACGACCTGATCCATCTCGGCCAAGAACACCTCACGCCGCGTCCGCTTGCGCTTGCCGTTGTACTCCGCGTCTCCGAAGGTCAGTTGCATCGTCGTCGTCCCGTTGCGAACGAGCAGAATTGGCGCGCGGCATGAGGGCTCTCCTTGGATGATGGAGTCCGTCACCCCGCTTCCAAACAAGCTGGCGGACGGTGCGCGGTTGGAAGACCGGTCCAAGGGCTGGCGGGCCTTTCGGCCGCCACGCAACGCCCGCCATAACGTTGACGAGCACGCCCCGCCATCAATCAGCAAGCACAAGAAAGCACCTGCATCGACAGCGTGGGCGCTTGTGCGCCTTTGATTTCGGGCTTCCACACCTGCCTGCGAGATTTATCGCAGCAAAGAGAGTCTTCATTGCTGCAACCAAAAAGTGTCAAGTGCCGCAGTTGAATACAACAAAGCCGCGCTGAGGCGGCATTTTTTGTAGACGCAGTGGCAACACGGCGTGCTGCGGTCACCGTGGTGGCGAAACAGCGCCTCGCCACCACGGACACTGACGTTACAACCCGTGCGCGGCCAGCTGCCCCAAACGCTGCACCGCCACCGACACGGTCGGGTAATCGAACGTCTTCTGCTCGGCCACGTCGGTCAGCATGGCCAGGGTGAAGCGCAGGCTGGAATCGTCGCGTGCCAGCCAGTTGGCCACCTTGTCCTCGGCACTGCTGCCGGGCATGGTCAATGCCTGGCCGACCAGTGCGCGTTGATGTGCGGCCAGCTCGTCGCGCAGCACGCCACGTGCCACCGCATGCCAACGACCATTGACCTCCAGCGCGTCGATCTGTTCGAACAACCACGGCAACCGCAGCGCTTCGCCCAGGCGGAAGTGCACCTTGGAAACGTCCACCGGCTTGAGCTTGCGCGTGCGGGCGGTTTCGATGATGTCGAAGGCCGGCTCCAGATACCGCAGCTCGGACAACTGCTGCGCCAGTGCCGGGGTCAGGCCCTTGTCCTGCCATTCCTGCACGCTGGCTTCGTACTGCGGGCGCTGCGCGTGCGACAGCACGCCCGACGCCACGCGGATGTCGTTGAACGGGCCGTGGTAACGCTCCACCGCTGCGGTGATGCCCGGCATCTGGCCCGGACGCAGCAGCAGCCAACGCACGAACGAGCGTTGCAGGCGCCAGATCACTTCCAGCGCGTCGATCTGCACCGCCTCCGACACCGTGCCGTCCAGCGCATCGATCTGCGTCCACAGCGCGCGCGCATCTAGCGTTTCGCGGCTGATGGTGTAGGCCTTGGCGACTTCGCCGATGCTGCGACCGGTGTCTTCCTGCATGCGCATCAGGAAGGTGGCGCCCATGCGATTGATGGTGGCGTTGGTGACTGCGGTGGCGATGATTTCGCGCTTGAGTCGGTGCCGTTCCATCGCATCGGCGTATTTCTTCTGCAGCGGCTGCGGGAAGTAGCGCTGCAATTCCTTGGAAAGGTAGGGGTCTTCGGGGATGTCCGATTCCAGCAGCTGCTGAAACGCCACCAGCTTGGAGTAAGACAGCAGCACCGACAGCTCCGGCCGGGTCAGGCCCTGCCCACGCGCCTTGCGTGCCGACAGCTCGGCATCGGACGGCAGGAACTCGATCTGACGATCCAGCAGGCCCTGCAGTTCCAGCGTGCGGATGAAGTGCTGCTTGGAGCCCAGGCGCTTGACGCTCATGCGCTCCATCAAGCTGATGGCCTGGTTCTGGCGGTAGTTGTCCCACAGCACCAGCTCGGCCACTTCGTCGGTCATCGACGCCAACAGCGTGTTACGCGCGTCGTAGGTGAGCTTCTTGGCCTGCACCATGTCGTTGAGCAGGATCTTGATGTTCACCTCGTGATCGGAGGTGTCCACGCCGGCCGAATTGTCGATGAAGTCGGTGTTGAGCAGTACGCCAGTCTGCGCCGCTTCGATGCGGCCCAACTGGGTCAGGCCGAGATTGCCGCCCTCGCCCACCACCTTGCAGCGCAACTCGCCGCCATTGACGCGCAGGCCGTTGTTGGCGCGATCGCCCACATCGGTATGCGATTCACTGGCTGCCTTGACATAGGTGCCGATGCCGCCGTTCCAGAACAGATCCACCGGCGCCTTGAGAATGGCGTTCATCAGCGCGTTCGGCGAGAGCTGCTTGACGTTGGCGTCCAGGCCCAACGCTTCGCGCACCGGTGCACTGATGTCGATGGATTTGAGCGTGCGCGGATAGATGCCGCCGCCGGCGCTGATCAGCTTGGCGTCGTAGTCGGCCCAGCTGGAACGCGGCAGCTTGAACAAGCGATCGCGCTCAGCGAAGGACACCGCTGCATCCGGGTTCGGGTCCAGGAAGATGTGGCGGTGGTCGAACGCGGCCAGCAAGCGAATATGCTTTGAGAGCAGCATGCCGTTACCGAACACGTCGCCGGACATGTCGCCGATGCCGACCACGCTGAAGTCCTGGCTCTGGCAATCGCGGCCCATGGCGCGGAAGTGGCGCTTGACCGACTCCCACGCGCCGCGTGCGGTGATGCCCATGCCCTTGTGGTCGTAACCGACCGAGCCACCGGAGGCGAACGCGTCGCCCAGCCAGAAGCCGTGGTCCAGCGCCAGACCATTGGCGATGTCGGAGAACGTCGCCGTGCCCTTGTCGGCCGCGACCACCAGGTACGGGTCGTCATGATCGTGACGCACCACCTGCGGCGGCGGCACGATCTTGCCGCCGACGATGTTGTCGGTGATATCGAGCAGGCCCTGGATGAACAGCTTGTAGCAGGCGATGCCTTCTGCCTGGATCGCATCACGATTTTCTGTCGTGGAGCCCCCCCCCACCGGCGAGCGCTTGACGTAGAAACCGCCCTTGGCGCCGACCGGCACGATGACGGTGTTCTTGACCATCTGCGCTTTGACCAGGCCCAGCACTTCGGTGCGGAAATCCTCGCGGCGGTCCGACCAGCGCAGGCCGCCACGCGCCACTGCGCCAAAGCGCAGATGCACGCCTTCCACGCGCGGGCCGTAGACGAAGATTTCGCGATACGGACGCGGTTTGGGCAGGTCGGGCACGCGCGCCGAATCCAGCTTGAAGCTGATGCAGTGTGGGTGCTTACCGTTCTTGTCCGCCTGGTAGTAATTGGTACGCAAGGTCGCATCGATCACATCCATGAAGCTGCGCAGGATGCGGTCTTCGTCCAGGCTGGAGACGCGGTCCATCAACTTCAGCAAAGTGGCGCGGGTGGCCTCATGCTGCGCATCGCGGTCGCCACCGCGCGCTTCCAGCACCGTGTCCAGCGCCTTGAGCGTGGCGTCGTCCCCGCCTGCCAGTGCAGACAGTTCTTCGCGCAGGCGCTCCTGGCCGGCGAAGATCTGCGCCTTGGTTTCGCTGCCGGTGGACGGGTCGAAACGCGCTTCGAACAACTCCACCAGCAAACGCGCCAGCAACGGGTAACGGGTGAAGGTGGCTTCGACATAGGCCTGCGAGAACGGCACTGCCGTCTGCAACAAGTACTTGCAGTAGCCACGCAGCAGCGCGACCTGACGCCAATGCAGGCCGGCCGCCAGGATCAAGCGATTGAAGCCGTCGTTTTCGGCGTCGCCGTTCCAGATGCGTTTGAACGCTTCGCCAAAGCT
This sequence comes from Xanthomonas oryzae pv. oryzae, assembly GCF_004136375.1. Taxonomy (NCBI): domain Bacteria; kingdom Pseudomonadati; phylum Pseudomonadota; class Gammaproteobacteria; order Lysobacterales; family Lysobacteraceae; genus Xanthomonas; species Xanthomonas oryzae. The sequence continues at coordinate 3,323,860 of NZ_CP031697.1, forward strand.
GGCATCGGCATGCGCGGCATTGATCTCGCCAGCAGTGGATTCGACCTCGAAATCCTGGATATAGACCGGCGTCTCGCCCACCTGCAGCCGATATGGCCGCTCGGAGATCACGCGCAGGCCCATGTTTTCCATCATCGGCATCGCATCGGACAACGGAATGTCGTCGAGCTGGCGATACAGCTTCAGGCGCAGGCCTCTGCCCGCGTCCAGGCGCACGCCATCATCACGACGGATTTCCTGCAGGCTCAGATGCAGATCGTCCGGGCCACCCAGCGATGCCAGATGTTCGACGTCCGATACCGCCGATTCGATCGACGAATCTTCGATATAACCGGCAGGCAGCGCACGGCCGAAGTTGGCCGCCATGCGCAGGCCATTGGCTTCGCCGTGCCGCGCCACCAGCGCCTCACGCAGCGCATCGCGCCAGTTGCGCAGCAAGTGCGCCAACCGCGATTCGAGTTCAGTGGTGTCGAATTCCAGCGCCTCACCACTTTTGGGCCGCACGATCAGATGCAGCTGCGCCAGCGGCGATTCGCCCAGCACCACGCTGGAATCGATGTATTCGCCGTGCAGCGCGTCCTTCAACAGCCCTTCGATGCGCAGGCGCACATCGGTATTGAAGCGTTCGCGCGGGATGTAGACCAACGCAGAAATAAAGCGGCTGTACTTGTCGCGGCGCAGGAACATGCGGCTACGCACGCGCTCCTGCAAGCCAAGAATGCCAATCGCGGTGCGATACAGCTCTTCTTCGTTGGACTGGAACAATTCTTCGCGCGGCAGCGTTTCAAGAATATGGCGCAGCGCCTTGCCGCTATGGCTACTCGGGGCCAGCCCCGACTTGCTCATCACATACTCGTGGCGCTGACGCACCAACGGAATTTCCCACGGGCGGCAGTTATAGGCGCTGGAGGTGAACAGGCCCAGAAAACGCTGCTCGCCAACGATGCGGCCCTTGGCATCGAATTCCAGGATGCCGATGTAATCCATGTAGCCAACCCGGTGCACGCGCGAACGTGCATTGGTCTTGGTCAGGATCAACGCGTCCTTGAGCTTGGACGAGGCATTCAAGCCATGCGCCGCCAGCGTGGTCACCGGGCGTGCCGGCGAGGTGTCATGGCCGCGCATCAGGCCCAGGCCGGTGTCTTCCAGAGGTGCCAGCACGTCCTGGCCGTCCTGCTTTTCCACGCGATATTCGCGGTAGCCGAAGAAGGTGAAATGGTCGGCGGCGGCCCAGCGCAGCAACTCCTGCGCTTCGTGGCGGCTGATATCGTCGATCGGCAGGCGGCGGGTGGCCAGGTCATCGGCCAGCATCACCATCTTTTCGCGCATCGCGGCCCAGTCGTGCACGATGGCGCGCACTTCGGCCAACACCTTGCGCACTGCCGCTTCCAGCTTGGGCATTTCTTCCGGTGGCTGGCGGTCGATCTCCAGCACCATCAGCGACTCGCTCTTGCCCTCGCCCACCGCCGTCAGCTTGCCGCCCTTGTCACGCGCGATGCGCAGCACCGGGTGGCCCTGCACGTGCACGCCGATGCCCAGGTCGGCCAGGGTCATGCTGACCGAGTCCACCAGGAACGGCATGTCGTCGTTGACGATCTGCAGCAAGGTATGTGGCGACTCGTAGCCGTGGCTCTTCAAGGTGGGGTTGAACACCCGCACATTGACCATGCCTGCCTTGCGCACACGTGTAAATTCCAGCATGTCCGATGCCAACGCCGCCCATTGCTCCGGCGGATGGTTCGGGAATTCGTCTTCCTCCATGCGCCGGTAGAGGTCGGCGGCGAACGCCTGGACTTCGGCCTGACGGGCGGCCGGATAGCGCTTGCGCAACGCGGCAAACACCGGCGCGAGGGTGACCGCCTGCGGTTCGGTGGCAAGCACGGGGACGGCACGTTCGGCGGCCGGTTTGACCGACGTCGTGGACGATTTCGAAGCGGCTTTGTTGGCTGTCATGAGGAGAGCTGGAATGCTCGGTTGAAAAATGAATTGTACCGGTGCGCGATGACGACGCCTTGCTGCATAAAGCAAATATGCGGCCCGCCATGGCCCGTGGCAGCGCGCAAAAGCACTACATCTATGTAATTCGTGGAACACGGCGGCGCGAGACCGACGCCGGATCGCCACAACCGGCAACGTCCGGTCCCGTGCCTGGCACATAAGCCATTGCACACACGAAACCGCGACCGTCAAGCCTGTTTAAAAACTAAACTGGACGGTATAGTCTACCGCCATGACCACTCGTCCCCACCGCGCTGCCAGGCGTTCGGACTGCGACCGCCGCATCCATGCGGCTGTGCATGCGCTGCTGGCCGAGCGCGGCATGCGGCTGAGCATGGACGCGGTGGCCGAGCGGGCCGGCTGTTCCAAGCAGACCCTGTACAGCTACTACGGCTGCAAGGAAAACCTGCTGCGCGATGTGCTGCAGGATCACATGCACCTGGCGGCCGGGCCGCTGGGCACGGTCTCGGGCGATCTCCGCGCCGATCTGCTGGCCTTCGCGCTGGCCCATCTTGACCGGTTGAACAACCCCGATGTGCTACAGACCTGCCGGCTGGTCGAAGCCGAGTCGCACCGGTTCCCCGACCAGTCGCAGCAGATCTTCCACGACGGCGTGGTCGGCCCGCAGCAGCGTCTGGCGCATCGCTTCGAACAGGCGATCGAAGCGGGCGAACTGCGGCATGACGATCCGCACTTCATGGCCGAACTGTTACTGAGCATGATCGTCGGGCTGGATTTCGACCGCCAACGGTTTCAGGTTTCCCATCGTGCCGGCCTGCCCGCGAGGCAGCAGTGGGCGCAATTCGCCGTGGACGCCTTCTTGCGTGCGTTCGCTGCGGCACCTGCCGCGCCGACGCTGGCACCACCATCTCTTCTCACTTCAAGACCCTAACGGAGTTCCTCCTCATGATTGCCCTGCTCCGCTCATTCGGCCTGGCCTGTGCCATCACCGTGGCGCTCGCTGCCTGCAGCAAGCCCGAACAACAGCAGGCACCGCCGCCGGAAGTGTCGGTGCTGGAAATGAAGCCGCAGACGCTGCCGCTGGAACGCGACCTGGTCGGCCGCCTATCGGCATACCGCTCGGCCGATGTGCGCGCACGCGTGGACGGCGTGGTGCTCAAGCGCCTGTACACCGAAGGCGCCAACGTCAAAGAGGGCCAACCGCTGTTCCAGATCGACCCGTCGCAGCTGAAGGCCACGCTGCTGCAGGCGCAGGGCCAGCTGGCCGCCGCCGAAGCGACCTATACCAACGCCAAGATCGCCGCGACGCGTGCGCGCAGCCTGGCGCCGCAGCAGTACGTCTCGCGCGCCGACATCGACACCGCCGAAGCCAACGAGCGTTCGTCCGGCGCCAGCGTGCAACAGGCGCGCGGCGCGGTCGAAGCCGCGCGCATCCACCTCAGCTTCGCCACCGTCACCTCGCCGATCACCGGTCGCGCCGGTATCCAGCGCGTCACCGAAGGCGCCCTGGTCGGTGCCGGTGAAGCCACCCTGCTCACCACCGTCGACCAGATCGACCCGCTGTACGTGAACTTCGCCATGAACAGCGAAGAACTGGCTGCCCTGCGTCAGGCGCAGAGCAGCGGCAACGTGCAGCTCAGCGGCGACGGCAAGTCCTCCATCAACGTGGAGCTGGGCAACGGCACGCAGTACCAGCACCCCGGCACGCTGGACGTCTCTGCGGTGACGGTAAACCCGAGTACCGGTGCGGTGTCGCTGCGCGCCACCTTGCCCAACCCCGAACAATCGCTGCTGCCGGGCGCGTTCGTGACGTTCAAGGCCAGCCTGGGCCAGCGCAACAATGCCTACCTGCTGCCGCAGCAGGCGTTGCAGCGCGATGCCACCGGACCCTACGTCCTGGTGCTGGACAAGGACGGCAAGGTGGCCCGCAAGAACCTTACCGTCGACGGCCAGCAGAAGGGCCAGTGGATCGTCACCGGCGGCATGACCCAGGGCGACCAGGTCATCGTCGATGGCGTGCAAAAGGCCAAGCAAGGGCAGCCGGCCAAGGGCGTGCCGTGGGATCCGAACAAGCCGGCACAAGGCGGCCAGCCCGGCGCACCGGGCGCGGCGCCTGCCGCGGCCCAGAGTGGCGATGCGCAAGCCGCACCGTCCGCCGACAAGGCCGATGCAGCGGCGCCGGCCGCTCAGCAACAGCCCAAGCAGGATGCGGCCGCGCAACCGGCCGACTCCCAGTCCACGCAGCAGTGACGGAACCCGGACATGCCTAAGTTTTTTATCGAACACCCGGTCTTTGCGTGGGTGGTGGCGATCCTGATCTCGCTTGCGGGCGTGATCTCGATCCTGAATCTGGGTATCGAGTCGTACCCGACGATCGCCCCGCCGCAGGTCACCGTCACCGCCAACTTCCCCGGCGCCAGCGCCGACACCGCCGAAAAGGAGGTGACCCAGGTCATCGAGCAGCAGCTCACCGGTATCGACCACCTGCTGTACTTCAACTCGTCCTCGGCCGCCAACGGCCGCGTGACCATCACCCTGACCTTCGAAACCGGCACCGACGCGGATATTGCGCAGGTGCAGGTGCAGAACAAGGTGTCGTTGGCCGCACCGCGTCTGCCGTCGGAAGTGACCCAGCAAGGTGTGGTGGTGGCCAAGGCCAACGCCGGCTTCCTGATGGTGGCTGCGCTGCGCTCGGATAATCCGTCGATCAACCGCGACGCGCTCAACGACATCGTCGGCTCGCGCTTGCTCGAGCAGATTTCGCGCGTGCCTGGCGTGGGCAGCACCAACCAGTTCGGCGCCGAGTATGCGATGAACATCTGGTTGAACCCGGAGAAGCTGCAGGGCTACAACCTGTCGGCCACCCAGGTGCTGACCGCGGTGCGTAACCAGAACGTGCAGTTCGCTTCCGGTTCGGTGGGCGCCGACCCGACCCCGGAAGGCATCAGCTTCACCGCCACGGTGTCGGCGGAAGGCCGCTTCAGCTCGCCCGAGCAGTTCGAAAACATCATCCTGCGCACCGATAACAACGGTGCCACCGTGCGCTTGAAGGACGTTGCACGCGTGACCGTGGGGCCGAGCAGCTACGGCTTCGACACCCAGTACAACGGCAAGCCCACCGGCGCCTTCGGTATCCAGCTGTTGCCGGGCGCCAACGCGTTGAATGTGTCCGACGCGGTCAGCGCCAAGCTCGACGAACTGCAGCCAACCTTCCCGCAAGGCGTGACATGGTTTGCGCCGTACGAATCGACCACCTTCGTGCGCATCTCCATCGAGGAAGTGATCCACACGCTGGTGGAAGCCATCGTGCTGGTGTTCCTGGTGATGCTGTTGTTCCTGCAGAACTTCCGCGCCACCGTGATTCCCACGCTGGTGATTCCGGTCGCGTTGCTGGGCACGTTCTTCGGCATGTACGTGATCGGCTTCACCATCAACCAACTGACGCTGTTTGCGATGGTGCTGGCGATCGGCATCGTGGTGGACGATGCGATCGTGGTGATCGAGAACGTCGAACGCATCATGAGCGAAGAGCATCTGGAGCCGAAGGCGGCCACCCAGAAGGCGATGACCCAGATCACCGGCGCAGTGGTGGCCATCACCGTGGTGCTGGCGGCGGTGTTCATCCCCTCCTCGCTGCAGCCCGGCGCCTCGGGTGCGATCTACAAGCAGTTCGCGTTGACCATCGCCATGTCGATGGGCTTCTCCGCCTTCCTCGCGTTGAGCTTCACCCCGGCGCTGTGCGGCGCGTTCCTCAAGTCGACCCACTCCACCAAGAAGAACTGGGTCTACCGCACCTTCGACAAGTACTACGACAAGCTGGCGCATCGCTATGTCGGCGTGGTCGGTCACACCCTCAAGCGCTCGCCGCCGTGGATGATCGCGTTCGTGGCGCTGATGGTGCTGTGCGGCTTCCTGTTTACGCGGATGCCGGGCAGCTTCCTGCCGGATGAAGACCAGGGCTTTGCGGTGGCCATCGTGCAGCTGCCGCCGGGCGCGACCAAGATCCGCACCAACGAGGCGTTCGCGCAGATGCGTGCGGTACTGGAGAAGCAGCCGGCGGTGGAAGGCCTGCTGCAGATCGCCGGCTTCAGCTTCCTGGGCTCGGGCGAAAACGTCGGCATGGGCTTCATCCGGCTCAAGCCGTGGGACGAGCGTGACGTCACGGCCGGGCAGTTGATCCAGCAACTCAATGGCGCCTTCCACAGCATCAAGGGCGCGCAGATCTTCGTGGTCAACCTGCCCACCGTGCAGGGTCTGGGCCAGTTCGGCGGCTTCGACATGTGGCTGCAGGACCGTTCCGGTGCCGGCCAGGAAGCACTGATCAATGCGCGCAACATCGTGCTCGGCAAGGCCGCGGAGAAGCAGGACACCCTGGTGGGCGTGCGCCCGAACGGTCTGGAAAACGCGCCGCAGCTGCAGTTGCATGTGGACCGCGTGCAGGCGCAATCGATGGGCCTGAATGTCAGCGACATCTACAGCTCGATCCAGCTGATGCTGGCGCCGGTGTACGTCAACGACTACTTCGCCGAGGGCCGCATCAAGCGCGTCAACATGCGCGCCGACGATCAGTTCCGCGCCGGCCCCGAGTCGCTACGCAACTTCTTCACTCCCAGCACCACCGCCACCGGTACCGACGGCCAGCCGGCAATGATTCCGCTGAGCAACGTGGTCAAGGCCGAGTGGAACTACGCCTCGCCGGCGTTGAATCGCTACAACGGCTATTCCGCCGTGAACATCGTCGGCAACCCGGCCCCGGGCCGCAGTTCGGGCCAGGCGATGAGCGCGATGGAAGAGATCGTCAACAACGATCTGCCACCTGGCTTCGGCTTCGACTGGAGCGGCATGTCGTACCAGGAAATCATCGCCGGTAATGCTGCCACGCTGTTGCTGGCGTTGTCGGTGGTGGTGGTCTTCCTGTGCCTGGCCGCGCTTTATGAAAGCTGGTCGATTCCGGTGGCGGTGCTGATGGTGGTGCCGATCGGCGTGTTGGGGGCGATCACCTTCTCGATGCTGCGCGGCTTGCCGAACGATCTGTACTTCAAGATCGGCATGATCACGGTGATTGGTCTGGCCGCGAAGAACGCGATCCTGATCGTGGAATTCGCCGTGGAGCAGCGTGCGGCGGGCAAGAGCCTGCGCGAGGCCACCCTGGAAGCGGCGCATCTGCGGTTCCGTCCGATCCTGATGACCTCGTTCGCGTTCATCCTCGGCGTGCTGCCGCTGGCCATCTCCACCGGTGCCGGCGCCAATGCGCGCCATTCCATCGGTACCGGCGTGATCGGCGGCATGGTGTTCGCCACGGTGCTCGGCTTGATCTTCATCCCGCTGTTCTTCGTGGTGGTGCGCCGCATGCTGGGCGAGAAGCTGGATGAGCAGTCCAAGGACTATCTGGTTGCGCAGAACGATGGTGGCACCCACCACCCGGATCGCTGAGTCGGGCATTGGCTGCAAATCAAAAGCCCCGGCAATGCGGTAATGCTGTTCACTTAAGCACCTGAGTCACCGAGAATCCGATGCCAGTCCTCTGGCATCGGATTTTTTGTGTCCATCCACCAGCAACTGCTCGACCTTGGTGAGCTCTTCAACTTTTCCGACCTGAGCACGTTGACGCAGAACATTCCGGTGGAGTGGATATCCAGCGCGCTGCAGCTGTCGGCCAATGCACGCATTCGCCGCCGCCGGCTCCCCAGCGACCAGGTCCTGTGGTTGGTGCTTGGGATGGCGTTGTTCCGCGATGAGCCGATCCACGAGGTGGCGCGTCGGCTCAATATCTGCGCGCAGGGCCTGGCCTCGGAGGATCTCCCCGCCAAAAGCGGTGTTAGCCAGGCGCGTCGACGTCTGGGCGCCGACCCGGTTGAAGCGCTCTTCAGCAAGACCGGTGCGCACTGGGGGTGCGAGCGCTATGAGGGCGACGATTGGCAGGGGGTGCAGGTTTTCGCAGTCGATGGCGCGCTACTGCGCACCGCAGGGACGCCGGAGCTGCGAGAGCACGTTGGATCTGGCAACACCAGCACCGAGCGGCAGACACCGTTTCCGATGATGCGTCTGGTTGCGCTGATGAACGTGCGTTCTCCTGTTCTGCTCGATGCACGCCTCAGTCCGTATCGGCGCGGCGAACTGCCGTTGGCCGAAAGCGTCCTCAGTCGAATTCCCGATCACTCGGTTACCTTGTTCGACAAGGGATTCTGGGGGGCTGATTTCCTTTCCAGCCTTACCGGCAACGGCGAGCAAAAGCACTGGTTGACCCCGGCACCCAAGGGGATCGTTGCCGAACAGGTTGCCTGCGACGGCCAGAACGATTGCCTGCTGCAGATGCGTGTCTCGCCTCAGGCGCGTAAAAAGAACCCGGCGTTGCCCACGCATTGGCAGTGCCGCCAGATCAGCTACGAGCGCAATGGAAAGGCCTGATTAGCACGCACTTTCAGCGGTGAACATGGTGACATCACGCAGGGCCCGCTCGGACCACGGCTTGCTGGCGGCTGCGGCGGCCAGCAAGCTGGGCACCAGCCGGGTCAGATCGAAACGGCGGTTGAACCGCCACATCGTCTCTGCCAGGTAGCGCTGGGCGTATTTGGCGAATTTGAAGGCGTGATAGGCACCGTCCAGCGAACGCTTTAGGTTGGACAACACCACGTTGACCCAGCGTGCGTTCTCTGCCTCGCAGCGACTTCGACCGCTGCCTTCGATCACCGTGTGCGCATGCTCGGCTTCCAGTGCTCGAAACGCACCGAGTCCATCACTGTAGACATCTGCTCCAGGATGCAGGCGTTGCCCGATCCATTCCGACAGCGCCGCCTTGGTGAAGCCTGGGACCGGATCCATCACCGCGCGCAATGGACGACCGTCTTCAGTGGTCTCCACGGCGATCACGAAAAGGCGCTTGTTCTCCGAGCCGCGCCCGGCCTTGCCACCGTTGCGTTCTCCGCCCAGGTAGGCATCGTCCAGTTGCACGATCCCGCCCAACTTGCGGTTCGCCTCGCGTTGGGTCATGGCCTGCATCAGCTTGTGCTTCATTCGCCACGCTGTCGGGTAGCTCACTCCCAGGTGTCGCATCAACTCCAGCGCCGACAGGTTCGTCTTGCTCTGGCCCAGCAGATACATGCCAAGCAGCCAGGTGCGTAGCGGCAGCTTGCTGTTGTCCATCACCGTGCCCGAGCGCAGGCTGGTCTGGCGATAGCAGGCCGTGCACTGCCAGTACGTGGTGCCGTGACGCTGGAATCGACTGTGCGCGGTAGCGGCGCAATGCGGACAAACAAAGCCCTGTGGCCAGCGCGAGATCTCCAACGCCTGCTCGCACTGCTGCGCGTTGCCATAGCGCTTGAGGAACGCCGGCAACGACAGCCCGGCTTGGAACTGCACACGATTCATGGCCATGATCTGGTCTCGGTGGAGCGACGGTCCTAGCATCGACCGGTCGGCTCTCACTGGCTGCGACTGTGCTGAAAGATCGTGCTAATCAGGTGGAAAGGTCAAAAAGATACTGACCTGCCTGCCAGCAGATCGCTATCCAGCCAACACCGTTGCCGCCTTGTACGAGGAGCGTTGGGAGATCGAACTGGGATTCAGGGACATCAAAAGCACGATGCAGCAAAACGCGCTCACCCTGCGCAGCAAGAAGATCGCACTGGTGTATCAGGACGTGTGGGGCCTGCTACTGGCCTACAACATCATCCGGCGCAAAGCGAGCCAAGCCGCGATCGCCTTTGGCAGAACGCCCTCGGATGTCCGATTCAAGCCTGCCTGCCAATACATCGCAGTGCAGTTGATCGTCATGGCTACGGCACATCCTATCTCCGGCACAGGACGGCGGCTGTCCCCGCTCAGATCCGGCGTGGGACGTCTCTTCCTCGACCACCGACCTCGGCCATCAAGGCCGAGGTCGGTGAAAATATCAAAGACCCGCTCTCCGGTTAATCGAAAGGCTGCGCCTCTTAAGTGAACAGCATTACGGCAATGCCGGGGCTTTTTTGTGTGGCATCGGGGGAAACCATTGCGAAAGCAGCCACGTCGTAGGAGCGCTCCAGGGCGCGAACGCATCACCGTCGTACCCACCGCACCCGACAGTCTCGCGCCGTCGACCCTACACACCCGCGACGCGCGCCCCCGTAGACCCACGCATCACGCAGCGTCCGGTCATGACCATGCGGCGGATTGGCAATTGCGGATTGCTTAGCCGCTCCAGCAGCAGCGACATCGCCGCACGGCCCATGTCTTCCACCGGCTGCTCGACCACGGTGATGCCGGGCTCGACCAGATCGGTCCAGCGCTCGTTGTCGAATCCGGCCAGGGCCAGGTCCTGCGGCAGGCGCAGACCGGCGGTGCGTGCTGCCTTCAGCGCGCCCATCAGCAGCAGGCTGTTACTGGTGACGATGGCCTCGGGTCGGGTGTCGTTGGCGAGCCATCCACCCAATTCGGCAATCGCCGCCTCGGCGGCGGGCGCCACTTCACGGTAATCCGGCTCCAGGCCCTGCGCGCGCATCGCGGCCAGGTAACCGTCGCGGCGCTCGGCGGCCGTGGTACTGGTGCTGCCGAACAGCCCACCGATGCGCCGATATCCCTGCGCCTGCAAGTGCGCGACCAGCTCAGCCATGGCCGCGCCGTTGTCGAGCACCACACTGTCATAGCGGCTGCCGGGGCCCGCGCGGTCCACCAGCACGGTGGGGTAATCCAGGGACAGCTCATGCATGCGCCCGACGGTCACGCGGGTCGGCGCAAAAATCAGCCCGGTGATGCGTTCTTCCTGCATCAAATCCAGATACAACGCCTCACGCTCGGTATCTTCATCGGTATTGCACAGGGTCACGCGCATACCGGCCTTGTACGCGACCTCTTCCACTGCACGAATCAACGCCGTGAAGTACGGGTTGCGGATGTCGGCCACGATCACCCCCAGGATGCCGGACTGCTGCGAACGCAGCCGTCGCGCCATCAGGTTGGGGCGATAGCCGGTCTGGCGCACCGCAGCTTCCACCTTGGCACGCACGTCCTCGCTCACCGGGCCGGTGCCCAGCGCGCGCGAGACCGTGGATTTGGACACTCCGGCCACGCGGGCCACGTCATTGATGCTGATGCTCACTGGAATCGTTCCCGCTCCATTTGCGCACCTTGACCCAGGCGCCGTATCGACTTTGATGCTAACCCGAAAGCAATACAACGGTTTTGTGCAGTGCACATTGACGTAAATTGTGGGAACGTTCCCACTACACTTTCCAGCCCGACCTCATCCGGAGCCCGCCTTGTCCTCTCCGTCGCTCGCCCCCGTCACCCCCGACCTTGTGCGCCTGCGCGCGTCTGCCCGCGACAAGGACGACGCCATCGCTCAGGCTGCCCAGCTGCTGGTCGCGGCCGGCTGCGTGGCACCTGGCTACGACGCCAGCATGCGGCGCCGCGAATGCCTGGCGAACACCTTTCTGGGCCACGGCCTGGCGATCCCGCACGGCGTCGTCGAAGACCGCCACCTGGTGCTTCGCGACGGTATCGCGGTGCTGCAGCTGCCCGAGGGAGTGGAATGGAACCCCGGCCAGACCACCCGGCTGGTGGTCGGCATCGCCGCGCAGTCCGATACCCACATCACCTTGCTGCGCCGGCTGACCCGGTTGATCCAGGACCCGGCGCAGCTGGAAGCGCTGTTCAGCACCGACGACCCCGGCGTGATCGTCGCCGCACTCACCGGCGAACGGGCACCCGACACCAGCGCCGCGCCAGCCACCGATCTGGCCGAAACATTCGAGTGGACCGTTGCTTATCCCAGCGGCCTGCACGCCCGTCCGGCCACCCGCTGGGCCGAGACCGCCCGCGGCTTCTCGGCCCGCGCGCAGGTCCGCGCCGGCGACCAGGCCGCCGATGCCAAGAGCCTGGTCGGCCTGCTGCAGCTGGGCCTGCGTGCCGGCGACAGCATCACCGTCTCGGCCGAGGGCAGCGACGCGGCGGCGCTGCTCAAGTGTCTGCGCGTGGTGATGGACAGCCTCACCGCGCAGGAAAAGGCCGATGCCGAGCGTGCCGCACAACGCCGCGCCGCCCCGGTGGCCGGCTGGACCCCGCCGCAGGCGCAGCCGGCCATCGTCGGCATCGGCGCCAGCCCGGGCGTGGCGATCGGCATCGTGCATCGCCTGCGTGCGGCGCAGACCGAAGTGGCCGATCAACCGGTCGGCCTGGGCGATGGCGGCGCGCAGCTGCACGATGCGCTGACCCGTACCCGCCAGCAGCTGGCGGCGATCCAGGACGACACCCAGCGCCGGCTCGGCGCCTCGGACGCGGCCATCTTCAAGGCCCAGGCCGAACTGCTCAACGACACCGACCTGATCACCCGCACCTGCCAGCTGATGGTCGAAGGCCACGGCGTGGCATGGTCGTGGCACCAGGCGGTGGAACAGATTGCCTCCGGCCTGGCCGCTCTCGGCAACCCCGTGCTGGCCGGCCGCGCTGCCGATCTACGCGATGTCGGTCGCCGCGTGCTAGCGCAGCTCGACCCGACCGCCGCTGGCGCCGGTCTGACCGACCTGCCCGCGCAGCCGTGCATCCTGCTCGCCAGCGATCTGTCGCCGTCGGACACCGCCAATCTGGACACCGCGCGCGTGCTCGGCCTGGCCACCGCGCAGGGCGGGCCGACCTCGCACACCGCAATTCTGTCGCGCACGCTCGGCCTGCCGGCGCTGGTCGCGGCCGGTGGCCAGCTGCTGGATATCGAAGACGGCGTCACTGCCATCATCGACGGCAGCAGCGGGCGCCTGTACCTCAATCCGTCAGAACTCGATCTGGACGCCGCACGCAAGCATATCGCCGAACAGCAGGCGATTCGCGAGCGCGAAGCCGCGCAACGCGCATTGCCGGCCGAAACCACCGACGGCCACCACATCGACATTGGCGCCAACGTCAATCTGCCCGACCAGGTCGCGATGGCGCTGACCCAGGGCGCCGAAGGCGTCGGCCTGATGCGCACCGAATTCCTGTTCCTGGAAAGCGGACGCACCCCCAGCGAAGACGAACAGCATGCCACCTATCTGGCAATGGCGCAGGCACTGGATGGCCGCCCGCTGATCGTGCGTGCGCTGGATATCGGTGGCGACAAGCAGGTGGCGCATCTGGAATTGCCGCACGAAGAAAACCCGTTCCTGGGTGTGCGCGGCGCGCGCTTGCTGCTGCGTCGTCCCGACCTGCTGGAGCCGCAACTGCGTGCGCTGTATCGCGCCGCCAAGGACGGTGCGCGGCTGTCGATCATGTTCCCGATGATCACCTCGGTGCCGGAGCTGATCGCCTTGCGCGCCATCTGCGCACGCATCCGCGCCGAGCTCGACGCACCGGAAGTGCCGATCGGCATCATGATCGAAGTGCCGGCTGCCGCCGCACAGGCCGACGTACTGGCGCGCCACGCAGACTTCTTCTCGATCGGCACCAACGACCTTACCCAGTACGTGCTGGCGATCGACCGCCAGAATTCGGAACTGGCCGCTGAAGCCGACAGCCTGCACCCGGCCGTGCTGCGCATGATCCGCAGCACCATTGAAGGTGCGCGCACACACGAGCGCTGGGTCGGCGTGTGCGGCGGTCTGGCCGGCGACGCCTTCGGCGCCAGCCTGCTGGCCGGCCTGGGCGTGCAGGAATTGTCGATGACGCCAAACGACATCCCCGCGGTGAAGGCTCGCCTGCGCGGCGCGGCGCTGCGCCAGTTGCAGGAACTGGCCGAACAGGCGCTGGCCTGCGAAACCGCCGAACAGGTGCGCGCATTGGAAGCCAAGCGCGAGGACGCGGCATGAGCCTGCAAGCCATCACCGTCACGCTGAATCCGGCGATCGACCAGACCATCCAGCTGGAACATCTGCAGCCTGGCGCAGTGCATCGCGCCAGCAGCGTGCGCAACGATGCCGGCGGCAAAGGCATCAATGTGGCCGCCTGCCTGGCCGACTGGGGCAGCCAGGTCGCCGCGCTGGGCGTGCTTGGGGTCGGCAATGCCGGCGTGTTCGAAGCGCTGTTCCGCGAACGCGACATCGCCGATCACTGTCAGCGCGTGGCCGGCGAAACCCGCACCAATCTCAAACTGGTCGACGCACGAAGCAACGACACCACCGATATCAACCTGCCCGGCCTGCACTTGGGCCAGCCGCATCTGCAAGGCGTGGCCGACCACCTCGCCCCACTGCTGCGCCCCGGCCTGCCGGTGGTGCTGTCCGGCAGCCTGCCGGCCGGTCTGCCGGACGACAGTTGGGCGCAGTTGCAGGCCCAGGCCAGTGGCACCGGTGCGCGCGTGCTGCTGGACACCAGCGGCATGCCGTTGGTGACGGCGCTCAATGCCGCACGCGAGGCGCTGCCGTACGCGGTCAAACCGAATCGCTACGAGCTCGAAGCCTGGACCGGTCGTCCGTTGAACGACCGCGCCGCCCTCAGCGACACTGCGCACGAACTGATCGCACGCGGCGTCCAGCTGGTGGTCATTTCGATGGGCACCGACGGTGCCCTGTTCGTGCAGCGCGACCAGCGCTTGATCGCCCGCCCGCCGCGCCTGGCGCACGGCAGCAGCGTGGGCGCAGGCGATGCGATGGTGGCCGGCTTGGCCGCTGCGCTGCTGGACGATGCAACCACGCTGGAGCAATGCGCGCGGCTGGCCACGGCGTTTTCGATGTGCCGGCTGGAAAGCGGCGACGCGCGTCGGATGACGCCCGAGGGCGTGCGCCGCGCCGCAATCGACGTCGCGATCGAAGCGCTGTCATGAGCCGGCATCCGCAGCGACCGATGCCGGCACCCAACGATTCGCGGGGTGTGGCAGTCGCAGGCAGCGGCACACCTCATGTGCGTCACCGCCCCGCATAACGCTTCAAGAAATTTCCCCGCCGGTGATACCGGCGACCGCAACAGAGCAGGAGTTTTGCCATGTCCTCTTCCATCGTGGTCATCGCCGCTGGCGAACGCAGCACCGAAGCCGTCCTGGCGGCTGAAGCGCTGCGCCGCGCGGCCACCGCCGCCGGGCGCAGCGTGACGATCGAAATCCGCAGCGACCAAGGCGTACTTGGCGCGCTACCGAGCGAGCTCGCCAGCGGTGCCACCCAGATCTTGGTGGTCGGCGACGCCGATGCCGACACCGCCCGCTTTGGCGATGCGCAACTGGTGCGCCTGAGCCTGGGTGCGGTGTTGGACGACCCGGCCGCCGCGCTGAACCAGCTCGCTGCACCCGCTGCCGCAACCGCATCGACCGGTGCAGGCGGCGAAAGTGCAAGCAGCAAGCGCATCGTCGCGATCACGTCTTGCCCCACCGGCATCGCGCACACCTTCATGGCTGCCGAAGGCCTGCAGCAGGCCGCCAAGAAACTCGGCTACCAGATGCGGGTGGAAACCCAGGGCTCGGTGGGTGCGCAGGACGCACTCACCGACGATGAAATCCGCAATGCAGACGTCGTCATCATTGCCGCCGACCGCGAAGTGGACCTGGCCCGCTTCGGCGGCAAGCGCGTGTTCAAGAGCGGCACCAAACCGGCGATCAACGATGGCCCAGCGCTGATCAACAAGGCCCTGGCCGACGCCAGCGTGCAGGGCGGCGCGACGCCGGCCACCGGCACAGCCGCCAGCGCCACGGCGAGCAAGGGCAATAGCCGCACCGGTGCCTACAAGCACCTGATGACCGGCGTCTCGTTCATGCTGCCCTTCGTCACTGCCGGCGGCCTGCTGATTGCGTTGGCATTTGCGCTGGGCGGCATCTACGCCGGCGACGATGCGCATCAAGGCACGCTGGCCTGGTCGCTGTTCCAGATCGGCGCGAAGGCTGGCTTCACCCTGATGGTGCCTGCCCTGGCTGGCTACATCGCCTACTCCATCGCCGACCGTCCCGGCATCGCGCCCGGCATGATCGGCGGCTTGGTCGCGGCCAATCTCAACGCCGGCTTCCTCGGCGGGATCATCGCCGGCTTCATCGCCGGCTACGGCGTGGCCGCGCTCAACCGCTACATCACGCTGCCGCGCAACCTGGAAGGACTCAAGCCGGTGCTGATCCTGCCAGTGCTGGGCACCCTGCTGGTCGGGCTGGCGATGATGTACGTGTTCGGCCAGCCCGTGGCCGACCTGCTGGCCTGGCTCACCGCCTGGCTGCGCGGCATGCAGGGCAGCAGCGCCTTGCTGCTGGGCTTGTTGCTCGGCGGCATGATGGCGTTCGATATGGGCGGGCCGGTCAACAAGGCGGCCTATGCGTTTTCCACCGGCTTGATCGCCAGCCAGGTCTACACCCCGATGGCCGCCGCCATGGTGGCCGGCATGACCCCGCCGCTGGGCATCGCGCTGGCGACCTGGGTGTTCCGCAACCGCTTCACCGCCGAAGAACGCGGTTCGGCCACCGCGGCCGGCGTGCTTGGGCTGGCCTTCGTCACCGAAGGCGCCATCCCGTATGCCGCACGCGACCCGCTGCGTACCATCCCGGCGCTGGTGATCGGCTCGGCCGTGGCCGGCGCGATCTCGATGACCGCCGGTGCCGAATTGAAGGCGCCGCATGGCGGCATCTTCGTGCTGCTGATCCCCAACGCCGTCACCCACTTGCTCAATTACGTGCTGGCCCTGGTGGTCGGCGTGGTGGTCACGGCGATCGCGCTGCGCCTGCTCAAGAAGCCGGTTGCCGACGTCGTCGCCTGATCCAGCAACGGCGGCACGGACCTGCCGCCACACCCGACGCGCCTGCGCTCTACCGCGCGTCCCCCTGACCTGCGTCTACCGCTGCGCTGCGCACCCAGGTTCGACGCCAGCGGCTTGCCCATCCACTTGCTTTCGCGTTCGCCACCAAGCCCACGCCTTTTTGTCAGGAGTCCTGCCATGACCGCCCTCGCCCCCCGCCGTGCCCGCACCCGCCTGCTGTGCCTGTCGCTGACCTTGGCACTGACCCCGCTCGCCCACGCGCAAGACGCCACCGACGCCTTCAAGCTCAAACTGGGCTACACCGGCGAAGCCGCCTCGATGATCGACGGCGGCCGCAAGAGCGGCGACGCCTACGCCGGCCAGTTGATGGTCGGCACCGATGTCGACATGGATCGCCTGTTCGGCTGGAACGGCGCCACGGTGAAGTTGTACGTCACCAACCGCCACGGCACCAACCTGGCCAACAGCAGCATCGGCAACAGCACCTCGGTGCAGGAAATCTACGGCGGCCAGGGCACCCGCCTGACCAACTTCACCCTGCTGCAGAAGCTCTTCAACGACCGCCTGGAGCTGGAAGCCGGCCGCAGCGTGGCCAACATCCATTTCCTTGGCTCGGACCTGTGCCAGTACTTCCAGGGCAACTCGGCCTGCGGCAACCCCACCTTCGTCTTCCGCACCAGTAACTTCACCTACTGGCCGGTCTCCAGTTGGGCCGCAGACGCCACCGCGTGGGTCACGCCCAAGGTCTACGTCCACGTCGGCGCCTACGAAGTGAACCCGGTGCAGGCCCAAGACGGCCAGCATGGCTTGAACTGGAGCACCAACGACACCACCGGCGTGGTGGTGCCCTATGCCGTCGGCTACAAGAACAAGGGCGGCGACGGCAGCATGGCAGCCATGTACGAACTCGGCGGCTGGCAGGACAACTCCGACTACACCGACCCGCTGCGCGACCGCAACGGCAACCCGGCCGTGCTGAGCGGCCTGCCGTATGGGAACAAGCAGGGCCGCTCTGGCCTGTTCGCGCGCTTCGAGCAGCAGGTGACCAACCCCGACCCGTCGAGCACGCGCGGGCTCACCGTCTTCGGCGCCATTCTGCAGAGCACCAGCGGCCAGGCCATCGAAGACCATTTCGTGCAACTGGGCCTGGTGCAGAAAGGCACCTTCGCCAGCCGCCCGCAGGACAACATCGCCTTCGTGATCACCCAGCAGAAATACAGCGACCAAGCGATCGAAAACCTGCGCCTGGCGCGCGCCTCTGCGGGCGGCACCGGCACCCCCGCCGACAACCAGATCATGATGGAGCTGAGCTACGGCATCCAGGTCACCAAGCAACTGCGCATCGCGCCGAACCTGCACTACGTGATCAACCCCGACCAGTTCAACGAACCGACCCGCACCAACGATCTGAAGAACGCGTTGATCGCCGGCCTGCGGATCGACTGGAATCTGTGACCCGTAGAGAAGCTGCGCGCGTTGCGCGCATGCTTGGCGGGCACCACTGCCTGAAGTGAGTGGCGGGTGCGTTGCATCTGACTGCAGTGCAACGCATTGCGTCGACTCGGTTGGCCTGGGTATTTGCCGGATGTAGCCGACGAGTTCGATGAGCCGCGCCGGTGCGCAATCGCACGTCATGAGGCGTTATCGGCCCACCTGGTCGCGCGCAAGCCAGTCGCTGGACATGCAAGATCACGCGACAACGGATGCCGAAGCTGTAATGCCCCACCACTGCCTAACGCCGGAATTAAGCAGACCCGAGAAGCAGTTTTGGCTTGAATGAATTGTTATACGCCAGCCAGTTCATCAAGCAGCCTCGTGTAAGGCTCCGGGACGAGTGCAAACTCTCCCCAGCCGAGCTGCTCAGCGCAGTATCCGACCCCGTTGCTAGTGATAGCAGACCAGAAGAGTACGTAGCGGCCTACCTTGTCTGCGCCAATACCTTTGCCCTCCTGTGCGGCGTTGTTCTGCTTCAGATAGAAGTCCACGATGCGACCGCTAGCCTGTAGTTTTGTCATCCTGAGGTGGGAAGGCTGTGGATTCGCGCTCATGACAGAGCTAGGGAACCTCTGAACAACGCACCACAAATGCGAGACACTATTTGTTCGGAATGAGGAGGCATCCATGCAACTGACGTTCGGTGACGCCGAGGGCCTGGGCAAGCGCAAGCAGACCCGGCGCGAGATCTTCCTTGCGGAGATGGAGCGCATCGTGCCGTGGAAGCGACTGCTTGCCCTGATCGAGCCGCACTATCCGGTGTCAGGACGACCGGGTCGGCAGCCGTACGCGCTGGCGACGATGTTGCGGATTCATCTGTTGCAGCAGTGGTATGCGTTGAGCGATCCGGCGATGGAAGAGGCATTGCACGAGATCCCGACCCTGCGGCGTTTTGCCCAGCTCGGCGGCTTGGATAACGTTCCAGACGAGACCACGATTCTCAACTTTCGCCGTTTGCTGGAAACCCACGGCATTGCCGCTCGGATGCTGGAAGCGGTCAACGCCCATTTGTCGCGCAAGGGGCAGAGCCTGCGGTCGGGCACGATCGTCGATGCGACGCTGATCGCTGCGCCCAGTTCGACCAAGAATGCCGATCGTGCGCGCGACCCTGAGATGCATCAGACCAAGAAGGGCAACCAGTGGTATTTCGGGATGAAGGCGCACATTGGGGTGGATGAATTTTCCGGGCTGGTACACCACGTGCAGTGCACCGCAGCCAACGTGGCCGATGTCACGGTGACGCACGCATTGCTGCACGGCAAGGAAGACAGCGTGTTCGGCGACAGCGGCTACACCGGTGCGGAAAAACGCGACGAGTTGCAGAGCTGCGAGGCTGCATTTTTCATTGCCGCCAAGCGCTCCACGATTCAAGCCATTGGCAACAAGCGCGCGCGTGCTTGGGCAGAACGTTGGGAACACTTCAAGGCAAGCGTGCGCGCGAAGGTGGAGCACCCATTCCGGGTGATCAAGCGGCAGTTCGGCTACACCAAGGTGCGCTATCGCGGCCTGGCCAAGAACACCGCACAGGTGCAGACGTTATTTGCGCTGTCGAATCTGTGGATGGTGCGCCGGCACTTGCTGCCGGCCAGGGGATAATGCTGCCTGGCGGCAGCCAAAACCGCCAGAACGTTGCAAAAATCGCACCCGACTCAGCATTTTTCCAGTCATTGAAATGCAAGAAGCTGGAATTTTAGAGGTTTGATGGGTTGTTCAGACCTTCCCTAGCTCTTATGTCAGGGTTGAAAATGTTCGCTGGGGTACTTGTTGGTGGCGCCCAGTTCTTGACAGCATTGTCTTACTCCGCTCCAGTACTAGAAAAAGCGATTGGTCGAAAAGGCGTTGTTATCTGGCTTGATTCGCTCAAGGCGGGCCTGCAGGCAGCAGCCCTTAAAGAAGGTGAGCAGGCGATAGCCAAAGCTTCAATGAGGCGTATCGCTACTGGGATATTAAGGCTTGGTGGATGGCAGGTCACAGTCGCATTAATTGCTATTGATGTTTTGATCTATGCCATTGAGCCTGATGCGTTAGAAAAGTGGTGTGAGAGTAACCAGTTTGGGAAAATAAGTGAGGGCTGGGTTATGGGCTTCGGAGCTAGGGAACCTCTGAACAACGCACCACAAATGCGAGACACTATTTGTTCGGAATGAGGAGGCATCCATGCAACTGACGTTCGGTGACGCCGAGGGCCTGGGCAAGCGCAAGCAGACCCGGCGCGAGATCTTCCTTGCGGAGATGGAGCGCATCGTGCCGTGGAAGCGACTGCTTGCCCTGATCGAGCCGCACTATCCGGTGTCAGGACGACCGGGTCGGCAGCCGTACGCGCTGGCGACGATGTTGCGGATTCATCTGTTGCAGCAGTGGTATGCGTTGAGCGATCCGGCGATGGAAGAGGCATTGCACGAGATCCCGACCCTGCGGCGTTTTGCCCAGCTCGGCGGCTTGGATAACGTTCCAGACGAGACCACGATTCTCAACTTTCGCCGTTTGCTGGAAACCCACGCCATTGCCGCTCGGATGCTGGAAGCGGTCAACGCCCATTTGTCGCGCAAGGGGCAGAGCCTGCGGTCGGGCACGATCGTCGATGCGACGCTGATCGCTGCGCCCAGTTCGACCAAGAATGCCGATCGTGCGCGCGACCCTGAGATGCATCAGACCAAGAAGGGCAACCAGTGGTATTTCGGGATGAAGGCGCACATTGGGGTGGATGAATTTTCCGGGCTGGTACACCACGTGCAGTGCACCGCAGCCAACGTGGCCGATGTCACGGTGACGCACGCATTGCTGCACGGCAAGGAAGACAGCGTGTTCGGCGACAGCGGCTACACCGGTGCGGAAAAACGCGACGAGTTGCAGAGCTGCGAGGCTGCATTTTTCATTGCCGCCAAGCGCTCCACGATTCAAGCCATTGGCAACAAGCGCGCACGTGCTTGGGCAGAACGTTGGGAACACTTCAAGGCAAGCGTGCGCGCGAAGGTGGAGCACCCATTCCGGGTGATCAAGCGGCAGTTCGGCTACACCAAGGTGCGCTATCGCGGCCTGGCCAAGAACACCGCACAGGTGCAGACGTTATTTGCGCTGTCGAATCTGTGGATGGTGCGCCGGCACTTGCTGCCGGCCAGGGGATAATGCTGCCTGGCGGCAGCCAAAACCGCCAGAACGTTGCAAAAATCGCACCCGACTCAGCATTTTTCCAGTCATTGAAATGCAAGAAGCTGGAATTTTAGAGGTTTGATGGGTTGTTCAGACCTTCCCTAGTTCTACTGTGTTACTAAATACGAATCCGTTGGTAAGGTGAGACCCCGCAACACGGGCAGTGTGGGAGGCTTCTGGCGATAAGCCTAGCCAGTCCGAAGGCCAGCGTGGCAATCGAGTTGGGATGGTGACGTTGCATTGGGGCCAGACCGGCGCGGGCGGACGCTTTTGGATACTGCAGGCATCTTGAATGCGACGGAGTTTTTTTTACTGCGCAGGCGCTCGCGCATCAAGAACCCGTATGCGGCGATGCACAGACTGGCGTGATGGTGAAAACCACGCCAGTTGCGCCCTTCATAGTGATGCAGGCCCAACTCCGACTTCAGCTCCTGATAATCGCGTTCAATCCGCCATCGGCCTTGTGCCGTGGCAACCAGTGTCTTGACCGGCGTTTGCTTTGGTCGCGTCGAGAACCAGTAGTGGCGGGGCTCGGACTCTCCCGGCGGCCACTCGATCAGCAGCCACTGCTCGTCATGTGCCTGGCGATTGTGTGCGGCACGAACCCGCACCGCCGCGAACCGCGAACTGAGCGTTGCGTCGCTGCCCTGGCGCCAGCTGACCTGCCGATACGTCCTTGCGGGCAAGCGCTGCGCGACTTCATGTACCGAGATCGGCGCATGTGCGCTATCGCGCATCGGTCGTGTGCGGGGCCGACCGCCCTTAGGGCTGGCTGGCGGCATGGGCGCAGGTTGGTGCGATCCCCACCAGACCTTCGTGTTGCTGCGGACGCCAACCATGTACAGCAGGCCGCGTTCGCTGAGCTGGTCTCGCCAGTGGGTCTCGGTGCCGTAGGCCGCATCGGCTAGCACGACGCCTGCCGCCATCCCTGTCGCCAGCGCGCTGTCGATCTGATCCATGGCCAGCGCTGTCTTGGTCTGAAACACGACCTGATCCGGAACGCCTGCCTTCTTGCGCCGCACAGTGTCCTGAGCCCACTGCTCGGGAAGATACAGCCGATAGCCCACTGGCAGGCTGCCGTGTTCGTTGGCGATCGACAAACTCACGGCAACCTGGCAATTGTCCGTCTTGCCAAGGCGGCCACAGTACTGGCGTGCAACACCGACCGAATGCACCCCCTTCTTTGAAAATCCCGTGTCGTCCACGATCCAGTGACACGCTGCGCTCTTCCTGCTCAGGGGCGGCAGCACCTGTGCCGCCACCGCCGCCAGCAGCGCTTGATCGCTCCAGTCGGCATCGGCCACCAGATGGTGCATCGATTGATGGGCTGAGCGCACGTTCTGCGGGTGCACCCGCGCGGCCATGGGCTCCACGCTCTTGCGCCCTCCAGGCAGTAGCAACCCCTTCAGGTACCAGTGTGCGGGCTGTTTGCGATCCGCATGGGACAGGGCGGCAGCAACTACTTCCTCGTACTGTTCAAAACGCACTTCCAGTGTCCTATTCAACACAGCTCTCCCGCGCGGCCTGAAGGTCTTCCAATAGTGGCACAAAGGTACGATTATTTGTAACACAGTGGAACTAGAGCGTACTCTCCTTCTTTAATCTTCAGGAAAGTGTCCCCAGCATCATAATAAACCCCAACATACGTACCAAACCCACCCAGCCATCCACCAATCGCCTTCATCCTGGACATGCTGCGGCTGGCGTCGCCGAAAAATTCCTTGCTCACCTTCTCGGCCATGCTGGTGTAGACCGACACCAGCGCTGCGCCCGAGGCCACCAGACTGCCGTAGTCGCGGGCCTGTTTGTCCGACTTGGACAGCAGGTTGATGAAGTTCACCAGTTCCAGCACGCCGGTCAACGCGCCCAGCCGCACCGCGTTGCGGCTGCTCTGACTGGCCTGCTCCCAGCGTTCGCGCATCAGGTCCGTGCCTTTGTACCGTTCCACGTCGCGCAGGGCGTACAGCATCGGCGTGCCGCTGGTCAGCGTCTGACTGCGGTAATGCTCCACCCGCTCCATGAAATAGCTGCGCACGGCAACGCCCGTGCTGGCCTCCTGGCTGATCAGCTCGGAGACCTCGGCCTCGTCCAAGAGCGCGCGCGTCATCAGCACGAAGCGCACCAGCGCATTGCCTACCTTGTCCTGCACGCCGTTGAGCGGGAAACGATTGAGCAGGAACGCACCGGCCGTGGTCACGAACCGGTCCACCCCGGTTTCGCGCAAGATCCGGTCCGTGGCGGTGAGCGGGGCTGCCTGCTTTTGCGCTGTTTCGAAGCCCTTGTAGACACTCAAGAACTTCTTCAGCGTCTTGCTCGTCGTGACAAACACACTCCAACCGGCGCCGGCCGCCGACAGGACCATGTTCTTTTGCTGATCTGCCTCGCTCAGCGTCTGCTTCAGCTCCTCCCTGGCTTCATCCTGGTTCTGCGCCACCACACGCCACAGCAGGCAGCTGCGGCTTGTCACATCCAGATTGCCCGCCAGGTCCTGCAGGAGCCGGCGACCGTCCGGGTCCATGCCCAGCCCTTCGATCGCATGGGTGATGACCTCCTCGAAGCGCACCCCGCACGATGGCGAAGTGCCGTCGTAGTCCTCCAGCGTGACCAGGAACAGCGGATTGGACAGCCACTTGCCCAGCACCTGCGTGCGCTGCGTCAGCAACTCCATCGCCGCCTGACCGAACCGCTGCGCGTTGGCCTTGAACGCCGTGTACGCGGCCGCGTCGATCCGTGGCCGATACGTCGTTTCCCAGCTCTCTCGCGCCTGCCGCTGGTACACCGGCAGCAGCGCCTTGGACAGCCCGTCCCACGTGCCCTCGTTGGAGGAAGCGATCCCGTGCGCGCGCAGCGCGTCCATTCCCGATCCTGATTAGCCCCATCCCTCAGCCGCTAGTTGCAGGATCTGCGACGCTGCGGTTGGACAATGCCCCCAGCTCAAGGCAACGGAGGTGGGAGATGGGCATCAATCTCGTGCAGTTTCAGCCAGGCTTGTCGCTGAGCGAGTTCATGGATCGCTACGGAACCGAAGCCAAGTGTTACCGGGCGTTGTATCGGTGGCGCTGGCCGAAGGGATTTCGCTGCCCGCAGTGCGACGGCCGCGCGCGCTCGCGCTTTCGACGCGCTGATCAGGTCTACTACCAGTGCCGGGGGTGCCGGCATCAAACCACCTTGCGTGCCGGCACGCTGTTGCAATCGAGCAAGCTGTCTTTGCGCCTGTGGATGCAGGCGATGTACCTGTTGACCTCCAGCAAGACCAACCTGGCAGCACTGGAGTTGAAGCGGCATCTTGGGGTGACCTACAAGGCGGCCTGGCGCATGAAGCACAAGATCATGCAGGCGATGACCGAGCGCGAAGAACCGCGAAAACTCAAGGGATTCGTGCAGATCGATGACGCGTATCTGGGCGGTGAGCGCAGCGGCGGCAAGCGCGGACGAGGTTCGGAGAACAAACAGCCGTTCGTGATCGCGGTGCAAGTGGACCACACCCACGAACACCCCGTCTTTGCGGTGATCGAGCCGGTGAAGGCCTTTGACAACGCCTCGCTGGAGGACTGGATCGCGCGCCGTCTGGAGCCGGAGTGTGAGGTCTATAGCGACGGCCTGGCGTGCTTTCGCCGTCTGGAGGAGGCCGGGCATGCCCACACCACGCTCGATACCGGCGGCGGTCGTGCTGCAACCGACGTCCAGGGAGCACGTTGGTTGAATGTGGTGCTGGGCAATGTCAAACGCGCCATCAGCGGGACCTACCATGCGGTGGGGCAGGCCAAGTATGCAAGGCGCTACCTGGCCGAGGCGGCCTATCGCTTCAACCGCCGATTCGACCTGAAACAGATGCTGCCGCGGCTGGCGACGGCACTGCTGCGCTGCACACCTTGCCCAGAGCGCGTTTTGCGTATGGCAAGCAACTTCCATGGCTGAGGGATGGGGCTAATCAGGTTCCCGATTGGGTGAGCGCATTGCCGCCGGCTTGCTCCTGCTCCAGCTCTTCCATGCGCGCGCGACTGGCCTGGGCATACTGATCCGACAGCACCGCCGCATTGCGCTGCAGCAGCGTATCGATCTGCTCGATGTGCTCCATCGCGTTGAATTCCAGCGCCCGCTCTTCCTTGTAACGCGCCATCGCCCCGACCACGTCGTGCCGGTAGCCGTTGAGCTCGCGCACCACGCCCACCGCGTCCCACAGGCCCAGCAGCATCGGCATGTAGGTCTGTCGCTGATCGCCCTGTTTGCCGTTGTGGCTGGCCGCACACATGCGCGCATAGCGCTGCTGCAGCGCCTGCTCGGCCGAAGCGCCGCTCATGCTATGGGTGCGCAGCGCCCAGGGGTAGCGCGTGCTGTTGGCGTGCAATACATCGGCCTTGTAGCCGCCGCTGGACGTGCTGATCGCCGCCGGCTTGCGATCGTGCGGCAGCTGCGCCGGCTCGCTGATCTCGCCGGCAAAGCCGCGATACTCCAGCGCCACCTTCAGATCCTCGGCGCTGGACAGCGGCACCGTATCGCCCTTGGCCTGCGGCGCGCCGATCCACTGCTTGGGCGTGATCGGTTGCATGCGCTGGCTGATCGACGTTAGGGAACCTCTGAACAACGCACCACAAATGCGAGACACTATTTGTTCGGAATGAGGAGGCATCCATGCAACTGACGTTCGGTGACGCCGAGGGCCTGGGCAAGCGCAAGCAGACCCGGCGCGAGATCTTCCTTGCGGAGATGGAGCGCATCGTGCCGTGGAAGCGACTGCTTGCCCTGATCGAGCCGCACTATCCGGTGTCAGGACGACCGGGTCGGCAGCCGTACGCGCTGGCGACGATGTTGCGGATTCATCTGTTGCAGCAGTGGTATGCGTTGAGCGATCCGGCGATGGAAGAGGCATTGCACGAGATCCCGACCCTGCGGCGTTTTGCCCAGCTCGGCGGCTTGGATAACGTTCCAGACGAGACCACGATTCTCAACTTTCGCCGTTTGCTGGAAACCCACGGCATTGCCGCTCGGATGCTGGAAGCGGTCAACGCCCATTTGTCGCGCAAGGGGCAGAGCCTGCGGTCGGGCACGATCGTCGATGCGACGCTGATCGCTGCGCCCAGTTCGACCAAGAATGCCGATCGTGCGCGCGACCCTGAGATGCATCAGACCAAGAAGGGCAACCAGTGGTATTTCGGGATGAAGGCGCACATTGGGGTGGATGAATTTTCCGGGCTGGTACACCACGTGCAGTGCACCGCAGCCAACGTGGCCGATATCACGGTGACGCACGCATTGCTGCACGGCAAGGAAGACAGCGTGTTCGGCGACAGCGGCTACACCGGTGCGGAAAAACGCGACGAGTTGCAGAGCTGCGAGGCTGCATTTTTCATTGCCGCCAAGCGCTCCACGATTCAAGCCATTGGCAACAAGCGCGCGCGTGCTTGGGCAGAACGTTGGGAACACTTCAAGGCAAGCGTGCGCGCGAAGGTGGAGCACCCATTCCGGGTGATCAAGCGGCAGTTCGGCTACACCAAGGTGCGCTATCGCGGCCTGGCCAAGAACACCGCACAGGTGCAGACGTTATTTGCGCTGTCGAATCTGTGGATGGTGCGCCGGCACTTGCTGCCGGCCAGGGGATAATGCTGCCTGGCGGCAGCCAAAACCGCCAGAACGTTGCAAAAATCGCACCCGACTCAGCATTTTTCCAGTCATTGAAATGCAAGAAGCTGGAATTTTAGAGGTTTGATGGGTTGTTCAGACCTTCCTTAGTTCTACTGTGTTACTAAATACGAATCCGTTGGTAAGGTGAGACCCCGCAACACGGGCAGTGTGGGAGGCTTCTGGCGATAAGCCTAGCCAGTCCGAAGGCCAGCGTGGCAATCGAGTTGGGATGGTGACGTTGCATTGGGGCCAGACCCGCGCGGGCGGACACTTTTGGATACTGCAGGCATCTTGAATGCGACGGAGTTTTTTTTACTGCGCAGGCGCTCGCGCATCAAGAACCCGTATGCGGCGATGCACAGACTGGCGTGATGGTGAAAACCACGCCAGTTACGCCCTTCATAGTGATGCAGGCCCAACTCCGACTTCAGCTCCTGATAATCGCGTTCAATCCGCCATCGGCCTTGTGCCGTGGCAACCAGTGTCTTGACCGGCGTTTGCTTTGGTAGCGTCGAGAACCAGTAGTGGCGGGGCTCGGACTCTCCCGGCGGCCACTCGATCAGCAGCCACTGCTCGTCATGTGCCTGGCAATTGTGTGCGGCACGAACCCGCACCGCCGCGAACCGCGAACTGAGCGTTGCGTCGCTGCCCTGGCGCCAGCTGACCTGCCGATACGTCCTTGCGGGCAAGCTCTGCGCGACTTCATGTACCGAGATCGGCGCATGTGCGCTATCGCGCATCGGTCGTGTGCGGGGCCGACCGCCCTTAGGGCTGGCTGGCGGCATGGGCGCAGGTTGGTGCGATCCCCACCAGACCTTCGTGTTGCTGCGGACGCCGACCATGTACAGCAGGCCGCGTTCGCTGAGCTGGTCTCGCCAGTGGGTCTCGGTGCCGTAGGCCGCATCGGCTAGCACGACGCCTGCCGCAATCCCTGTCGCCAGCGCGCTGTCGATCTGATCCATGGCCAGCGCTGTCTTGGTCTGAAACACGACCTGATCCGGAACGCCTGCCTTCTTGCGCCGCACAGTGTCCTGAGCCCACTGCTCGGGAAGATACAGCCGATAGCCCACTGGCAGGCTGCCGTGTTCGTTGGCGATCGACAAACTCACGGCAACCTGGCAATTGTCCGTCTTGCCAAGGCGGCCGCAGTACTGGCGTGCAACACCGACCGAATGCACCCCCTTCTTTGAAAATCCCGTGTCGTCCACGATCCAGTGACACGCTGCGCTCTTCCTGCTCAGGGGCGGCAGCACCTGTGCCGCCACCGCCGCCAGCAGCGCTTGATCGCTCCAGTCGGCATCGGCCACCAGATGGTGCATCGATTGATGGGCTGAGCGCACGTTCTGCGGGTGCACCCGCGCGGCCATGGGCTCCACGCTCTTGCGCCCTCCAGGCAGTAGCAACCCCTTCAGGTACCAGTGTGCGGGCTGTTTGCGATCCGCATGGGACAGGGCGGCAGCAACTACTTCCCCGTACTGTTCAAAACGCACTTCCAGTGACCTATTCAACACAGCTCTCCCACGCGGCCTGAAGGTCTTCCAATAGTGGCACAAAGATACGATTATTTGTAACACAGTGGAATTAGTAGCGGAAGTAGCTGTCGCCCATTGCAGGAGGGTCGGTTGGCTTCTTCTTTTCCTTGGTGATTTTCCGAAGATTGATGTTCTTGACATCTTTCCAGCCTAATAGGGTGAAAATGGGCTCGGCCATTTCGATGAAGGGCTTAAAGCGACGCCCGATATTCAAACCAATCAAGAAAAATAGTGCAGTCCCTAGCAAGAAGCAGCCGAGAGTAAATAATGGCCTTGCTAGAAAACTAATGCCGATCACCTCTCCGATAACGACAAGGACGCATAGAACGATAAAGGTTGGAACTGCCCCAGCCAATAGCGACAAAATTATGACATTACGCCAATGCGCACGCCCGCCAGCTGATACATGAGGATAAAGGACGATGATTTTTTCATCTGGCTCCAAGACCGCAAATCCAGTAAAAAAATCAGTCCCGGCTGGCTCGGCCACTACTTGGACGTGATCGCCATCTTTAAACGGCCAATTCCATAGTAACGCCTCGACATGTTTACCATCAATATCGAAGCTAACTTGGCACACCGGCTCCTTCATCTCGTCCATTGACATTGCCACCATGCCAGCCGCAGCACCACTTAAACCCATCGTAGCTGCTACAACACCTGTCGTTGCAATACCTTCCCGATCACCAGCACGGAAAAATATGTCCGCAGTAGTGTTCTTTACCTTCACATTACTCAATATGCCACTCAGCACTCTAGCATGCGTTTCCTGGCTTTCCATCATTAATGCTCCACCTCTAAAATAATGACAGTCAGTTGGGGCGAGCCGTGACTTCACCAATAGCCTTTTTAAAAGCCTCGTCTTGCTCTTTTAAATTTTTATAGTGCGGTCTACTGGCCCCAAAGCCTAGAATCCACCCTTCACTCACTTTGCCGAACCAATTGCTTTCGCACCATTTCTCAAGAGCGTCTGGCTCTAGCGCATAAATCAACACATCCATGACAACTAAAGCAACCGTGACTTGCCATCCGCCGAGCCTTAATACTCCGATGCCTATCCGTTTCATTGTTGCCTTAGCTAATACCTCTTCCCCCTCTTTGGCAGCAGCTGCTTGTAAGCCTGCCTTGAGAGAATCCAGCCAAATAATCACACCTCTTCTACCGATAGCTTTCTCAAAAACAGGGGCGGAATAAGCAAGCGCGGTAAGAAACTGCGCGCCACCTACTGCAACCCCTGAAAGTGACTTTGTAAAATAAATAAATGCTGCCCCATAATCTTTCTTATCTAGATTAAGAAAGAGGTCCCCAGCATCATAATAAACCCCAACATACGTACCAAACCCACCCAGCCATCCACCGATCGCCTTCATCCTGGACATGCTGCGGCTGGCGTCGCCGAAGAATTCTTTACTCACCTTTTCGGCCATGCTGGTGTAGACCGACACCAGCGATACGCCCGAGGCCACCAGACTGCCGTAGTCGCGCGCCTGCTTGTCTGCTTTGCTCAGCAGGTTGATGAAGTTCACCAGCTCCAGTACGCCGGTCAGCGAGGCCAATCGCACCGCGTTGCGGCTGCTCTGACTGGCCTGCTCCCAGCGTTCGCGCATCAGGTCCGTGCCCTTGTGCCGTTCCACGTCGCGCAGGGCGTACAGCATCGGCGTGCCGTTGGTCAGCGTCTGACTGCGGTAATGCTCCACCCGCTCCATGAAATAGCTGCGCACGGCAACGCCCGTGCTGGCCTCCTGGCTGATCAGCTCGGAGACCTCGGCCTCGTCCAAGAGCGCGCGCGTCATCAGCACGAAGCGCACCAGCGCATTGCCCACCTTGTCCTGCACGCCGTTGAGCGGGAAACGATTGAGCAGGAACGCACCGGCCGTGGTCACGAACCGGTCCACGCCGCTTTCGCGCAAGATCCGGTCCGTGGCGGTGAGCGGGGCTGCCTGCTTTTGCGCTGTTTCGAAGCCCTTGTAGACGCTCAAGAACTTCTTCAGCGTCTTGCTCGTCGTGACAAACACACTCCAACCGGCACCGGCCGCCGACAGGACCATGTTCTTTTGCTGATCTGCCTCGCTCAGCGTCTGCTTCAGCTCCTCCCTGGCTTCATCCTGGTTCTGCGCCACCACACGCCACAGCAGGCAGCTGCGGCTTGTCACATCCAGATTGCCCGCCAGGTCCTGCAGGAGCCGGCGACCGTCCGGGTCCATGCCCAGCCCTTCGATCGCATGGGTGATGACCTCCTCGAAGCGCACCCCGCACGATGGCGAGGTGCCGTCGTAGTCCTCCAGCGTGACCAGGAACAGCGGGTTGGACAGCCATGCGCCCAGCACCTGCGTGCGCTGCGTCAGCAACTCCATCGCCGCCTGACCGAACCGCTGCGCGTTGGCCTTGAACGCCGTGTACGCGGCCGCGTCGATCCGTGGCCGATACGTCTGCTCCCACGTCTCCCGCGCCTGGCGCTGGTACACCGGCAGCAGCGCCTTGGACAGCCCGTCCCACGTGCCCTCGTTGGAGGAGGCGATCCCGTGTGTGCGCAGCGCGTCCATGCCCGATTGGGTGAGCGCGTTGCCGCCGGCTTGCTCCTGCTCCAGCTCTTCCATGCGCGCGCGACTGGCCTGGGCATACTGATCCGACAGCACCGCCGCATTGCGCTGCAGCAGCGTATCGATCTGCTCGATGTGCTCCATCGCGTTGAATTCCAGCGCGCGCTCGTCCTTGTAACGCGCCATCGCCGCGACCACGTCGTGCCGGTAGCCGTTGAGCTCGTGCACCACGCCCACCGCGTCCCACAGGCCCAGCAGCATCGGCATGTAGGTCTGTCGCTGATCGCCCTGTTTGCCGTTGTGGCTGGCCGCACACATGCGCGCATAGCGTTGCTGCAGCGCCTGCTCGGCCGAAGCGCCGCTCATGCTATGGGTGCTCAGCGCCCAGGGGTAGCGCGTGCTGTTGGCGTGCAACACATCGGCCTTGTAGCCGCCGCTGGACGTGCTGATCGCCGCCGGCTTGCGATCGTGCGGCAGCTGCGCCGGCTCGCTGATCTCGCCGGCAAAGCCGCGATACTCCAGCGCCACCTTCAGATCCTCGGCGCTGGACAGCGGCACCGTATCGCCCTTGGCCTGCGGCGCGCCGATCCACTGCTTGGGCGTGATCGGTTGCATGCGCTCGGCGCGCAGCGTGGCGTCGGCGGCGTAGCGTTTGAGGGTGGCAGGCGTCAACAGATGCTCGGAAAACATCACCCACACCGTGCCGCACAGATGCGGGTAGCGCAGGGTGATTAACTCCATGCGCTTGGCGTTGTGCACCGGGCGCGAGCAGGACGGCACGCCACCACCGGCAATGCGCCGCGCTGCGTATCCGGAAACCTGCCGCCACAACGTGCCGTTTTCGGCCACCGCATAGGCTTCCCATTGCCTGGAACCGTATGGGCCGGACTGTTCGTAGAACAGATACAGCATGCCCTGGCGCAAGGTGCGCACGGCGTAGTCGTAGCCGGCGGCCGAGACGTCTTCCTTGCTGCCACGCCCCTTGGGGAACGGCCCCAGGCCGGCGCCTGGACAGGACGCCGGCACCACGGTGTAGCGCACCGGCAGGATGGCCAGGCCGGTGCCGTTGCAGACCTCGCACGGCGTTGAGGTGTCGTTCTGTGTCATGGCGTCATGCGCTCCTGCGTCGAGGGGGCCAGAAAGTTGCCCGTTTCCATTGCAATGCCCTGCCAATGGGCATCGTCCACTTGATTGGCCAGCTCGGTGTAATCCTCTCCGGCGCTGACCTGTTCCAGCAGAGCTTGCACCTGCCGGTGTCGATAAAAACCGGGGCCCAGATGCACGGCCTGCCATGCGAACAGATCCAGGCCCGGACCAGGCCGCACGCCCTGGCGGCAGCCGTGTTGCACGGCGGCGGCGGCGGCCGAAAACTGCGCCGGGGCGATGTCCATCCCCGCGCAGCGGGCACGTGCCCAGGCCTGGTTCAGCGCCCCGATGCCGTCCAGACGCTCCCACGCCGTTGCGGGGAGCGCAGCCGCTGGCACACAGGAATCGGGCGGGCGCACGACCTGCAGCGTCTGCCAGCGATCGATGTAGGCCAGGCAGGCGATATCGCGCAAGAAATAGGCCAGCTGTTCCGGCGCGCAGGCCTGCCAGAACAGATCGGCCACCAGCGGGTCGTAGTAGCGCAGCCAACGCGCCTTGTGCGAGGGCAGGTGGCGTGCAATCGCGGTGGTCGCCAGATGGCGCGCCAGTTCGCCGACCGGGGCATTGGAGAAGATCCACGCGCACGTGCGTTGGATCTGCCCGTGCTCCATCGCCTGCGGCGCGGTATCGGGGATCGCCATGTCCACTGCCAGCGCCGATAGCGCCGAGTGCGTGCCCTGGTCGAGATCCAACGCGATCAGCACCGGCCAGAACGGCGCCGGCAGCTTGTGGATCTTGACCGGCATCGGCGCAAGGCCAACCTCGGCCAGCATCTGCTGGAAGCGGTCGCCGGCCGCGTCGGCCGCATCGCTTGTCTGCATCAGCAGGTAACGACGCGCACCGCCCGATTGCCTGGCCAGTGCGTAGAGGCGTTCGTTCACGTCCATGAGAGGTCTCACCCTAGGTCTGCGGCGGCTTCGGAGCGAAGCTGCGCATTGACCAATGTCGGATCGCAGCCCTTGAACTGCGTCTGCGGGATGGACACCGACGCGGTGCTGCCCTGCGGCCCCGTCAACACCTGCTGCCCGCCCTTGAACGCGACCACCCCCGGCGCGCCCAGTTCGATGTCGTCGCCGTCCAGTTTGATGTAGGCGCCGGCCGCGGTGGCCAGCAGGTGCTTGGTCGGCGCGGCGAGCTGGACGTCGGCGGTGGTGCTGACGATGCGCACCTGGGTCTTGGCGGCCAGGGTGGCGGTGTTCCTGTGCGCGCGGGCGCTGAGCGTGCCTTGCGCGGCGTGCAGGGCGATGCCGCGCTCCTGGTTGGGGCTGTCGGCGACCGGGTCGCTGCCCTGGGTGTACAGCACCAGCCCGCCGGCCACCGCCAGCACCAGGTGGCCCTGGCTCAGCCAGTTCAGTGCGCTGCCGGCCAGCAGCGCGGTCTGGGTGCCCGACACCCACACCTGGTCGGCGGGGGTCAGGCTCATCACGCCGGCCTGGCCGCTGCCCAGCAGCACTGGGGCGCTCCAGCCCGGCACCTCGCCGGCGCCACCGCCGATCGCGCCGGCCGCGCTGCCGCTGTGGGTGGCCTGCAGGTGGTCCTGCAAGGTCTTCAGGCCGTCCTGGGTCGGCAGGGACTCCGGTTCGCTCGGTAGGCCCGCCTGCTGGGTGCGGGCGGCGTCGTTGAGGCGCTTGAGCAGGTCGCTGCCCTGCTGCAGTTGGCTCAGCGCGCCGGTGGCGGCCAGTTGGGTGTTGCCCGGCTCGCTGCTCAGCAGCAGGCCCTGGCCGGCGCGCACCGCGCCGTAGGCCTGCGTGGACAGGTCCGCCCCGTACCCGCGCTCGCCTTCGCGCAGGTTGTCGTGGCCGCCCTTCAGGTGGCCCAGGGTCAAGCTGCTGGCGTGCTGGGTGGTCGACAGCTGCGCGCGGCCCTGGCCGGGCGTGTCGTCCAGCCGCAGCTGCTGGTAGCCGCCGGTGCCGTCCTGGCTCTGCGCCAGCGCCTGGCTCTTGAACCCGGTGAACACCGCACCGTGCGCGTTGCCCTGGAACCACGCCGGCGCATTGCCGGTGGCCCCGGCCCCGCCGCCGCCGACCTGGTTGTGCGCCGCGTCGTCCTGGCCGCGCCCGTTGTACACGCTGCCGATCACCACCGGCCGGTCGATGTCCCCTTCCAGGAACCCCACCAGCACTTCCTGGCCCTTGCGCGGCAGCACCACGCCGCCCCAGTTGTCGCCGGCCCAAGGCGTCATCACCCGCACCCAGGTCCACGCCGATGCGCTGCCCGGCGCGTTGTCCTCGCCCCCGGATGCGCCAGCGCGCTGCTGGCGTCGGCCCCGCGCTGGAACGGGAACTGCACCTTGATCCGGTGGTCGCGGTCGGACTGCACCGGGTCGCCGTCGCTGACCACGATCGCGCTCAGCGTGCCGACCACCGTGGGCTTGGGATGCAGGCGCACGCCGTGGCCGTCCTCGGTTTGCGGCCGGTAGGTCGCGGTGGCCGGTATGGCGGTGAACTGGTTGCGGTAGAACTCTACCGCCGCCTCATCCTGCGCCGGCGCATACCCGCCGCTCAGGCCTGCCAGCGCTGGCGGCAGCGGCGCGCCGGCCACCGCCACCGCGCCCAGCGCCTGCTCCAGCGCGTCGAACACCTCCGCGCCCAGGTTGTTGCGCGCCTGGTGCCGCACCTGCAGGCACAGGAACGCCGCATCGGCCGCCACGCCCGCATGCTGGCGCAGCCCGAAACGCGTGCCCGGCGCCAGTTGCCGCCAGGTCCCCTGGCCCTCGATGGTCTGCGCCGCCACCTGCTGCGCATCGAACTGCTGCTGCGCGCGGCGCTGGCCGCGCATGCTGTCCTGCCAGCCGTACGGCCCGGCGGTGTCCACGTCCTCGGCACCGATGTCGCCCAGCGGCGTGGCGTCGGCGCCGGCCAGGCGCAGGCTGCGGCTGCGGTAGTCCCAGCTGGCCCGCGACAGACTGGTCGCGCGCCAGCGATGTGCCTGTACCCACTGCTGCACGCTGTCCTGCTGCTCGGTGACGTCGGTGCGGTGGTAGCGCACCGTGCCCAGGTCGGCGAAGGCGGCGTTGTGGTCCGACAGCACCAGCGTGTGCGTGCCGCGCGTGGCGCTGTCGGCCGCGCCGGTGTGCTCGAACCAATAGGCGATGCCTTCCTCGGCCAGCAGCCGGCTCAGGAACGCGAAGTCGGTCTCTTCGTATTGCGTGGTCAGGCTGCGCCTGGCGTACGTGCTGCGGTCGGACAGCTCCCAGCGCCACGCCGGCGCCAGCGCGCCTTGCCCGGCGTAGTCGGCGAACACGCTCTCGGCGATCTCCACCACGCTCATGTCCTGGAACACGTAGCTGTCCACGCGCTGGGCCAGCAGCGCCAGCCACGGCTCCACCACCAGCCGGTAGCGCGCCAGGCCGCCGTTGCTGCCGAGGCGTTCGAACGCGGTGACATGGCCGTGGAACGGGCGCAGCGCGGTGTGCGATTCGGCGGTGAGCAGTTCCAGCAGCACCGGCCGGCCGAGCAGGTCGTCCAGCGGCAGGCCGGCGTTGGCCGATAGTGCGCCCACGTCGAAACGGAAGCCGCCGCCATCGACCGACTCGCGGCCGTCGAGCGTCTCGGCGACCAGCACGTCGGGGCCAAGCGGGGTATGCAACCGCAGCAGGCGTTCTTGCTGCCGCGGGGCGGCGCTGAGGGCGGAAAGTACTGTGGCGACCGGGTCCATAGGTGCTCCTTGCAGGTGACTCCAGTCGCAACACGGCGGACTGGACGATGCGGCCGAGTCTAGCAAGGCGGGCGCGGTGGGACAGGCCCCTGACAGGCATCTATCGTCCGAATTTTGAGGTGACCATCGGGAAGAGGGGTGATACGCCCAGTGTTTCCTAGACATCTCAAGGTCATAGAAAATGACTGATTCGGAGGTGTCCATGAGCAGCAAGCGGTATACGGATGAGTTCAAGATCGAAGCGGTCCGGTAAGTGACCGATCGTGGCTTCAAGGTGGCAGAGGTCGCACAGCGGCTGGGTGTCACCACGCACAGCCTGTACGCCTGGCTGCGTACGTTCGGCAAGCCCGGCGTGGTGCAGCGTGCCGAAGTGGACCAGAGCGCCGAGGTTCGGCGGCTGAAGACCGAGTTGCGCCGGGTGACGGAGGAGCGCGACATCCTAAAAAAGGCCGTCGCGTACTTTGCCAAGGGGTAAAGGCAAAGTACGTCCTCATGCAAGCCCACCGCGAAGAATTCAGGGTGTGCGCGATGTGCCGGGTGTTGCGGGTGAACCGGGCTGGATACGACGCGTGGCTAAAGTCGCCCGACAGTGAGCGCGCCAAGGAAGACGAACGCCTGCTGGGGCTGATCAAGCACCACTGGCTGGCCAGCGGCAGTGTGTATGGGCATCGCAAGATCGCCAAGGATCTGCGCGATCTGGGTGAGCGTTGCAGTCGCCATCGGGTGCATCGGCTGATGCGCGCCGATGGGCTGCGTGCCCAGGTGGGCTATGGTCGCAAACCGCGCTTCCATGGCGGAATGCCGTGCAAGGCGGCAGCCAACCTGCTGGATCGGCAGTTCGACGTGACCGAGCCGGATACGGCCTGGGCGAGCGACTTCACCTTTATCCGTACGCATGAAGGCTGGATGTACCTGGCTGTGGTGATCGATCTGTTTTCCAGGCAGGTCGTCGGCTGGGCGATGCGCGATCGAGCCGATACCGAGTTGGCCGTGCAGGCCTTGCTGTCGGCGGTGTGGCGGCGCAAGCCCAGCGCCGGTTGCCTGGTTCACTCGGACCAAGGGTCGGTCTACACCAGCGATGACTGGCGCAGTTTCCTGGTGTCCCACGGTTTGGTGTGCAGCATGAGTCGACGTGGCAACTGCCATGACAATGCCCCGGTGGAGAGCTTCTTCGGTCTGCTCAAACGCGAGCGGATCAGGCGGCGGATCTACCCCACCAAGGACGCCGCACGCGCCGAGGTGTTCGACGACATCGAAATGTTCTACAACCCACAACGCCGTCATGGTTCAACCGGCAACCTATCGCCTGTAGAGTTTCAACGGCGCTACGCGCAACGAGGGTCTTGAGTGTCTACGGAACCCTGGGCGTATCAAACGCTGGCGCCGCGAATAAAACCAACACCGCCCAAAGAAAGCAATCGGCGCAATGACGCCGGCAACGTATGCCAAGCAGTTGGCCAATAGCGATATCATCAACCCCGGACTCTAAACCCGACTGCTACTCAGGATGGGGGGACGTCGCTCAGATAGTCCCCCGACTGAGCCTCACTGAGGCAATAGCTCCATCAATCATGCGATTTCCTCTTCCTTGAATGCGGGGCAGGACGTCCGCCGAGGCAGGCCAAGGCGACGAGTTGGTCGTTGGTCAACGCGGCCAACGCCGGATCACGGCGAGATAACTGGGCAACAATGCTCTCCAGCGCCTGCTTGCCGCCATGGCTGGCGATGGCCACCACCTGGTCCGGGGTCAGGCCATGGGCCTGGCACAGCACCGGCAACAGCCGCTGCACCGTCTCCAGCGCCTGCTTGCCGCCATCGTGGCTGGCGATGGCCACGACCTGGTCCGGGGTCAGGCCATGGTCCTGGCACAGCACCGGCAACAGCCGTTGCACCGTCTCCAGCGCCTGCTTGCCGCCATCGTGGCTGGCGATGGCCACGACCTGGTCCGGGGTCAGGCCATGGTCCTGGCACAGCACCTGCAACAGCCGTTGCACCGTCTCCAGCGCCTGCTTGCCGCCATCGTGGCTGGCGATGGCCACGACCTGGTCCGGGGTCAGGCCATGGTCCTGGCACAGCACCGGCAACAGCCGCTGCACCGTCTCCAGCGCCTGCTTGCCGCCATCGTGGCTGGCGATGGCCACGACCTGGTCCGGGGTCAGGCCATGGGCCTGGCACAGCACCGGCAACAGCCGCTGCACCGTCTCCAGCGCCTGCTTGCCGCCGCCATTGCTGGCGATGGCCACGACCTGGTCCGGGGTCAGGCCATGGGCCTGGCACAGCACCGGCAACAGCCGCTGCATCGTCTCCAGCGCCTGCTTGCCGCCATCGTGGCTGGCGATGGCCACCACCTGGTCCGGGGTCAGGCCATGGTCCTGGCACAGCACCGGCAACAGCCGCTGCACCGTCTCCAGCGCCTGCTTGCCGCCGTTATTGCTGGCGATGGCCACCACCTGCGCCGGGGTCAGACCATGGTCCTGGCACAGCACCGGCAACAGCCGCTGCACCGTCTCCAGCGCCTGCTTGCCGCCATCGTGGCTGGCGATGGCCACGACCTGGTCCAGGGTCAGACCATGGGCCTGGCACAGCACCGGCAACAGCCGCTGCACCGTCTCCAGCGCCTGCTTGCCGCCATCGTGGCTGGCAATGGCCACTACCTGGTCCAGGGTCAGACCATGGGCCTGGCACAGCACCGGCAACAGCCGCTGCACCGTCTCCAGCGCCTGCTTGCCGCCATCGTGGCTGGCGATGGCCACCACCTGGGCCGGGGTCAGGCCATGGGCCTGGCACAGCACCGGCAACAGCCGCTGCACCGTCTCCAGCGCCTGCTTGCCGCCGCCATTGCTGGCGATGGCCACCACCTGCGCCGGGGTCAGGCCATGGGCCTGGCACAGCACCGGCAACAGCCGCTGCACCGTCTCCAGCGCCTGCTTGCCGCCGCCATTGCTGGCAATGGCCACGACCTGGTCCAGGGTCAGGCCATGGGCCTGGCACAGCACCGGCAACAGCCGCTGCACCGTCTCCAGCGCCTGCTTGCCGCCGCCATTGCTGGCGATGGCCACCACCTGCGCCGGGGTCAGGCCATGGGCCTGGCACAGTACCGTCTCCAGCGCCTGCTTGCCGCCGCCATTGCTGGCGATGGCCACCACCTGGTCCGGGGTCAGGCCATGGTCCTGGCACAGCACCGGCAACAGCCGCTGCACCGTCTCCAGCGCCTGCTTGCCGCCGCCATTGCTGGCGATGGCCACCACCTGGTCCGGGGTCAGGCCATGGTCCTGGCACAGCACCGGCAACAGCCGCTGCACCGTCTCCAGCGCCTGCTTGCCGCCATCGTGGCTGGCGATGGCCACGACCTGGTCCGGGGTCAGGCCATGGTCCTGGCACAGCACCGGCAACAGCCGCTGCACCGTCTCCAGCGCCTGCTTGCCGCCACTATTGCTGGCGATGGCCACCACTTGGTCCGGGGTCAGGTTCAGGGGGGCACCCGTCAGTGCATTGCGCCATGCATGCACTGCCTCCACTGCGGTCACGCCGCCACGTCTTGCAATCTTGAGAAGTTGGCCTGTGTCCAACTGTAACGGCGGACCTCTCAACTCCCCCGCCTTCGTGAGCAAGGCCTCCAGGGCGCGTGCGCCGGACAACTGTTTGCCGACGCCAACGATGTCTTCGTGTGTCGCCTCTGGCAACGCCGTGATTATGTCTTGATACGTGACAGCAACGGTCCCTAACGCTGCCGGGTGTTGGCTGAGCGCAACGATGTGCGCGTGTGTAAACCCATGGCCCACCAGTGCCTCGTGGTGCTGCGCCACTGTCGCGAGCGTGAGTAGATCCACCTGCGCGGCCGGCGAAGTGTCTGCTGGGGCAGCCTCTGTATGAGGCGTGCCGACGGCAGGCATCGAATCAAAAAGCGATGTATCAGGAAGCGACGGATCGAACGGACGGAGCCGATCGGTGGAGCTGCCCGCCGAGAACGCAGGCAAGGGGGCAGGGGGAGATGGCAGCCGGGTCCGGGACACCGTCCGCCGAGCGGGCAAGCCATCCAGAGGGCTGCCAGCAGGCGCAGACACCCCACGATCTGCAGTCGGCTGAACCCTATCCGGTTGGGGTCCGGGCAGAGGCTCGCGGGCAGGACTTGGCGTGCGCGAACGAATGGGATCCATAAGGCATACCTCTTTGCAGAAACCTGGGTTGCCTCAACACTAACGGTCTGTGGTCCCTACATGCTCTTCCGAGTACGCATGGCAGTACGCAACTTCGGGGGGACGTCGCTGGCGCAGCTGCTGGTCCAGGCGGAAGCTGGCGGCGATCGGGGGATTGCTGGCGCGATGTTCCTGCACGATCTGCGCGACGATGTCCGGCACGCTCTCCTCCTGGAAGATGCGGCAGGTGCGGCGATAGGCCAACAGCGCCAGCGCGGGCTGTATCCGCAAGCGGTAGCTGGACAAGCCGCCATCGGCGCCCAACTGCCGCACGGCGGTCACCACGCCGTTGACCTTGCGCTTGCCGCCGTGGTGCCGGATGGTTCGGCAAGCTGATTGACGCGCGCCAGATCTACCGATGCGTGTCGTAAGACAATGTAGATCTGCCACTCCGACCGATCATAGTCGTAGTCCCGCACCGGATTCCGCCATGCCATGCCGGTAGGAAGGAGCGGAAGCTCTGACAACCCGTTAGGCGGGATGACAGAAGTGATACGCCCAGTGTTTCCTAGACATCTCAAGGTCATAGAAAATGACTGATTCGGAGGTGTCCATGAGCAGCAAGCGGTATACGGATGAGTTCAAGATCGAAGCGGTCCGGTAAGTGACCGATCGTGGCTTCAAGGTGGCAGAGGTCGCACAGCGGCTGGGTGTCACCACGCACAGCCTGTACGCCTGGCTGCGTACGTTCGGCAAGCCCGGCGTGGTGCAGCGTGCCGAAGTGGACCAGAGCGCCGAGGTTCGGCGGCTGAAGACCGAGTTGCGCCGGGTGACGGAGGAGCGCGACATCCTAAAAAAGGCCGTCGCGTACTTTGCCAAGGGGTAAAGGCAAAGTACGTCCTCATGCAAGCCCACCGCGAAGAATTCAGGGTGTGCGCGATGTGCCGGGTGTTGCGGGTGAACCGGGCTGGATACGACGCGTGGCTAAAGTCGCCCGACAGTGAGCGCGCCAAGGAAGACGAACGCCTGCTGGGGCTGATCAAGCACCACTGGCTGGCCAGCGGCAGTGTGTATGGGCATCGCAAGATCGCCAAGGATCTGCGCGATCTGGGTGAGCGTTGCAGTCGCCATCGGGTGCATCGGCTGATGCGCGCCGATGGGCTGCGTGCCCAGGTGGGCTATGGTCGCAAACCGCGCTTCCATGGCGGAATGCCGTGCAAGGCGGCAGCCAACCTGCTGGATCGGCAGTTCGACGTGACCGAGCCGGATACGGCCTGGGCGAGCGACTTCACCTTTATCCGTACGCATGAAGGCTGGATGTACCTGGCTGTGGTGATCGATCTGTTTTCCAGGCAGGTCGTCGGCTGGGCGATGCGCGATCGAGCCGATACCGAGTTGGTCGTGCAGGCCTTGCTGTCGGCGGTGTGGCGGCGCAAGCCCAGCGCCGGTTGCCTGGTTCACTCGGACCAAGGGTCGGTCTACACCAGCGATGACTGGCGCAGTTTCCTGGTGTCCCACGGTTTGGTGTGCAGCATGAGTCGACGTGGCAACTGCCATGACAATGCCCCGGTGGAGAGCTTCTTCGGTCTGCTCAAACGCAAGCGGATCAGGCGGCGGATCTACCCCACCAAGGACGCCGCACGCGCCGAGGTGTTCGACGACATCGAAATGTTCTACAACCCACAACGCCGTCATGGTTCAACCGGCAACCTATCGCCTGTAGAGTTTCAACGGCGCTACGCGCAACGAGGGTCTTGAGTGTCTACGGAACCCTGGGCGTATCAAACGCTGGCGCCGCGAATAAAACCAACACCGCCCAAAGAAAGCAATCGGCGCAATGACGCCGGCAACGTATGCCAAGCAGTTGGCCAATAGCGATATCATCAACCCCGGACTCTAAACCCGACTGCTACTCAGGATGGGGGGACGTCGCTCAGATAGTCCCCCGACTGAGCCTCACTGAGGCAATAGCTCCATCAACCATGCGAGCTCCTCTTCGTTGAATGCCGGGAAATCATCCGCTGCCCCTGCGAAGGGGGCCGCATCTTGTTCCCACATCACGGTGCTGGACGCTGCCAGGTCGGCAACCATGGGCGTACCAGGATCCGGGAGGCCGCCCCCGATCCTGGTACGCGGGCGTTTTACCCTCCAGCTGAGGGGCAAATGCAGCGCATCGTGCTGTTCGGGAACGCGCACCTCGAAAGATTGCTGTGCGGAGGGGTCGGTGACAGCACGATCCGATCAGGACCGTTTACGTCTGCTTGCCCGCGTCTGATCTCCCTCGTGCATTGGGCTGGGCGCATCAAGGTCACGCTCCAGCGAGTCGGG
This sequence comes from Xanthomonas oryzae pv. oryzae, assembly GCF_004136375.1. Classification (NCBI taxonomy): domain Bacteria; kingdom Pseudomonadati; phylum Pseudomonadota; class Gammaproteobacteria; order Lysobacterales; family Lysobacteraceae; genus Xanthomonas; species Xanthomonas oryzae. The sequence goes on from NZ_CP031697.1 coordinate 3,366,031, forward strand.
GAATGCATGCAAAGACGCCTGATCCGGCGTCTGAGCTGAAGTAGGGGACGGTTTGGCCCTTTTCGTCCCTGATGCCTGGAGGATACGGTCCCAACGCTGCGAGGCTGGGGGGATAGTTCCGCAGCGGGCTTCGAATTCGGTGACGCCCACTCTGCGAAAGAGCTGTACCAACCCGTGCCTGCTCATCCCGAACTGCGTCATGGCGTCATCGAATGCTTGCGCTGGGTGGGAGTGGCTCTGGAAAAAACCAAGCACGCGCACCACGTGCGCGAGGTCGGCAACGCGATGGGACGTGCGTTCGCCAATACGGCTATTGACTCTTCTGATCAATTCCGGCGCGTGCGGCAATCCCTTTTTCACTGCATCCAGGGCAGGACGTCCGCCGAGGCAGGCCAAGGCGACGAGGTGGTCGTTGGTCAACGCGGCCAACGCCGGATCAGGGCGAGATAACTGGGCAACAATGCTCTCCAGCGCCTGCTTGCCGCCGCCATTGCTGGCGATGGCCACCACCTGCGCCGGGGTCAGGCCATGGTCCTGGCACAGCACCGGCAACAGCCGCTGCACCGTCTCCAGCGCCTGCTTGCCGCCAATATTGCTGGCGATGGCCACGACCTGGTCCGGGGTCAGGCCATGGTCCTGGCACAGCACCGGCAACAGCCGCTGCACCGTCTCCAGCGCCTGCTTGCCGCCATCGTGGCTGGCGATGGCCACGACCTGGTCCGGGGTCAGGCCATGGTCCTGGCACAGCACCGGCAACAGCCGCTGCACCGTCTCCAGCGCCTGCTTGCCGCCATCGTGGCTGGCGATGGCCACGACCTGGTCCGGGGTCAGACCATGGGCCTGGCACAGCACCGGCAACAGCCGCTGCACCGTCTCCAGCGCCTGCTTGCCGCCGCCATTGCTGGCAATGGCCACGACCTGGTCCGGGGTCAGGCCATGGGCCTGGCACAGCACCGGCAACAGCCGCTGCACCGTCTCCAGCGCCTGCTTGCCGCCATCGTGGCTGGCGATGGCCACCACCTGGTCCGGGGTCAGGCCATGGGCCTGGCACAGCACCGGCAACAGCCGCTGCACCGTCTCCAGCGCCTGCTTGCCGCCACTATTGCTGGCGATGGCCACCACTTGGTCCGGGGTCAGGTTCAGGGGGGCACCCGTCAGTGCATTGCGCCATGCATGCACTGCCTCCACTGCGGTCACGCCGCCACGTCTTGCAATCTTGAGAAGTTGGCCTGTGTCCAACTGTAACGGCGGACCTCTCAACTCCCCCGCCTTCGTGAGCAAGGCCTCCAGGGCGCGTGCGCCGGACAACTGTTTGCCGACGCCAACGATGTCTTCGTGTGTCGCCTCTGGCAACGCCGTGATTATGTCTTGATACGTGACAGCAACGGTCCCTAACGCTGCCGGGTGTTGGCTGAGCGCAACGATGTGCGCGTGTGTAAACCCATGGCCCACCAGTGCCTCGTGGTGCTGCGCCACTGTCGCGAGCGTGAGTAGATCCACCTGCGCGGCCGGCGAAGTGTCTGCTGGGGCAGCCTCTGTATGAGGCGTGCCGACGGCAGGCATCGAATCAAAAAGCGATGTATCAGGAAGCGACGGATCGAACGGACGGAGCCGATCGGTGGAGCTGCCCGCCGAGAACGCAGGCAAGGGGGCAGGGGGAGATGGCAGCCGGGTCCGGGACACCGTCCGCCGAGCGGGCAAGCCATCCAGAGGGCTGCCAGCAGGCGCAGACACCCCACGATCTGCAGTCGGCTGAACCCTATCCGGTTGGGGTCCGGGCAGAGGCTCGCGGGCAGGACTTGGCGTGCGCGAACGAATGGGATCCATAAGGCATACCTCTTTGCAGAAACCTGGGTTGCCTCAACACTAACGGTCTGTGGTCCCTACATGCTCTTCCGAGTACGCATGGCAGTACGCAACTTCGGGGGGACGTCGCTGGCGCAGCTGCTGGTCCAGGCGGAAGCTGGCGGCGATCGGGGGATTGCTGGCGCGATGTTCCTGCACGATCTGCGCGACGATGTCCGGCACGCTCTCCTCCTGGAAGATGCGGCAGGTGCGGCGATAGGCCAACAGCGCCAGCGCGGGCTGTATCCGCAAGCGGTAGCTGGACAAGCCGCCATCGGCGCCCAACTGCCGCACGGCGGTCACCACGCCGTTGACCTTGCGCTTGCCGCCGTGGTGCCGGATGGTTCGGCAAGCTGATTGACGCGCGCCAGATCTACCGATGCGTGTCGTAAGACAATGTAGATCTGCCACTCCGACCGATCATAGTCGTAGTCCCGCACCGGATTCCGCCATGTATCCACGTCATCAGCATTATACGGGCTGCGCGCATAAAATTTTTGCGTAATTGCTTAGTCCTACTATGTCATAAAAAGGTTATTCTGCAGTCAGTCCACAACGCACTGAGATGAACATGGCCGCAGTCAGTCACGAAGCGCGTTTTTCCGCCTATCTGGATGAGCTATCCGCTGGGCTTGGTTATGCCGATCGGGCGGCGGGCTTACACGGTTATTGCCGTGGATTGATGCTGCCGTTGGAGCGCAAAAGCGTGGAGCCGCTGGCGGCGCATCTGGATCCGCTGCGGACACGGGCTCAGCATCAAGCGTTGCACCATTTCGTGGCCAAGTCGGATTGGTCTGATGCGGCGGTGCTGGAGCGCGTCCGTCAGTACGTCTCATCACGAATGGAGTTGAAGGGCGAGGTGTACTGGATCGTGGACCACACGGGTTTTCGCAAGAAGGGCAAGCATTCGGTCGGCGTGGCCCGACAATACTGCGGGGAGATCGGCAAGCAGGACAACTGCCAGGTGGCAGTGAGCGTATCGCTGGCGACGCCGGCGGCGAGCGTGCCGATGGCCTTTGGGCTGTATCTTCCTGAGGCTTGGGCGGCCGATGCGGCGCAGCGGGAGAAGGCCGGTGTTCCGAAGGAGATCACGTTCGCCACCAAGCCGGAAATAGCGCTGGCGCAGATACATGCTGCGCATGCCGCAGGTGTTGTGCGCGGCACGGTGTTGGCCGATGCGGCCTATGGCAGCAATACGGCCTGGCGTGATGCGCTGGCGGCCTTGGAACTGACCTATGCGGTGGGGATTGTGTCCAGCGTCAAGGTCTGGCCGCCTGGGCAAACGCCCGAGGCGCCCGCGCCGTGGAAGGGTCAGGGCCGTCCTGCGATCCGCCATCGCCGCACGGCTGATCGTCAACCACAGTCGGTGGAGGCCCTGGCGCGATCCTTGCCTCGGCGCGCCTGTAATGACCCACTGATTTTCTGCTCAAGTGCTACTTTCCCCGAAGGAGACACCGATGAGCGAAATGATGGAAGAAGAGATCAAGCGCTGGACCGCCCGTCGCAAGTCGGCGCTGGTCCTTGAGATCATCCAGGGCAAGACGACGGTGGCAGCGGCCAGCCGCCAGTTCGACCTGACACCGGCTGAGATCGAAAGCTGGGTTGAGGATGGCAAGCGCGGTATGGAGAACGCCCTGCGGGCCAAGCCGGAGGACGTACGCGAGCAGTACGAGCGGCAGCTGAAGGATCTGCAGGAAGCCTATGGCGAGGCCATGCTGGAGATCCGCGCGCGAAAAAAGCTGGCGTGCCTGCTGGGAAAGGACGAGAGCTGATGCTGTCGGTCCAGCAGGGCCTGAAGGACGAAGGCGTTTCAGTTCCGATGACCAAACTGTGCCGATGGTTTGGCGTGGCTGAACCTGCCCCCTGAGAACGGACGCCAACAAGCACGGGGTCAAGCGGCCTGCTTCGGCTTCTTTGCGTAGTCGTTAGTTCCACTGTGTTACAAATAATCGTACCTTTGTGCCACTATTGGAAGACCTTCAGGCCGCGCGGGAGAGCTGTGTTGAATAGGTCACTGGAAGTGCGTTTTGAACAGTACGGGGAAGTAGTTGCTGCCGCCCTGTCCCATGCGGATCGCAAACAGCCCGCACACTGGTACCTGAAGGGGTTGCTACTGCCTGGAGGGCGCAAGAGCGTGGAGCCCATGGCCGCGCGGGTGCACCCGCAGAACGTGCGCTCAGCCCATCAATCGATGCACCATCTGGTGGCCGATGCCGACTGGAGCGATCAAGCGCTGCTGGCGGTGGCGGCGGCACAGGTGCTGCCGCCCCTGAGCAGGAAGAGCGCAGCGTGTCACTGGATCGTGGACGACACGGGATTTTCAAAGAAGGGGGTGCATTCGGTCGGTGTTGCACGCCAGTACTGCGGCCGCCTTGGCAAGACGGACAATTGCCAGGTTGCCGTGAGTTTGTCGATCGCCAACGAACACGGCAGCCTGCCAGTGGGCTATCGGCTGTATCTTCCCGAGCAGTGGGCTCAGGACACTGTGCGGCGCAAGAAGGCAGGCGTTCCGGATCAGGTCGTGTTTCAGACCAAGACAGCGCTGGCCATGGATCAGATCGACAGCGCGCTGGCGACAGGGATTGCGGCAGGCGTCGTGCTAGCCGATGCGGCCTACGGCACCGAGACCCACTGGCGAGACCAGCTCAGCGAACGCGGCCTGCTGTACATGGTTGGCGTCCGCAGCAACACGAAGGTCTGGTGGGGATCGCACCAACCTGCGCCCATGCCGCCAGCCAGCCCTAAGGGCGGTCGGCCCCGCACACGACCGATGCGCGATAGCGCACATGCGCCGATCTCGGTACATGAAGTCGCGCAGAGCTTGCCCGCAAGGACGTATCGGCAGGTCAGCTGGCGCCAGGGCAGCGACGCAACGCTCAGTTCGCGGTTCGCGGCGGTGCGGGTTCGTGCCGCACACAATCGCCAGGCACATGACGAGCAGTGGCTGCTGATCGAGTGGCCGCCGGGAGAGTCCGAGCCCCGCCACTACTGGTTCTCGACGCTACCAAAGCAAACGCCGGTCAAGACACTGGTTGCCACGGCACAAGGCCGATGGCGGATTGAACGCGATTATCAGGAGCTGAAGTCGGAGTTGGGCCTGCATCACTATGAAGGGCGCAACTGGCGTGGTTTTCACCATCACGCCAGTCTGTGCATCGCCGCATACGGGTTCTTGATGCGCGAGCGCCTGCGCAGTAAAAAAAACTCCGTCGCATTCAAGATGCCTGCAGTATCCAAAAGCGTCCGCCCGCGCCGGTCTGGCCCCAATGCAACGTCACCATCCCAACTCGATTGCCACGCTGGCCTTCGGACTGGCTAGGCTGATCGCCAGAAGCCTCCCACACTGCCCGTGTTGCGGGGTCTCACCGTACCAACGGATTCGTATTTAGTAACACAGTAGAATTAGCGGTCCCGTAATCAATGCGATCGTATCTTTGCCTTGGGTGAACACGGCGGGATTATTGTAGTCATCCCACGCCGCTTGCAAAACTTCTCCTAGCAACTTATCTCCTTTGGTAAACGCTATGGAGTGCTTAACCTGCCCAAGCATTCTTTGCGTAACTTTGCTGGATGCGTCCTCCGTGGTGACTATCAAGTCATCGGTTGCGTACCCATCAACTTTTCCTTGGAGTTTGATTCCCACAATTGGCTTAGATGGAAAGCATGGCGCATAGCCGCCGGTTATCATCAAGGTGACGAAGGCGGCTTGCACATGGGCCTCAAACAGGATGCCTCCGCCGCCAGTCGAAAACGGATTACTAAGCTTCTTCCTGCTCATGCTGTCTGCTCAGCAATTCCTATGACACCCCTCACCCGCAGCTGCCCGGAAATCAGGCGTAGGGCATCGGGCATAGCATCGAGAGCGGCGGCGGCCTCGGCTACCCGCCTTAATATGTGGTGGATCCGTCCCTTTGGGAACGGCTTGTTCATCACCCAAGGCGGTGGTGGGATCATAGCCAGGCCCCCTAACCTGTAGCGTTCATATCTAGTTTAGCTCAGGTCCGCCTTGCCCGTCGGCGTTCTCAATCATCCACATGGCTCCTTGGTGGGATCACCGGTTCAAATAACGATTCCGTCAAATAACGGTTCCAGGTTAACTTCTTTAGCGTCGCGCCCATACCTTCCGTCACGCGGCAGGCATGGGCGCGACACGCTAGCACCTAGAACTTGTAAGTCAGCCCCAGGTACGCCAGCCGGCCCGCGTAGCCGCCGGTATAGAAGCGGGCGCGTGTGTCGTCGCCCAGGTGCGAGCGGGACTCCTGCTTGGTCAGGTTCAGTACCGAGGCGGTGAGGCTGAGGGCCGGGGTGATGTTGTACGCCGCGTTCAGATCGACCTGGTAGTACGGCTCCTCGTAGACGTTCAACCCTTTGACCAGCCCTTGCACGAGTTCCCCGCGGCGGTTGTACGAGGCGCGCAGCAGCAGGCGGTCGGTCTCGTAGAACACGGTGAGGTTGGTCTGGTTCCTGGCGCTGCCCGGCATGGAGGTCTTGCCGGCCTCGGTGCCGTCTTCCAGCCGCACCGCCGCCTTGCTGGCATCGTTGTAGGTGTAGTTGAACTGCACCCCGAGGCCGAACGGCAGCGTGTGCTGCGCGTAGAGCTCCACACCCTGCGAGACCGCGTCCTGGCCGCCGGCCTGGCTGCTGTAGTTCTGCACGGTGACCTGTTGCCCGTCGATCATCATGTTGACGTCGCTGATCACGTCGACCGCAAAGTTCTCCACGTTCTTGCGGAACAGTCCCACACCCGCCACCGACCCCGGGTGGAAATACCATTCCAGCCCCAGGTCGAACTGGGTGGCCTTGTACGGCTCCAGGGTCTTGTTGCTGCCCGAGCCGTACCAGCCCTGCTCGCTGGAACCGCCGGTCAGGCGCCGGTCGGCCACGTACTCGGGGCTGTAGAACTCCAGGCTGCCAGGCGCGGCGATGTCGTTGTAGCTGGGGCGTGCGATCACTTTCGCGGCTGCCGCGCGCAGCAACAGGTTCTCGGTCAGGTCGTAGGCCAGGTTGAAACTCGGCAGCACGTCGGTGTAATCGCGGTCCAGCCCACTGACCACGAACGACTCGGTGCGTTGCACGCTATCGGACAAACGCCAATAGCCTTCGGTCCCGCAATAGGTGTCGACCGGGGCGCCGCTGGGCGTGGCGGCGCCCTGCTGGCAGGCCAGCGGATTGCCGTCGGTGCCGTCGAAGAAGTAGTCGTTGTAGGCGGTCACCTTGTCGGTGGAATCGGCGCGCTGGCCGGTGCGTGCCACCCGCACGCCGACGTTGCCACGCAGCCGCTCGGTGTGGAAGTTCAGTTGCAGGTAGGTGGAATAGATCTCCTCGTCGACGTTGTAGACGAAGTTGTCTTCGCTGCGGGTCTGCATCGCGCCGTAGGTTTGGTTCAAGTAGCCGATGTAGCCCGGGAAGTTGATCGCCGGGAACGCGCTGGCGTTGACGCCACCGGCCAGGTTGTCCTGCGCGAACAGCAGGCCCGGCGAAAACTGCGTGGCGATGGCATTGCAGCGCCCGTTCCAGTAGCGGTTGTCGTAGTCGCTTGGGTCGGTGCCCGGGCACACCCAGTAGTTGTTGCCGGTATTGCGGTGGATGCCGCCGTCGCGACGCTTGAGGCCGAACTGCAGCGAGTCGAAGAAGTTGCCATCGATATGCCACGTGGTATCGATCTGCGCGTACTGCTGCTGATTGGTGTTGCGGGTCCAGGACGAGCCGGTCGAGCCCAGGTCGACCTGCAGGATGCCGTCGCGCAGGTTCTGCATCAGCTCCGGCGAGAACGTCATGGTCGGCGTGCCGGTCAGGTCCCAGGCGCTGGCGAGGTTGCCGTTGCTCCAGCTGCCGTCGGCGTTCTGGCGGCGCGGCTTGATCGGCAGCGAGAACTGCAGCTCCGGCCCGCCCTTGGCCCAGGTGCGGCCGGCCTTGAACGCCACGTCCACCTGCTCGCCACGCCATTCGCCGCCCAGGTCCACTGTCTGCGACTGCGATTTTTCGATGTTGTAGCTGCCGGTGATCTGCGGGGTCGGCACGGTGCAGTCGTCCGAGCCCCAGCCACCCGGCGGCAGGCCGGCCGCGGCGGCCTGCGCCTCGCTGCAATAATAGGTCTTGCCCGGACGCAGGCTGTAGGCGGCGCCAGTGACGATCGTGCCGCTGGGATCGAACTGCAGCCTGTCGAGCAGGCGGCCGCCGCGCCAGTTGCCGTCGCCGTCATAGCGCGCGATGTTCCACTCGGGAATCTTGATGGTGTTGGTCTGCGAGTTCTGCGACAGGTCGAAGCGGACGTAGTTCGCGGTCAGGGTCAGGTCGTCGGTCGGCTTGAACTGCAAGGTCAGTTGCCCGCCCTTGCGCGCGCGCTCCTCGCGTTTGACGCCCAGGCTGACCGCCGTCGGCATCATGAAACCGGTGGCGTAATTGCCGTTCTGGTCCCAGAAACCGGTCCCGCCCCACCAGTTGGCGTTGAAGTCCGAGCGATTGCCGTTGACGTCGACCGCCGGGCCGACTTCGTCGCGGCCGTACCACTGCCAGCTTTCGGTACTGGCATTGAGCGTGCGCGCGGTGCGCTTCTGCTGCGTGTAACCCACGAAGACACCGAAGCGGTTGTCCTGGTCGTGCCATGAGTACGAACCGGAGAACTGGCCGTCGGTCTTCTTGCTGGTATCCGACCAGGTGCCCTCTGCCGAGACAAAGCCGGAATGTGGCTCCAGTTCCAGCGGGCGCCGCGTCTGCAGGATCACCGTGCCGCCGATGCCGCCTTCGTCGATGCGTGCTTCCGGGGTCTTGTACAGTTCCGCGCTGCCCAGCAGGTTCGACGGCAGCAGCGTGTAGTTGAACGAGCGCGTCGGGTCGCCGTTGGATTCGGCGGTGGCGATGTAGTTGCCGTTCAATTCGGTCAGCACCAGCTCCGAGGACAGGCCGCGCACACTGACGTTCTTGCCTTCGCCGCCGTCGCGGCTGATGACCACGCCGGGCACGCGCTGCAGCGCATCGGCCACGTTCTTGTCGGGGAATTTGCCCACGTCCTCGGCGGTGATCACATCGACCACGGCGTTGGCGTTGCGCTTGTGCTCCAGACTTTTTTCGATCGCGTAGCGGTAGCCGGTCACCGTCACCGCGTCCAGATCCGTGGCCTGCAACGCGGCCTGGCCCGCGGGCGCCGGCGTGCCGTCGGCCTGCTGGGCGACGGCGGCGCTGGAAGCCGCGCTCGCGAACAAGGCGATGGCGATACCGGCGGACAGCGTGCTGCGGTTGCGTGCGAATGGCATGCAGTTCATTTCGATCATGCTCTCTCAATCGTGATCGGCTTCGGCGGATGTCTGTCGCTCCAACGATCGAACAACAACGCCGCGCCAAGTGACACGAAAATATCCGGTGTGGTTGCGGCGACCCGGTTTTCCTCCGCTTGCGTCCCCTTTTGCGCAGATGCAATTACATCCTTCTCATGCAGTGGAAAACGTAAGTATCACAGCCCACGCGGCAACACATTCTGCTGCGCAACAGGGCCCGCGGCGTTGTAAAGGCATCTACGCTGGGAAGCCGGCTCGCCACGCTTGCGCGCGGCAAGGTATCGCGTGCTTAGGTCATCGCCAGTCCATGTTGCAAGCCGCCGCAGAGCAGGCCAGCGGATAGACCGCGATGCCGCCTGCGGTCCTTTGCTTCACCCGGTTGATGAGGCGGTCCGGTGCAGAGGAGGCGTTGCGCAAGGTGATATAGCCGCCTGCGACCGGGACGCCGAGCGGCGTTGCGCGCGACCAAGCATCTTTCGCCACAACTGACGCAGCAGCAGTCGGGGCCGTGGACGCGGACGCCCGCGCAGATGGTGCCTCGTCAGCACCGGGGTGTGCGAGCGCTGGCATGCAGCCAGGCGCAGGGCAGACAGCACCAGCACGCACAGGGCAAAATTTTTCATTGCATTTTTCGTTTGATGCCCTCGGCGGCGAGTGCCCATCAAAGCATCCGCCAGCTGCGCCCCTGCGGCGCAGTGCCGTTTGCTTGCTCGGCATCGCGATGCTTGCTGACCGCTGCACACGGCCGTGCCGGGCATAACCTTGATCTGCCTGCGCGCCTTGTCCTGACTTCGGATGCTCGGCCATGCGTCGGCCATGAGGAGGAATCGTGGAAGCCCTGCAAGCCATGCGAGAAACGGTTGCAGATGCTTGGCACAAAACATCTGGCTCCTGACATCGGTCTTAGATCCCGTAGAATCCGAGCCTTGCACGCTCTTATCCTCTACCGCTGGCTGTACGCATGGGCATGCTTGGCGATGCTCTTGGTGGTGGTCGCCTCGCTGATCAGCCGGGCGCTTGCGCATCCGATGGCAGTTTCCGTTCAAGTGCCGGTTGCGCATGCAGGGCATCACCTGGACATGCAGCCGGCGACACCACAGCCGGCCGATATGCAGCAGATGCACCATGCCATGGGGCATGCCATGCACCACGCCATGCCGATGACGATGGCGCCCGGTTCTGCGGACGCAGCAGATGCGGATACAAGGCCATCGAGGTCCGCCGGCTCCCACGCCGAGCATGACATGGGCGTGGACTGCGAATACTGTTTGATTGCCGCCCGGCTGATCAGCCTGCTGGTGGCCCTGGTTCTGTGGCTGCCCATCTGGCCGCCGGTGTTCCGGGCCTTGGCCGGCCTGATCGCGACGCGGCGCATCCCTGCAACGGGGACGCTGGGCGCACGCGGGCAGCCGCTCGCCCTCGCCTGCTGATCCAGCGCGCGTCCTGATGCGTACAGCGCCTTTCTATCGATGCATGCCCACCTTGGCTCTCAGGATGCCCGGGGCAGGAGGCGTGCAACTGGATGCAGCCCTTCCCGCCTGACATCCGGCTAGCTGCCGGCGCTTTTGCGTGCCTCGACGCTGGGTGGTCGCGGCATCTCGCTGCTGTGCCCGATGGTCAGCAGCCCGCGTGCGCCTGTCCACGCGTTTTGCAGCGGCATGCCATGCCTCTTGAAAGTTCATCCATGACGATCTCCAAGTTCGCATCCAGCACGTTGCCTCGACACGGCATGCTGCTGTTGTCCATCAGCGGATTCTGCGCGCCAGCGGCGAACGCACAGACCAGTGAACAGCGCACCGATGCCGAGGCCACGACGCTGGACACACTGAAGGTGCAAGGACAGCGCCAACGACGGCTGGAGTCACCTGAGGCCGTCGGTAGCCGCCTGGGACTGACCCAGCGCGAGACGCCTGCATCCCTGCAGGTCATTGACCACACTGACATCGCCACCCAGGGAGCACGCACCACCAGCGAGGTGTTCGACATGGTTGCCGGCACCATGGTCGGCAATGTGCCGGGCAACCCCGCCGTGGTCACCATGCGTGGGTTCAGCGGTAACACGATCTCGGTCTTGCACGACGGCGTGCGGCTGGGTGCATCGACGATCGTCACCCGCAATCTGGACACCGTCGGTCTGGAGCGGGTCGAAGTACTGCGCGGCCCGGCGTCCGTGCTTTATGGCGAAGGCGCCCTGGGCGGGGCCACCGGGGCCAACAGCGACTTGCTGCGCTGGCGTGTGGATCTTCCGCTCGGCAACCACTGGTCGTTGCAGAACGATCTCAGCTGGTATCAGGCCGATCGGGACTTCTTCTACTCCGACAAGTGGATCTACACCCCCGCGACGGGGCAATTGTCCAGAACCGCTGAGCGGATCCAGCACGACCAGCGGTTCTGGAACGAACGCCTCGCGCTGTCGTTCGACGGCCGGCTCGGCGGGCATCGCAACCGCTTCACCGCCGGAATGGAGCACAACGACACCAAGTTCCACACCCCGCGACAAACCGGGGTGACCACGCCGGTCTCGCCGCTCGATCCGGTACTTGGCGTCTTCCCGGATGGATCGGCCGCCAACTTTCCGGGGGCGGGCAACAACGTGATCTTCGACTCCCGCCTGCGCACCTTGGCCGTGTTCGCCGAGAACGCGCTCAACCTGACCGCCCGGTGGAGCCTGCTCGCAGGCGCGCGCGTTGAGAAGATTCAACTTTCGCGTGATATCCGCGATGTGAACACCGGCAACGTGGCGTCGTTCCGTCCCGACTACCGCCCCTTCTCCTGGCGTGTGGGCACGGTGTTCGACCTGACCCCGGAGGTGCAGCTGTATGGGCACTACGCCACTGCGGTGAGTCCGGTCTCCACCCTGCTGACCATGCGACCGGCCGCCGGCGTGTTCGATCTCAGCAAGGGGAAATCGCTTGAGGCGGGCATCAAGGCAAACGCATGGGGCAAGCGTATCGAGTGGACAGCAGCGGCTTACAGAATCGAGCGGGACAACATTCTGACCCGCGACCCTGCCAACCCAAGCATCAGCGTCCAGGGCGGCGCGCAGTCCTCCCAAGGCGTGGAGCTGTCCGCACAGGCGCAGCTCACCCGGGGCTTGCGACTGGATCTGGCGGCCGCTTACGGCACAGCGCGCTATGACCGGCTGCTGGAGGCCGGTGGCGCCGACCGCAGCGGCAAGCGTCCTCCCAATGTTCCCGACGGCAGCGCAACCCTGGCGGCCAGCTACCGCTTCCTGCGCGTGCCGCTCTCGCTCGGGGCATCCAGCCGCAACGTTGGCGGCTTCTCTACCGACAACGCCAACACCATCCATGTCGCTGGCCACACGACCTTCGATGCATGGCTCGGCTACGACTGGCAGCGCGTCTCGGCCGTGCTGCGTGTGCGCAACCTCAGCGACGCGCTGTACGGCACGTATTCCGGTTATCCGTCCACCCACATCTACCTCGGTGCTCCCCGCAGCATCGAGCTGACCTTGCGGACGCGGTTCTGACATGGCCCCGAAGATCCCTTCCGGCCCTGCGGACCTCCAGCTTGCCGATGCTGCGCGGCGAGACCGGCACCGGCTGTTCTGGCGTTGGCACCTTGATGTTGTTTGCCTGCGTCGGCATTGTCGTGCTCTGCGCCTCGGGGATGGTGATGTGGTGTGGCGGCGCAAGCCGGCCGGCCGCATCGGCGCGCCTGGAGCGGGCCACCACACGCCGCATCGCTGGCTACTCGCCTTGGCCTTGGCCGCCGCAACCGCCATCGCGCTCCCACTGGTGTTCTTTTCACTTCTTGTGATCTGGACGTTCGACCGCTGGATCAGGCCGCGATCACCGCTGTTCCGATGGCTGGACTGATACACGCAGGTGTTTGCATCGCCCGATTGCCGGGCATTCCGGGAGCCTGGCTCCCAACTTACTGGAGCAATAAGCATGAAACGACTCGCCCTCCGGTCGCTGTTTGCGACCGCCCTGTTGGCCACGGCCAGTCTGGCCTCGGCTGCCGATCCCGTGCAGGCACCGTTCTCGTTGCCCGCCCTGCCCTATGCCAGCAACGCACTTGAACCGGCGATCGACACAGCCACGATGGAGATCCATCACGATCGCCATCACAAGGCCTACGTGGACAATCTCAACGCCAAGGTAAAGGACTACCCGGCATTGGCCAGCACCTCGTTGGAAGACATCCAGGCCAGCGTGTCGCGCTATGACGCTGCAGTGCGCAACAACGCCGGGGGACACTACAACCACAGCCTGTTCTGGACACTGATGGCGCCCGCGGGCAAAGGCGGCAGCCCGTCGCCGGCACTGAAGGCAAAACTCGTGCAGACCTTTGGTTCGCAGGAGGCATTCCAGACCAAGTTCACCGAGACGGCGACCAAGCTGTTCGGATCGGGCTGGGCTTGGCTGATCCTCAAGCCGGATGGCTCGCTCGCCATCACCACCACGCCCAACCAGGACAACCCACTGATGGACGTGGTCGCCGAACGTGGCACGCCACTGCTGGCGCTGGATGTCTGGGAACACGCTTACTACCTGCATTACCAGAACAAGCGCGCCGACTACATCAAGGCGTGGTGGCAGGTCGTCAACTGGAATCAGGTCAATACCCGCTACGACGCTGCCACCGGCAAGCACTGAGCGTTCCTGCAACCGGGTCGTGACGCCGCGCAGGACGCGGGCGGCGCCTTTGAGCCATTCGGCCACCCGCCGAATGAGCGCCGCATCGCGCAACCTGCCGGCTCACGACCTTATCTGACGCATTGCCGATCCAGACACATCGCAACCTGCCATGACCCACAAGACGATCTTGCATGCGGCCATCCTGGCGGCGCTTGCCTGCCTGATGCCGGCCGCTGACGCCGAAGACGACGTGGCAGAGACAGCCCAGCCAGCAGACGATACCGCGCCCAGCTGGACACTCACGCCAGTGGAAGTCACTGCAACACGTGGCGCTTATACGACCCCCACGACCTCCGCAGCCACCCGCACCCACACCCCGCTCACCGAAGTGCCGCAATCGGTGCAGGTCATCACCAGCACCCTGCTACAGGAACAGGATCGGCGCACGCTGGGCGAGGCGCTGGTCAATGTCTCCGGGATCACGCCGACGCGTTCGGACGAGAACCTGTTCATCCCACCCATCGTTCGCGGCTTTCCGGCCGAGGTCTACCTGGCCCGGTAGCGGCCTTTCCGGCACCGTCACGCTGTTCCGGCAGACGCGTGAGAATGTGACGGTCGCCGACCCCGACAATGCGGGCTACTACATCCAGAGTGGCCAACAACGCGCACGCGGCCTGGAAATGGACATGGTGTGGGAACCCAGCCTGGCCTTCTCGTTATTGGCCAACTACGCCCATACCGATACACGCGACGACGGCACATCGCCTGGCGATCGGGTCGCACGGGGGCCCGACAACAGCGGCCGCATCGCCGCACGCTACCGGATACTCAGTGGTCCGGCCCAAGGGCTTGGCGTGGGCGCGGGCGTAACGGCAGTCAGTCCGCGGGAGCTCACGCTGCCCAATACCATCGC